>CAVHTI010000015.1:0-40873 GCA_963638805.1 Anaerobutyricum sp.
ATTTGAATTCAATGATTTATAAGGACCAGTCTGAATATTCCAAACCCAGCGCGTATAATCTTCAAGGCCCGGTAATTTTTCTGAACTCTGAAGCTCGCGTTCTTTTAATTCGCCGGGAAGTTTTATTGCAGATTCGCGGGATTTAAAAGAATCTGAAGAAGTCAAAAAGAAAATTCCAAAAGTTACAACGGCAAGCACAGAAGCAAAAAGTGAAATCAGTTTATTTTTGCCGTTAAAAAGTGATTTTTTTGCCGCAGATTTTATGTACAAAGGCTTAAAACTAAGTTTTGCCACAAAATACTGCTGAACAAAATAATAAAGAAAAATAAAACCTGCCGTTCCAGCAAGACAAATCATATAAAAAAATCCAGTTTTAAGGCTTGCGCTAAAAGCACAGAAAACGGCAATAATGTTCGTCAAAATTACAAACGGACGGGTAAAAACAAATTTGAACGCACCCGGTCTTTTCCAGACATTTGCCAGAAAAAACAGGCTGAGTTCCAGTAACAAAACTGAAAATGCAGAAGGAAAAAACGGATTATTCAAAACAAAGCAAAACGGAACAATTGCCCCGCAGATAAAGATTTTTTTGTTTTTTGAATAAAATGCCAAAAACGCGCTAAAAAATAACACTAAAACCGGTAAAATCCACGGATAAGCAGTATTTTTATCAGTTCCAGCTTTAATTTTCTGGGCATTTAAGGCACTCACGGCAGAATCAATCTGAGACTTGTAATCATGAGAAATATAATAAAGCCGGTAATTATTTGAACTGTCAAAAAAGTATAAATTACGCCGGTTTTCATAAGAATTTTCAGAATTTTTATAATTTGCACGGTAAACTGAAATTTCTGGAGAATTTTCACTGAAAGTCACTGGCAAATACTGGCCACTCAAAGAAACTACGGCAGAATCAGGAATATTTTTTTGCCTCAAAACTGAATAAACCGCAGAATCAGAAACTTCAGAAGGAACATAAAGAACGTAATATTCATTCCATAACTTTCCGGAAGGAATTGTCCTGAACTGAAAAATCAAAAAGAGACACAAAAAAGACAAAATCAGCGAAGAAATTTTTACGGCCAGTTTCATTACATTATTTGCTCAAAAGTGAAAAGGCCATTCCAATCAAAATACCAAAAACTGAACCACAAAGAACTTCCATAGGAGAATGTCCCATAGTTTCTTTTACGCGTTTATAATCATCAATGACGCCTTTTTCTTTAAGTTCTGTGCCAAGTTCATTTAATTTTGCGCCCTGCAAACCGCTGGATCTTCTGACACCAAACGCATCACGGATTGTTACAAAAAGAAAAACTGCCGCAAACGCTGCCATATCAGAATTAAATCCGTTTCTAAAACCGATTGTTGTACAAACTGCACTTACGACAGCTGAATGACTAGACGGCATACCACCCGTTTTCCAGAAAATCATTTCCATCAACTCGCCAAATGAATGAATTTTTCCGGAAAAAAGTTTTATTGCAGTTTTTATGAACTGAGCTCCAAGCCACGCTGAAATTCCTGATAAAATTATAGGATTTGTAAAAAAACCAACAAACTGCATAAGCGCAGGTGTATTTGCCATATTTTCCATAACTAGAAATAATAACATTAACAAAAGATTTTTACTACAAAAAGGATTATACTAAAATCATGGATTTTTCAGATTTTGAAACAGGAATTAACGACCAGGGCCGAAGAATTGACAAAGTAATCAGAAAATTTCTTCCGGAACTAAGCCTTTCAAATGTTTACAGTCTTATCCGAAAAGGACTCATAAAAGTAAATCAAAAAAAAATAAATCAAAATTATAAAATCCAGGAAAATGATGTCGTAAATATTCCGCTTTTTATAATTGATGAACAAAAAAATTCAAAAATCACAGAAAAAACTTCAACGGAAAGCGAAAAAATCCAGAATCTTCCGCCTATAGTTTTTGAAAACGAACACATTCTGATTTTAAATAAACCGTACGATATGTTAGTTCACGGTAGTAAGGATTCTCTTGATGTTCTTGTAAAAAATTATTACCGGCAGACTCATACGGACACTTCCCTTTCCTTTACGCCAGGGCCACTGCACAGAATTGACAGAAAAACCACAGGTTTAATTTGCTTTTCTATGAGTATTCAAGGTGCATCCTGGTTTACTCAAAATATAAAAAATCACGAAATTCAAAAAAAATATTACGGAATAATTCAGGGAAGGCTTAATACAGAAGAAATCTGGCAGGATTTTATCACTAAAAATGATGAGGATTCAAAGAATTTTCATACGGTTAAGGCATCAAAAAACGCCGGTAAAAATGAAAAATCCGCTTACGCTTACACAAAAGTTTGCCCCGTAAAATACGGATTTTTCAAAAATCAGGAAATTACGCTTGCAGTCTTTGACATAAAAACCGGCCGCACTCATCAAATCAGAAGTCAGTGCGCACTACATTCTCATCCGCTGCTTGGTGATACAGCCTACGGTGGAGCAAAAACGAACGGGAAATATTCTCATTTTTTGCAAGCATTTTCGCTTTCGTTTCCGCAAAATCCGCTTGGATTACCACAATTAATAGAAATTCCGCTGAATTCTGAAATTTCCAAAACTTTCTCTCATGATTTTTTAACCATTTAAGTCAAAATGAGAGTATAATAAAGGCGTATAATAAAGACGTATACCAAAAAGAGAGTACAAAAAAAATAAATGAATGCAATAGAAACTTTTCTTGAATGGCTGGATGACTATCTGAATTTTGAACACAATCCTAAAAAAGATATTTTCTGGCTGGATACCATAGATTATTTATGTAAACGTTTTGACAATCCTCAGGATTTTGCGCCTTGCGTGCACGTTGCCGGTTCAAAGGGCAAAGGTTCTGTTTCAAAAATGATTGCTTCAATTCTTCACGAAGCCGGATATAAAGTAGGACTTTACTCTTCTCCGCATATTTCTGATTTCCGTGAACGAATAAGTACCGAAAGTGATTTTTTTCCGGAAGAAATTTACGAAAAAGCAATCCGCAAAATGGTCCCGAACATTGATTCAATCATTACGGAAGATTTACCGGCTGAACGACCTATCACGTGGTTTGAACTTGTTACACTTTACGCTTTTTTGTGTTTCCGTCAGGCAAAAGTTGACTGGTCCGTTTTTGAAGTAGGACTTGGCGGTCGTCTTGATTCTACAAATGTTGTAAGGCCAAAAATCTGCTGTATCACGCCAATTGAACTTGAGCACACGGAATTTCTTGGAGACACTCTTGAAAAAATTGCAGCGGAAAAGGCAGGAATCATAAAAAACTGCACACCGGTTGTAATTGCAAGGCAGCAGACAGAAAAAGTCAAAATTGTACTGCGCGAAAAAGCAATCACAAGGCACGCCCCTTACTTTTTTGTGGACGAGCTGACAAAAAATCTGCGCTACTCTTTTGATGATAAAAATTACAGAATGAATATTCATTTTGAAAGTGATATTTTTACAAAACCGATTGAAGCTTCTATTCCGCTACTTGGTAAAATGCAGGTAGAAAATGCGGCGATGGCGGCAATAGCGGTCAGAAAAGTTCTGCCAAATTTAAGTGAAGAAATTATTGAAAAAGGCCTTGAAAAAGCTAAACTTCACGGAAGATTTGAAATTCTGGACAAAATTCCAGGATTTGAGGGCATTCCGCACCTGATTCTTGATGGCGCGCACACATTAAACTCAATCAGGCTGACTCTTGATACCTTGAATAAAATCTTCGGGTATAAAAAAGTAAATCTTCTTTTTGCATGCGCTGCGGACAAAGACATAAAGGATATTTCAGTTGCCTTAAAATATCGTTTTGAAAAAGTTTATCTTACAAGACCCGGTGCAGTTAAAAAATCAGATTTAAACGCAATAGACAAGGCCTTTGATGATGCAGAAATTCCATATACTTCCAGCCGAGACTTCAAGTCAATGATAAAAACCGCCCTGAGCGAAAGTTCACAAAGCGGCACAATTTTACTTGTTACCGGCTCATTTTATTTAATTTCAGAAGTGGATAAAATCCTCGCGGAATATAAAGCTTCAAAGTAAGGCACTTATTTATTTACTCTTTCAACTCGTTTTGAAATTGACGTTAAAACTTCATAACTGATTGTGCCGACGCTTTTTGCAAGGTCATCAGCGGTAATGGAAGTCCCGCTTTCTTCCGGACCAAAAATTACCGCTTTGTCAAAAAGTTTTACATCATGATTTTTTCCCAAATCAACCATGCACTGGTCCATGCAGATTCTTCCGCGTACAGGATATTTTTTTCCGTTTATTGTAACTTGCAATCCAGGAGAAAAACGGCGCAAAAGTCCATCCGCATAGCCCACAGGAAGCACTGCAATATCAGTATCTTCCGGCGAAGTCCAGGTTCTTCCGTATGAAATTGATTTTCCGGCCTTAAAATGCCTTAGCGCAACAACTTTAGTTTCAAGTGCCATAACAGGCTTTAGGTTTATAAAAATATTTTTTTCTTCAAGATATTTTCTAGAAATATCATCAGCATAGTAACCGTAAACAATAATTCCGGGTCTTACCATATCAAGATGCATTTCCGGATTGTTTAAGGTAGCGGCACTATTTGCACAAGTTCTGATTCCAGGATCAATTCCGCATTTTTTTACAGAATCCACGGCCTGCATAAAAGTTTTAAACTGATTTTTTGTGTATTCAACGTTTTCCTCCTGACTGCTGTCCGCAACAGAAAAATGAGTAATCATGCCGGCAAGTTTTAGATTTTTACAGGAATTAATTAATTTCGCTTCCTCAGCGGCGTCTTCGGCATAACAACCGATTCTTCCCATTCCACTATCAACGGCAAGAAAAACAGGATTCACAGAGCAAGTTTTTTCAGCTTCTTTTGAAAAAAGTTTTATGTACTCTTCACCTGCAACAAGAGCCGTAATTTTATTTTCAAAAATCAGATGAAATTCCTGAGGAGTTGCAAAACTCAAAAGTAAAAGTTCAGCTTTTATTCCATTTTGACGAAGTTCAATTCCTTCGCCAACAGTCGCAATGGCAAGATATTCAATACCTTCCTCTTCCGCAATTTTTGCTGCCGTAACCGCGCCATGCCCGTATGCATCAGCCTTCACAGCAATGCAAACTTTTGTATCAGAATTATATTTTTTTACATGATTTCTGATTTGAATTATATTCTGTCGTAAATTTTCAGTATAAATGACAGCCTGAGTTGCTCTATCGGTATACATTTTTCCCCTCAATCCGCTATAAAATTCCCCGCGAAAATTAAAATTTCAAGGCTTCTTATAACATAAATTTCATTTTAGGATTACGGCAAAAAAAACTCAAGTTATTGTAAAATAAGCGGATTTCTCTATAATAAAATAAGTATTTTGACGCACCGGTGGGAATAAAAAATGAAAATTTCAAAATCAAAGTTCTTAAAATATATTTCGATTTCTGTTTCGGCAGGAATTTTATTCACGGCAGTTTCCTGCGCAAGCACGCCTGCAACAATTTCTGATGATGATTCTTCCAAAAATTCTGAAAATGCAACTCTTGAAAAATCTGAAAATGCAAAAAAAATTCACACAACACATTCTGATGACGAAGTTTCCGTTGTAAATGAGGAAGAAACGGTCATAAAAACTCCTCAAAAAGAATTTCTTGATTATTTAAAAGACATAAACCTTACAATTACACAGCAACCTGATGAAACTTCTGTAAACAAAGAATTTAGTTCTCCTTATGTTGTTTTTGCAGAATATAAAAATGAACCGGCCGTTTCATTTAAAATTAACGTAAAATATCCTCAGTCAAAATCTGAAGGAAAAATCTCTTATACAGAAGAAGTTTTTAACACTGATGAAAACGGATTTTTGACTTTCTCAAGTCCAACTCCTCTTTTTTCTGCAAATTCAGAAATCACATTTAGTCCTTATGCGGAATTTGATGACGAAGAAATAAAAACTTTGGCCGAAGAAAAAAAAGTTTCTGCGCAATATAAAGTAAAATCAGACATAGCTCAAAGAAATCTACTTTTGTTTATTTGGGATTACAACGAAAAAGGAAATCCTCTGACAAATAATTACGAAATTCAGTCAGAATTGAGAAAACGCGGTATAATTTTCTGCGGAAATGCTCCGGTAAATGAAAAATCAGATTTGCAAAAATCATTAAAAACACTTTACGAAGAAAATTCAGAAATTGTTGATGACCACCGCGGTTATCTTGTAGTGGGAAGTATAAAATATTCAGTTCCGGTTACAAAACTTGAAGATGATTCAGGATACACTTGCACAATGAATGCAAAAATTCAGGCAGTCAGCATGAAAGACGGTTCTAAAGTTTTTGACGAAGAATTTGAAAATCAGGCAACTGGAACAAACTGGAACAATACAACTTCAAAATGTAAAACAGAACTTGCCGCAAAAATTGCAGAAGCATTAATTTACGGCCTGTAAAAATATATAAAAAAGGAAAAAATTATGATTTACACAGACACAAGAGATTCATCTGTTAAAACAACATTTGAAAACGCTGTAATGAGCGGAATGAATCAGGCTACGGGAGGTTTGTACATTCCTGTAGAATTTCCAAAGCTTGATAAATCTTTTTTAACTAAAGAATCGGCACCGGCATTTCGTGATATAGCCTTTAATATGGCAAAACCTTTTGTTGAAGGGGAAATTCCTGATGAGGACTTAGCGGCAATCATTCAGGACGCGTATCCTTTTTCTCCAAAATTGCAGCCTTTAGACAATTTTTCTTATGTTCTTGAACTTTTCCACGGCCCAACTTGTGCATTCAAAGACTTTGGTGCGCGTTTTATGGCAAGAACAATGTCATATTTCAACAAAAAAAATGATACTCCGCTGCACATTCTTGTTGCAACTTCAGGAGATACAGGCTCTGCGGTTGGTTCAGCATTCCACGGCGTTCCGGGGCTTGACGTTACAATTCTTTATCCGGACGGAAAAGTCAGCGAACTTCAGGAAAAACAACTTTCTACATTTACAGGCAATGTCCGGGCTCTCAAAGTAAAAGGTACTTTTGATGACTGCCAGAAACTTGTAAAAACAGCGTTTACAGACACAGAACTCCGCGGAAAACTACGACTTTCTTCTGCAAATTCAATCAATATTGCCCGACTCCTTCCTCAGAGTTTTTATTATATGTTTGCAGCCCTTACCGTTCGCGACAGAGCAAGAATTGACAGTAAACTTTCAGATCCTTCAATCATTATGGTTGTTCCTTCTGGAAATTTCGGAAATCTGACATCAGGACTTATTGCAAAGGAAATGGGCGCTCCAATTGCAGGATTTACGGCCGCAACAAATTCAAACCGCACAATTCCTGACTGGATTGCAACTGGCGACTATCAGGCCAGAGCTTCCGTTGAAACTTACGCAAACGCTATGGACGTTGGTGCACCAAGCAATTACGAAAGAATCAAGGCAATGTATTCTCTTGATGAAGTAAGACAAATGTTCGCTTCTTACTGGCAGGATAATGACGGAATTATTGACGGAATCAAAAAATGCTATTCAAAAACCGGCTACATTATTGACCCACACGGAGCAATTGGTTACAAAGCGTGGGAAGATATTAAAAACGGCGGAATGGAAGCTCTCTTGAACGGCGATAAAAATGATTACACTAAACCTGGCCTTACTCCAAATATTCCGGTTTGGGCAGAAGATGTAAAGAATAAAAAAGCAATCGGCGTGATTCTTGAAACTGCAAGTCCTGCAAAATTCGGTTCAATCGTAACAAATGCAATTAAACGCGAACCACCGGTTCCGGAGCGACTTGCTGAAGTTTTGCGACTTCCAGATCAGGCAATCCCAATGGAAAATGATTACGGCAAGTTTAAGGATTGGTTGCTGGCTAATTTGAAATAAGTCGAGTCAAGGCACGCTATCACTCAAGGCCTTGACTTCGCCGTTTTGGAGGTGTTTTTATACACCTCCAATAAAAAAAGGATACCGGAAAATAAAATTCGGTATCCTTTTTTTTGCCTTAGGCTTTTAGATTTTCTACAAACTCACAAGCCCTTTTTCTACCAGTTTATCTACAATAATCTGGACAATTTCGTCTGGGGTTTTGTTATTTACATCAATAACAATATCAACAAACTGATAATCATTATTATCAATCCCGTAAAATTCTTTGTAGCGACTAGTGTCTTCCCGGTCTCGCATAGCAGTAAAATCTTTTATAGCCTGCAAATCTCCGCCTTCCCGGTTAAAAACGCGGCTAGCACGAGTTTCGTCACTGGCAAAAAGGTAAACTTTTAAATCCGCCTCTTTTAGCATCCAGATGGCAAGGCGACTTCCCAAAACGCAAGGCTGGGCTAAAGCCAGTTCAACCTGGTGCTTATCAACATATTTGTCATAAGAATCATCATTTTTGGCGGCATCAATAACCTGGGCAAGAGTCATTCCTTTTTCGGCAGCCAGTTGGCGGAAAGTATAATTTATAAGTTTTACCCCAAGTTTTTGTGCAAGCAGAGTGCTGACGGTCGTATTTCCACAGCCAGATTTTCCGCTGATTGCGACCCGTAAATCTTTGTTTAATTTCATAAAATCACCTCTTTGAATTGCGATCATCATTCTACATTTTTACTCTGTTCCCGGATATTTTCCAGGGAATCTTTTGCCGTAATGACCATAGCCCCCACTTCCGCAAACTGATTTTTACTGCCAATTGTATTGATTTCGCGGTTCATTTCCTGGCAGATAAAGTCCAGCTTTTTGCCCGGCACGGGGTTATTTTCCAATTCAGATTTCATAGCCTGAATGTGACTGTTCAGGCGGACAATTTCTTCGTTAATCGTGTATTTTACCAGCATGGCAGCCGTTTCCGTCATAATCCGGTTTTCGTCAGCATGGTCGCCCAAAAGTTCATTAAATTTGGCTGTAATCTGTTCTTTGAAAATTGCCTCCATTTTTGGCTGCCACTGAATAAAAAATTTCTCACATTCTTCCAGTTTTGAAAGTTTTTCTTTCAAATCCTTTTTCATATTTTCGCCTTCACGCAGGCGGTCGGCACTGAATTTTTCCAAAGAAGAATTAAAAACAGGGTCAATCAGTTTTTTGTATTTTTCAACATCATAGGATTTATTTGAATTCAAAACTCCCGGTTGGCTGATTATCAGGCTCAAAGGAATTTCTGTTGAATAGCCGGTCGCAAGGGCAACTTTTTTAATTGCCTCCAGATAGGATTTTGCCACCCCGGTATCAGCAGAAATTTCAGCATCAGATTCAATTTCTTTTATGCGGATAAAAACATCCACCTTACCCCTGACAACTTTTTCGGTAATTTTTGAGCGAAAATAACTTTCCAACTGATTAAGATAAGGCGGAAGATTAATTGCCAAATCCAAAAATCGGGAATTTACAGATTTTATTTCAACTGAAACTACAGCAGTTTCTGAGGAAACTTCTTCATAGGCATAGCCAGTCATTGATGTCATTTTTTTACCCCTTTATGTACGTCGTTAATAGCCCATTTTATCATAAAATCACTTATTCTCAAGAATTGCCTTGCCAAGCTTCCAGTTATCGCCAGCCCCCATTGTGACAAAAAGGTAGCCGTCCGGATATTTTTCTTTGAGAGGACTTTCCAGTAAGTTCTGTGCAAGGTCTTTTGCGTCAAGGATTTCTTCAAAATAAAAGACATTTTCTGCCTTCAAATTGGCATTTTTTTGATTTTGAAGATGATTTTTTACCTGGTCATACAAAGTTTTTCCAGTAATTTCAAAATCAGCAGGATTTTCGCGGGCTGATGAATAAATTTTGTGCAAAATCACAGCATCGGCCGAATCAAAAGAAGCAGCAAATTCTTTGAGCAGGGCCTGGGTTCTTGAATAAGTGTGGCTCATAAAATCAACAATGATTTTACGTCCCTTGTAAAAATCCCTAAAACCTTCCAGTGTAGTTTTTACAGCGGTAGGATGATGACCATAATCATCAATCACCATAACCGACTTGCCTGCCGTGTTTGAAAAGTGACCGACAATTTCGCTACGACGTTTTCCACCGGAAAATTTTTCCAGGCCAAGCGCAATTTTATCCTGATAATCATGCGGATTTTTTTTGTATTGCTTCAAAAGCTGGCAGACAAGAGCGACCGCAGCCGTAGCATCCATAACTTCGTGACGGCCTGGCATTTTTAGATAAAATTCTTTTTCAAAAAGCCCTACCGTAAATTTATTTTTTTCATTTTCGACTTTGCCGAATGTAAGGCGGTAATCCCCGGAAGCATTTGTGCCATAAGGAATTAAATTGATGTCAGACCTTTTTTGCAAAGCAAGCCCTGCAACTTCAGACGCCCCTTTATCATCACAACAATAAATTAAATCGCCACCGGAAGGCAATTTGCAGACATAATCTACAAAAGCATCGCGAATGTCGTTGTAAGTCGGGTAATAATCTTCGTGGTCAGACTCTACGGAAGTCAGAATGATTTTTTGCGGACAAAAAGACATAAAATGTCGCTGATATTCGCAGGTTTCGGCAACGAAGATGTTCTGAGGACGTGAATTACCAGCAACTCGCCCCGAAGTGCCATTTTTCACCAGATCCGAAGTAAAAGTACAGGTATTTCCAAAAGAATTGATGATTGAACCAGCCAAAACCTGGCTCGGCAAATCAATTTCCTTCAAAATTGTGCCGACAAGGCCGGTCGTGGAAGTTTTTCCGTGAACTCCGCAAACACCGCAGGAATAAGAGCGGGAACTGTAAGAGCCCAAAGCCTGAGTGTACAAAAGGCAGGGAATTCCCCGCTTTACCGCTTCAATCAAATCAGGATTTTTGTCCAGTTTGTACGCTGAAGAATAAATCACATAATCAATATCATCGGTAATATTCTGGGAAGAAAATGGAAGGGCTTTTAAACCAAGTTTTTCGATAATTTCATCAGTGTAAAAACGCTCAGAAACATCAGAACCTGTAATTATTGCCCCATTATGAAAAAGGATTTCGACAAGGGCTGCCATTCCAGTTCCCTTAATCCCGACAAAATGAATATGAAGGCCGTGCAAATCCGCCGGCAAAGAAATTTCGTTCATAAAATTATTATAATTAAGTGGCGCATTATTTACAAATTCACAAGATTTTTTCGTGAAATTATTTTTTTGGACTTTTGCAGTAGCGCTGTGCAGGGCGCCGAAGGCGGCCACCGCAACGAAGCCGTAGGCAAAGTGAGGAGGCTGAAGCGATAGCGGAACCCGGAACATAGCGACGGCACGTAGTGCCGGACTGCCCGTATGTGTAAAAAAAAAGGCCCGGAAAGCAACGCAGTCCGGACCATAGTAGGATGTAAACATATATTCAGAGAGGATTCCCCTCAAAATATCTTTTTATTCGGAAAATCTAAAAACAGGCTTTCCGTTTTAGAGATGCCACTATACCAAAGAAAGATAAATCTGATCTGCTAGTCCAAAACCGGCATTTTTTGTCAAAGCGGTGGCATATTCTTCGTAAAGCATATCTTCGTAAGTGTCCATTGCAAAATCATTTTCCTGAGACTTCATTACAGTTTTGCGCATTTCGTTTACCATTTGCTTTACAAAATAATTTTCAAGTTCCATTGATTTTTCATAAAGTCTAGAAGTTTTATCAATAGTTTTTTGCTGAACATGAACATTGGCCTGATTTGCAGCGGCACCGGAAGGTCTTGCGTTTTTATCTGCTTCTGACACGAAAGTTCCGCCAAAACCGCTTGTATAATCGCCGTTCAGTTTGCCTTCTTCAACAATCTGACTTGAAGAAAGAGTCCCCCGTCCGTCATTCTGTTTCTGGAGGCGTTCAAGAAGTTCGCTGAATTTTGAAGATTCATTATTCATTTTAGAAGCCTGTAATGCTCCGCTGCCATTTGTAATTGAACTGTAAGAATTTGAAACTAAACCGACATTCATTTTCTAAACCTCATTTTTTACCGTTAGCGCTTTAAGTTTACGGCTGTCTGCAACATATTGTCGCTTGTCTGAATTGCTTTACTGTCAAATTCATAAGCGCGCTGGGCAACAATCATCTGTACCATTTCGTTTACAACGGAAACGTTTGACATTTCCAAAAACTTATGACGAACATCGCCAAAGCCTTCGTATCCCGGCCGACCGGCAATTGCCTCGCCACTTGCATTTGTCACTTTGTAAAGATTATCGCCTTCGGCTTTTAAGCCAACAGCATTTGGAAATCTGTACAATTCAAGCTGACCAACTTCGATCGGCTCGTTACCACCGTTTACTTTTACGCTCACAAGACCAGTCTGAGTGATATTCAGCGTAGAAACGTCATAACCTTCCGGCAAAATAATTTCCGGCATAACTCTAAGTCCGTTGTTTGTTACAAGCTGGCCGTTAGAATCAACTTTAAAAGAACCGTCACGAGTATAAGCATAACTTCCGTCATACTGCTGAACTCTAAAAAAACCTTCGCCAACAATCGCAACATCAGTGTCAACGCCGGTATTCTGCAGCGAGCCCTGACTCATAATTCTCTGAGTTGCGCCAACTTTTACACCAGTTCCCATCTGAATTCCAACCGGAGTTACCGTGTCTTCTGTTGCAGGCGTTCCGGCCAGTTTTACATTCTGATAAACCAAATCTTCAAATTCAACGCGCTGCTGTTTATAGCCGGTTGTATTTACATTTGAAAGATTATTTGAAATTGCATCTATATTTGACTGCTGACCGTTCATTCCGGTAGCCGCAGTCCACAAACTTCTAACCATGATTTTCCTCCAGATTTACTATTGGGAGCCACTAAAAATTGCAATTTTTAGAGATGCCCTATTTATAAACGGCAACCTTCTGCCACAGCGTACTCATCATAGAATCTTCAGAAGTAATTGTTTTTTGATTCGCTTCATAAGCACGGTTAACTTCAATCATCTGAACCATTTCGTTTACGACGTTTACATTTGAAGTTTCAGTGTAGCCCTGCAAAAACGAAGGTCGTTCGTTACCTTCCGCAATATGTGCCGGGCCCGCAATATCATTTGTTGAATAAAGACTTTCGCCCATTTTTTTCAAATAACGTTCATCATCAAAACGAACAACTTTAAGACGGTCAATTTCAGCGGAATCTTCTTCGCCAATTACAATTCCGTCCTCATTAACCGTAAATCTATCGTCAGAAACATAAATATAGCCGTTTTCTCCAAGAACCGGATATCCGTCCTTTGTTTCCAAAATTCCTTCTTTACCAATCAAAAAATCGCCGTTACGCGTATATCGCTCGCCATAAGGAGTTTCCACTGCATAAAAACCTTTTCCGTTTAATGCAACATCAGTTTTTGTATTTGTTACTTTAAAAGAACCTTGTGTAAAATCAATATAATTTTCGTTAGTTTCAACACCAAGTCCAAGTTTGCCAATCACAGGAGCAGCATCTGCACTGCCCATTCCATTTTTTAATTCATAAACGCCGTCAAGATTTGTACGACGGATAAGCAGTTCCGGAAAAGACTTACTCACGGTAATATCACGTTTATAACCGGCAGTATCAACATTTGCCAAATTATTGGATATTGCATCAAGTCTGTTCTGCTGAGCATTCATTCCAGAAGCGCCAGTGTACCAGCCTCTAATCATTTGTACCTCACTAAATATTTTGTTTACACCTTTAGAGTTTTCACCCTTACTTTTTTATCGGAAAGTGAAATTTTTTGTTTAGAAATTTTTTGTTATATGATACGGGGCTTCCCCCGGCGCAAACTTGCCTCTAATTAATATTTGCAATCTGAAAATTTCAGATTTATAATAATATCTATCAAAAATAGTTTGAAAATTGTAAAAATCTATAAATTTTAAGGAGACTTTTATGTCAAATAGCGAACCTCGCGTACTGGCAATTATTTTGGGTGGCGGTAAAGGAACAAGACTTTATCCGCTTACAAAGGAACGTTCAAAACCGGCCGTTTCTTTTGGTGGCAAATATCGAATCGTTGATATTCCACTTTCTAACTGTATTAACTCTGGTTACAAGAAAATTTATCTTTTAACTCAGTTCAATTCTGCGTCTTTGCATCTTCACATTACAAATTCTTATAATTTTGACCGTTTTTCTGGCGGTTTTGTTGAAATTCTTGCAGCAGAACAGACTCTGGAACATTCCGGATGGTACGAAGGTACTGCCGATGCTGTCCGCAAAAACTTCATTCACTTTAAGTCTCAAAGACCAACTCACTACATTATTCTTTCTGGCGACCAGCTTTACAAAATGGACTTAAGAGCTTTTATGGACGCTCATATTAAATCTGGCGCAGAAATTACAATTGCAACAACTGCAGTTAACCGTCACGACGCTTCCGGATTTGGAATCATGCAGATTGATTCAAATAATCAGGTAAAGCAGTTCATGGAAAAACCAAAGCCAGACATGAATATTGATGCCTGGAAAATCCCTGCAGAAGCACGCGGAAGCCTTCCGCCAGAAAAAGAATATCTTGCCTCAATGGGTATTTATATTTTCAATGCCGACACAATGGAAGAAATGCTTGGTGGCGAAAACGAAAAATACACTGACTTTGGTAAAGAAATTCTCCCGCTTGCAATCGGCAAGAAAAAGATTTTCTCTTACGTATTTGACGGCTACTGGGAAGACATTGGAACAATCAAGAGTTTCTATGATGCAAACATTGCCCTCACAGAACCTTACCCTGCATTTGATTTTTACGGAAATACATCACCTATTTACACTCATATGCGTAATCTTCCGCCTTCAAAAATCAACAAGGCCGATATTACAAGTTCACTTACATCAGAAGGTTGTATCATCACAAATTGTAAGTTAAACCGTTCAGTAATCGGTGTACGTTCAATTATTGAAGACAATTCAGAACTTGACGGTGTAATTATGATGGGCGCAGACTTTTATGATGATGAAACTGAAAAACAGGCAAATCACAAAAAAGGCATTCCGTGCACAGGAATTGGTACAAACTGCAAAATCAAAAATACAATTATTGATAAGAATGCAAAAATCGGAAATAACTGCCAGATTGGTATAAGCGGTAAAAAATACGAAGATGGTGACCACGGCACATTCTACAGTGCAGACGGCATTATCGTTATTCGTAAGGGTGCCGTTATTCCGCCGGGAACTGTTATTTAAGGCATAAAAAAACTAAATCGACGGCTGTCTAAAATCAAGGCAGCCGTTTTTTTTCATGGAAAATTTATGAACGGTATGTACGATTCCTTTGGCGATTTACTAAAGGAGGCTCTGGAAAAAGGTGAAATTCCTCAAAAACCTAAAAAAAATAAAGCTGAATCAAATAACGAAGCGCAAAATTCTGAAAAATCGGATCCGTTTGCAAATCTTCCGCAAGAATTAAAAAATGCCTTTAACTCGCTTCATTCAAGTCCAGACGAAAGTCTTGAGCAAATTAAAAAAAAATACCGTGAACTTTTAAAACTCTATCATCCTGATACTGCAAAAAACAAAGATGATTCACAAATAACAAAAAATCAGACTGAAAATCTTATAAAATCCTTTGAAATTGTAAAAAAATATTTTGAAAATCTGAAAAAGTAAAATTTTATTCGATTTTGTATTCTTCAACTTTGCGCTGAAGGGTTTTTCGTCCAATTCCAAGAATATCCGCCGTTTTAGATTTATTTCCGCAGTTATCCGCAAGATTTTCCTGAATAATTATTTTTTCTGCCTCGTCCATCGTAATGCCCATCGGGATTGTAATTACATTTTCGCGGCCTTTTTCCTGAACAGAGGACGGCAAATCTTCAAGTTTTATTTCGTCGCCGGTGCACATTACAACCGCACTTTCAACGCAATTTCGTAATTCACGGATATTTCCCGGCCAGTTGTATTTTAACATTGCATTTTTTGACTGCCGGTCAAAACCTTTAATTTCCTTTGAATTTTCCTCACAATATTCTTTCAAAAATGAATGCATAAGCAAAGGAATGTCATCTTTACGTTCTTTTAGGCTTGGCATCTGGATTCTAATTACGTTCAGACGATAATACAAATCTTCCCGGAAATTTCCCTTTTTTACTTCATCTTCAAGATTTTTATTTGTAGCGGCAATAACGCGAACATCAACGTGCAAAGTTTCAGTTCCGCCCACCCTTTCAAAAGATTTTTCCTGAAGGACGCGCAAAAGTTTTACCTGCGTTGCCTGATTTATTTCACCAATTTCGTCAAGAAAAATTGAACCACCATCTGCAAGTTCAAAACGGCCCTTTTGCAAATTATCAGCACCGGTAAAAGCGCCTTTTTCGTGACCAAATAATTCACTTTCCAAAAGACTTTCGCTCAAGGCAGCACAATGAACGGTAATCAGCGGCTTATCTTTTCGCGGCGAATTATTGTGAATTGCCTTTGCAACAAGTTCCTTACCAACGCCACTTTCTCCGGTAATTAAAACAGACGCTTTTGTTGGCGCTGCTTTTTGAATCATCATTTTTACACGATTCAATTCAGCGCTTTTTCCAATCATTTCTGTATTAACATCAGATTTTTTTAATTTTTCCTGAAGTTCAGTGATTGTCTTTGTCTGAGAACGACCTTTTAAAGCATTTTTTACAATCAGATTCAGATGATCAAGATCCAGTGGCTTTGTAAGAAAATCGTAGGCACCGGCTTTTATAGCGGCCGTGGCGTCATCAATACTTCCGTGACCGGTCAAAACTATAATCGGAATTCCTGGATTTTCGGTTGTAACATGGCGCACAACTTCCTCGCCACTGATTCCGTCCATTCGCAAATCCGTAATTACAAGATCAATATCACCTTTTGCAATTAAATTCAGACCTTCCTTACCGTTTGCCGCCTTTTTTACGTTATAACCTTCAAGTTCAAAGTTATCGGCAAGCCCGTTTCTGATATTTTCTTCATCATCAATTGTAAGGATTGTAAACATAAAGCGCCTCTTTTAGTGATTGTTCAGCAATTTTTTATTTTGCTGAGGAATTGGAAATTTTATTGTAAACACGGAGCCTTTGCCTTCTTCAGATTCAACAAAAATTTCCCCAGAAAATTCTTTTATGATTTTGTAAACCATCGTCATTCCAAGCCCAGTGCCGTTTGCCTTTGTTGTGTAATAAGGTTCAAAAATTTTAGAAAGCGTTTCACCAGACATTCCGCAGCCGTTATCTTTTACTTTGATCAGATATTTATTTTCACAAATTTCACAGTAAATTCCAAAAAGCCCCGGATAATTTTTATCATCAGTATCAGAAAATTTCTGTTCGTTGCAATCAGGAATGCGACTTTTTATTGCTGCAAGCGCATTTTGAGCAAGATTTATAATAACGTCGCGGAAAAGTTTTTCGTCCAGCATAAGACGCACCCTTTTTTCCGGCAATTTTACTTCAACTTTTACGCCGTACGAATTAAATTCCGCCTCAAAAAATGAAACAATATTTTTTATAAGTTCATCAGGATTTTTTAACTCAAGACTTGCATTAACAGGACGCACCGCAAAAAGAAAATCCATTACAAGTTTATTTAAATGCTGGATTTCTTCGTTTACAACGCTGACGTGATCTTCGACAAATTTTTTTTCTGGCAGAATATTCTGATTATTTCTTGCCTTTGTGATTGCTTTTTCAATCAACTGCATGTGAATACTTATTGCCGCCAGCGGATTTTTTATTTCGTGAGCCATTCCAGCCGCGAGAGTTGTAAGATTTGCCATATTTTCCATACGATGGAGCAAAACATCCTGAGATTTTCGTTCCGTTATGTCTGTAATCAAAATAATTCGGCCGGAAAGTTTATTTTTTATGTTCAAAGGATTTACGGTAATGCTCAAAAATCGCACCGAACCACCGCTCGTTGAAGTCGAAAATTCTTCGCAAGAATTTGTAATGTCTTTTTCTTTTACATGTTTTATGTAATCCGCAATTTCTTTGTCCACTATTAATTCCCAGACAGGAACATTTGAAATTTTTGAATCATCAAGATGACAATTAAATTCCAAAAGTCCTTCAAGAATCGCGTTTGTTTCAAGAATATTAAAATCATTATCAAGAATCAAAAGTCCGGTAGAAATTGAATCAATAATTTCGTAAAGATTATCATTCTGCTGAAAAGCAGCCTCGGTAATTTCTTCCAGTTTTTCGCGAGGAAGTATAGAAAGTTTTTGAGAAAGTTTTTTTACATATCGCCGCATAGTTTAAACACCTGTCCGTTAGAAACATTTACTGCCGACAAATCCCGAAGCAAAGTTTCCATCGCCGCCCTGGGATTTTGATTATATAAATTGATATTGTCGCGGAAATTCTGCATTATACGAATGCATTTATAAAGACATTCGCAACCAAGCGGCGTTTTTCTTAGAGGAATCAGATAATCATTTAAATCCTGCAGAAAAATTTTTAATATAACGCGCGGAATAAAGTCTTCACATTTTTTTACAATTTGAATTACATCCGGAATTTTTCTATTTTGAACGGAAGAAAAAAACAATTTTGACTGTTCGTGAATTACAGCTGGCTTTACCGGCAAAAATTCCATAAGATATTGATTTATAGTCCCAGAATAATCCGTGTGAAAAACCAGATTTAAAACTTTTTTCTGCTGTTCATCATTTCGAGTTTTAAAATCATAAGTTCTGACACGCGAAAGGATTGTTTCCATGATGGAATTGCGCTTATTCGTCAAAAGAATAAACTGACAGTCCTCAGGCGGTTCTTCAAGAATCTTTAAAAGTGCGTTACGGACACTATTTTGCATCTGCTCGGCATTTTCAATGATAATTACTTTTTTTCCTTCCTCAGATTTTATGTGCGCCCAGGCTTCCATATTTCTAATCTGATTAATCGGGATTGAATCGTAAAGAAAAGTTGATTCAAGTAACTGAGTATTTTCAGAAAGTTTATCGCAAATTTTCACTAAATCTTCGTATTCAGGCAGAATTTTTGGAAAATCAAGAACTTCAAGTTCCTCGTTTATTGATTCAATCAGAGAGCCAATTTTATTCACATCAGAGTCGCCCTGATACAAAATAGAATTAAAACGCATCGTCAATTTTCTGATACTGCGAATAAACAAATATCTCGCGGCATCTTTATAAGTCTGATTTTGAGCTTCAAGAAAAGTTTTTTTTGCCGCGGCAATTTCCAAAAAACAATCCCGTGGCCCTAAAAGCATGACGTTTGAACTTACCAGAGATTTATGCTGCAAACACGAAGGACAGGTACAATTAAATTTTTTTTCTTCAGAATGACAGGATAAAATTCTTGCAACTTCAAGTGCGGTAGAAAGTTTGCCGTCCCCTTCACTTCCACTAAAAAGAACTGCCCGTGGAAAAATATTTCTTTTTAAATCTGCGCCAATAAATTTAGCAGCACTCTGACCAACAATATTTTCAAGCATTTTCTACCACCGTACCAGCAACGTCTGGCGAATTTAAAAGTTTTAAGTAAATGTTATAAAAGAAACTGTCTGACAAAATTTTTTCCACAGAAAAAAACGGCTGAATATCAAGAATAAAAATGATAACTGCAACAATCGCAATTCCTTCAACCAGGCCAAAAAGAAAACCTAATCCACGGTCCAGACTTTTTATTACATCAAATTCGCAAACAGCAGAAATAAGTTTTCCGATTACTTCAATCACAAGAAAAACAACTATAAAAACTGCAAGAAAGCCCAGAATATTACAGAGAATTTTATATTTTATGATTTTTTGAAAGAGTAATGAAACTTTTGAAAAAAACAAAACTCCGGCAACAAGTCCAAGAATCCAGGCGGCTTTTCCAAAAACTTCTTTTATAAATCCTCTAAAAAGGGCAATTAATGCGAAAATTAATAAAATTCCGAAAAATACAAAATCAATTGGAACAAAATCTGGCATTATTTCTCCATCTCAGAAAATATAATTTCAGCAATTTTTCTGGCAGGTTTTTCATCAGAAATTAATTTTTTTAAACTTTCCGCGTAAGTTTTTCGATTTTCTGGAATAAGCATAACTTCAAGAGCCTTTTTTAAATTTTCTGAAGTTGCCTCGTCCCCAACTAAAACTTCCGCTGCATTTTTTGATTTAAAGAATTCTGCGTTATCCACCTGGTCGCCACGCGTGCCACTGCCACACAAAGGAATCAAAACCATAGGCTTTAACTGAACCGCAGTTTCCCAAAGAGAATTTGCACCAGCACGAGAAAGAATCACGTCGCTTACCGCAAGAACATCAGGCATCTGCTCATAAATAAACTGATACGGCTTATAAGACTTTCCATATTTTTCAGAAAGATTTTTTTCTGATTTTTCGTCATTATTCAAAAGTCCCGTCTGATGAATCACGGTAAAACGTTCACAAAGCCAGTCAAGATTATTAAAAACAAGTTCATTAATCTGACGCGCCCCTGAACTTCCGCCCAAAATCATCAAAACCGGCTTTGCATTTTTTTCATCTTCGCTAAGGCCTAAAAAATCAAGACCTTTTTTATAATCCGCATTGTAAAAAACTGGGCGCACAGGATTTCCTGTTACAATAACTCTTTTTTGATCTTCAGTTCCAAGTCGATTTTTAGTTTCTTCGTAAGAAACAAACATTTTTTTTGCAGACTTAAAATTAATTCTGTTTGCAAGTCCAAGCGTAAAATCACATTCATGAGTAAAAACTGGAATTCCAAGATGTTTTGCAGCAAGACACGGAGGAACGCTCACAAATCCGCCCTTAGAAAAAAGCACGGCAGGTTTTATTTTTTTTAAGATTCGCCTTGCAGAAAAATAGCCGGCAATAATTTTAAAACAGTCCGTAAAATTCTTCCACGAAAAATAACGGCGCAACTTTCCAGAAGAAATGCCAAAAAAGCGGTCTGCACTAAGTTCACCTTTTGAATTTCGTGCACTTTCTACAATTTTTCTGTCCATGCCAGTTGAACAGCCAATCCAGTTTATTTCGAGTTTTATATTTTTTGATTCCGCAATTTCCCGAATTTCATCAGCAACGGCAAGTCCCGGATAAATATGTCCGCCAGTACCGCCACCAGTAAACGCAATCACATTGTTGTTTAATTTCATACGTTAATAATAGCACAAAAACAGGAAATATTTTAGAGTTGCATCTAAAAATTGCAATTTTTAGATATTTCTTTTATAAGAAAAGATCAAAATTCAGTTTAAAATAAAAAAAAGCCTAAATCCTTATTTACTAAAGACTTAGGCTTTTGCCACAGGTTGGAATCGGACCAACGACATACGGATTTTCAGTCCGGCGCTCTACCAACTGAGCTACTGCGGCGCGTTGTGATTAATATAGTATAATAAACGACATTTAGTGTCAACAGCACAACTGGCATTTTTTAAAATTTTTTTCATTTATTTCAAAAAACACCTGACTTTATGATTTTCATCCAGATTGCGAAACTCTGGAAGTTCTGACTTGCACTGTTGATTTGCATAAGGACAGCGGTAAGCAAATGGACAGCAATTTTCCTGTTCAAGAGTAGTTTCTACTTCAAAATTTGAATCAGTAAAATTGCCTTGAGCGCCTTCAAACAAAAGTTTTGTATAAGGGTGAAAAGCATTTTTGTAAAGATTTTCGGCAGGCGCTTCTTCAACAAGAACTCCGCGGTACATAACGCCAATTACGTCACAAAAATACGAAGCAACTTTTAAGTCATGAGTAATAAAAATAAAACTTAAATCACGTTTTTTACGCAAATCCTGCAAAAGATTTATAATTTGCCCCTGAATTGAAACATCAAGAGCGGAAACAACTTCATCACAAATCAAAAGTTCAGGATTCATAATAAGGCCACGGGCAATAGAAATTCGCTGTCTTTGCCCACCGGAAAATTCTGCTGGCCGACGAAATAAATCTTCTGGACTTAAACCAGCTTCCTGAATAATTTTTTCACAACGTTCAAGGGCATCTTTTTTACCTTTCCAGAGACTTGAATATCTTAAACCGGCAGTCATAACTTCAAAAACCGTCATTCTAGGATTCAGTGAGCGGGCAGGATCTTGAAAAATATACTTTACCTTTTCGCGATAAAGTCGCATTTCCTTTTTTGAATAGTCCTGAACCTTTTTTTGAGACAACGAAGTATCATCAAAAAAACAAATATCGCCAGAATCTTGTTTGTACATTTGAATTATAAGGCGTGCAGTTGTCGTTTTTCCGCAACCAGATTCCCCGACAATTCCGTAAGTAGTTCCTTTTTTGACATCAAAAGAAACATTGTTCACGGCATAAACCTTTTTTTTACTTTTTGCAAAAAAACCGGCTTCAAGATTAAAACTTTTAGAAAGATTTTTTATTTCCAGAATATTTTTCATAAACATTTTCTAATCTCCCTTTTCAGATTCTTCGACTTTGTAACATTTTTGAGTCTTTTTACATTCTTCAGTAGCAAAACAACATCTTGGAGCAAACGGACAGCCAGGTTCCGGATTTGCAGGATCTGTTACACGCCCCGGAATTGAAATCATTTTTGATTTTGTATAATGACTTCCAAATTCCGGCAAAGCTTTTACAAGTGCCTGTGTATATGGATGGGACGGATTTTCTATGATTTTTTTAGAATCCCCTATTTCCATAATTTTTCCACCGTACATAACCGCGATTCTATCCGAAATTTGTGCAACAAGATTTATATTGTGACTTATAAAAATAATGGAAAGTTGCCTTTCTTTTTTTAATTTTAGCAAAAGTGAAACAATTTGAGACTGAATTGTCACGTCAAGCGCGGTTGTTGGCTCGTCCGCAATCAAAAGTTTACAGTCCTGTGCTAACGCAAGTGCAATTCCAATACGCTGTAACTGCCCGCCACTAAACTGATGCGGATAAGATTTTAATTTTGCCGCCGGATCCGGAAGTCCCACTTCTTTTAAAATCGACACGGCCTTTTGTTCAGCCTCTTGCTTTGTAATTTTAGGATTTTGATTTCTGTAAGTTTCAAAGAAAACGCTACCAATATTCTGCAAAGGATCAAAAGAACGGCCCGGCTCTTGAAAAATCAACGCGATTTTATTTCCGCGGTAAGAACGAATTTGATTTTTGGAAAGTTTTGTTAAATCAACACCTTCAAAATAAATATGCCCCGTAGAATAAGCATTTTGTGGCAAAAGTCCTGGAATTGCCGTTGTAGAAACAGATTTTCCGCTGCCAGATTCACCAACAATTCCTAAAATTTCACCTTTGTAAACTTCGTAAGAAATTCCTCTGACTGCATAAACCGGAATAAATTTTGTTCCGCGCAAAATTTTAAATGTTACTTCCAGATTTTGAACAGAAAGCAAAACATTTTTTAAATCCTCAGATTGATTTTCTGAATTTCCAGTTTCAAGATTTTCAAGATCATTTTTTGCAGAGTGAAAATTCTTAAAGAGTTTCTTTTTATTGTAAACTGCCCCGTAAGGATCAAAGTAGTCGCGAAGAGCATCGCCGAGAAAGTTAAATGCAAGCGTAACCAAAAGCAGCATAAAAACCGGATACAAAAGCCACGGAAAACGGCGTAAATTCGTCAGCGTTGTAATTTCACGATTTATAAGAGAACCCCAGCTCACTGCCGGATCACTAATTCCAAGTCCCAAATAGGAAAGGGTCGTTTCGCTCATAATAAAGCCCGGAATGCTCAACGCCGTACTGACAATAAGAAGACTCATGATTTGAGGAATTATGTGCCGGAAAATTATGACAAGTGGCGGAACCCCTTCAATATCAGCGTCAATAACGAATTCTTCACGCTTTATTGAATGAACTATGCCGCGAATTGTTCTTGCACTGCCCGGCCACCCGACTAAAGACAAAATCAGAGTGATAATCATGTAGGAAGTGCCACTGTCCATTTTTGTATTCAAAAGAGAACGCAAAAACAGGATAAAATAAAGACTCGGGATAAGCATAAAGAATTCTGCAAAACGCATTATTGTCCAGTCCGTTGCACCACCAAAAAATCCTGAAATTCCGCCAAGAATAATTGCAAGGACTAGCGAAACAAAGGTCGCCACAAATCCGATTGTAAGCGAAATGCGGCTTCCGTAAACTATGCGGCTAAAAAGGTCACGTCCAAGATTATCCGCGCCTAAAAGATAAACAGGATAGGTTTTACCGTCAGAATCAGGCTTTGTACCGTAAAGATGACGGTCGCACGGAATTATGCCAAAAAGTTTATAAGGAGTTCCTTTTACAAAAAATGAAATCTTATGATTGTAATCACTACCCTTTACTTTTACATATTTCCAGTCAACGCGATTTATAACTCTGTATTCCTTTGCAATAAGGCCGTTTGTAAATTGAACATTTGCCGGATGATATGTATTTTCCTGGAAAGTAAGATTCGCAGGATACGGAGCGACAAATTCCGCAAAAATCATCACGAGGTAAACAAAAATCAAAATAATTGTTGAAATAAATGCCAGAGGTCGTGTCCGTAAATATTGCCAGAATTTTTTCATAACTAAACCTCTCATTTTTTTCCGTAGCGAATTCTAGGATCTACTACGGCAAGCAAAATATCACTGATTACCATTCCAATCAGAACAAGCGCGGAAATAAACATACTGTTTGCAAGAACAAGATTAATATCCTGCTGCATAACCGCCTCATACATCAGACGGCCAATTCCTGGATACGCAAAAATGATTTCCAGTACCAGCGAACCACTAAAAAGACTTGCCAGAAGATTTGCCGAGCCCGTAATATAAGGATTCAGCGTATTTCTGAACGCGTGATTTAAATAAATTCGTCTTTCACTGACGCCTCTGGCCCGCAACGCCAGAATATAAGGCATTCCCATTTGATCTAGCATTGTGGAACGAATCATTCGCATTGTACTGCCAAATCCGCCCAAAAATGATGCCAAAAGTGGCAGAAAAATATGATGAACATAACTGAAAGTAAATTTTGCCGGAGCCGAACTAAAAGGAAAATCAGGATATGCCGTGACAGGAAAAAGTCCCGTCACAGAAGCAAAAAGCTGAAGTAAAATCAAAAGCAACATTCCCGGAAAAGCATGAAAAAAGAGCGCTATAAACGTCGCGGCAATATCAACTTTGGTTCCAACCTTGCTTGAAAAAAACACCCCGAGCGCAAAAGAAAAAAAGGTTATAAAAACCAGGGAAATCAAATTTAAAAGCAAGGAATTCCAGATTCTTGTTCTGATTAAAAAACTTACCGGAGCGCGCGAAATTAAACTTGTCCCCAAATCATGATGAATTAAAACTCTTTCGAGCCATTTAAAATATTGAACGTAAAACGGCTTATCAAGGCCAAGTTCTGCACGTAAATGTTCCATCTGGTCGGTTGTAAATTTATTGTCACTTTCTGCCCCACCGGCACTTTTTTTTGTGCCACTGTCCATGCTGGACATCAACTGTTGGGTCATCATCTGGTCAACAATATCGCCGGGAGCAAGTTCCATCAGGCCAAAAAGGCCAAAACCAAGCAGAAACAAAAGCAGAAACATCGTAAGAACTCTGCCGGTAATAAAAGAAAACATCGGGGCTTTTTTTCTAAACAAGCGCCACGGCATAGAAATTGTAATTCCTGCTTTTTTCAAAAATAAAAATGATTTTGCCACAAAATCCACCTATAAAAATAAATTTCGACTATTTTATAAAAACAAATTCTGTTTTTGCGCCATTCAAATTATCATAATAAACGTTCGTTAAATCCCACTTATTACGGATTGCAAAAAAACTTCGTGAGCGCAAAAGATAAATTACCGGACATTCTTCAAGCAACAATTCCTGATATTCGTCCCAGATTTTTTTTGCCGCCTTCTTATCGTTTGTGTAGCAGCCCTCGTTGTAAAGATAATCGACTCTTGCTTCCCAATCCGTTGCAGGACTTTCCTGATATGGATACCACAAGTGAAGATTTCCGTTTGACGGCCAGACATTACTACCCTGCGAAGGAAATAAATTTGAGCCCAACCCTATAAAAACACTCTGCCAGTCAAAAGTTGAAGTGAGCATTTCTACAACTTTCTGAAAATCCGTCTGCCTGATTGTTATTGTAACGCCGGCTTTTTTAGCTTCATCAACAAGAATCTGAGCAATATCGTTAAAAATTGTATTTGAAGACGGAATTGTTAAATCAAATTCAACCTTGTGATTTTCCTCATCATAAAGAAAACCATCCGATTTTTTTTCAAAACCCGCCGATTTTAATAATTTTTCGGCTTTTTCAATATCAAAACGGTATTTTAAAGTAATATCAGCGTTGTAATAAGGATTTGCTTCAGGAAAAAAATCATACTTTGGCTGAGCCAATCCGCGGTAAGTTTGATTAATTATTCTGTCACGATTTAAAAGACAACTCATAGCCTGGCGGAATTCTTTTTTTGTAAACCATTTGTAATAAGGCTCATCTTTATGAACAGGATTTTGATTAAAAGACCACAAAGAAGCGCCCATACTTCCGTCCGCTGCAAAAACCGTATAATCATCGCCTTGAGCATTTACAACGTCGCTGACTTCTTCCGGACGCGGATTATAAGTTTCAGTTTTACCTTCTTTGAACAAAAGATAATCGGTATTCATATCGCCAACAATCTGACAAATCATCTGATCATAATAAGGCATTGAATATCCTCTTGAATCTTTTTTCCAATAATCAGGATTGCGCGTAAAAACAAGGCGCTGTGAAGGACTATACTCCGTTATAAAAAATCTGCCGCAAGATGGTATAGTTTTTGGATCTGAATTTACACTGAACAGATTTTTTACACCGTCGGCACCATTTTTTTCTTTTGCCTCACGAAAAATAAAAGACGGACAAAGACTCATATTGCAGGCAAGCAGCGGGTCAGCCACAATTCGCGGAAACACAAAATCAAAATTTTTATCGTCAATTTTTACACAATCAATGTGATTTTCACTTCCGACCGGCATTGTAACCCACTGTGAACCATAAGAACTTGAAGCAAACTGTTCATCGCCGGCAATTTCGTTGTACCAGAAAACAATATCATCAGAAGTTACGGGAATTTTTTTGTCAGAATTATAAAATGACCAGAACATATCGTCGCGAAGTTTACAATGAACGGTTAGAATTCCACTTTTTTCGTCTGTTTCAATTTTAAAATCCGCCGCTTCCGCCTTCCACTCGCGGGTATAAGAATCATAATCAAAAAGATAATCCAGAGTTTCGCTGATTAAAGCACTACTTTGACCGTCACGTTCGCCAATAAGCTGATTAAAAGTCTTAGGATCATCAAGAATTGTCGTGTACCAGGTTCCGCCGGCCTTGCCATCTGCATAAGTCCCGCCATTCCACGGTTTATAAACGCATTTGCTCAAAAGTTCAGAATGTCCCTGCTGAGTCAAAGCTTCAATTTCTGAAAGTTCCATTCCGTCATCTTTTGAACAGGAAATCAAAATAACGGAAAAAATAATAGAAAATAATATAAAGGTGATTTTTTTCATAAAATTAATTTTATCACTAATCAGAAAATACGCCATTATGGGCATCTCTAAAAATTGCAATTTTTAGAGGCTCCCATTATAGCAAGCGGAACTTGTAAAAAACGCCAATTTTTCGCCACCACCTGTAATTTTTTAGAATCCGCAGAAAAACATTCTGCCATTATGGAGATTTTTTTTTATAAATATTATGATTTTCAATCGTGATAGATTTAGCCGAATTACAAAAAGAATTAAACCCGGAACAATTCAAAGCCGTAACAACAACTGAAGGTGCAATTTTAATAATTGCCGGCGCCGGAAGCGGAAAAACAAGAGTAATAACCTTCCGCATTGCACATATGCTGGACAAAGGCATTCCTCAAAGTCAGATTCTTGCACTCACATTTACAAACAAAGCGGCACGCGAAATGGAAAGCCGCATAAAAGAACTCACTCAAAAAAAGCTTCAAAACCTCACGATTTCTACTTTTCACGCCTTTGGAGTAAGAATTTTACGTCAGGAAATTGAAAGTCTTGGCTACCGTGAAAATTTTTCAATTTACGATGAAACGGACAGAGTCGCGCTCATAAAAGAATGTGGCCGTGAATTAAAATATTCACAGGAAGCAATGGACATTTACACAATCGGGAACATAATTTCCAACATAAAAACCGGCCGCAAAACCTGGGATCAGCAGACAGAAATGTACCGCGAACTTTACGAAAGTTATCAGGAAGGTTTAAAACTTTACAACGCCGTCGATTTTGATGATTTGATTGTACTTCCAATAAAACTTTTTCGCGAAAATCCGGAAATTCTTGCAAGATACAAAGAACGCTACAAATACATAATGGTCGATGAATTTCAGGACACGAGTCATCAGCAGTATGAACTGATGCATCTTCTGGCGGACAAAAATGTTGCCGTCGTTGGCGATGATGACCAGTCAATTTACAGCTGGCGTGGCGCCGACTATCAGAATATCATCAATTTTGAAAATGATTTTAACGTCACGGAAATCCGCTTGGAACAAAATTATCGTTCAACTGGCACAATTCTTGAAGCCGCAAACGGCGT
The DNA here is from genome assembly GCA_963638805.1 of Anaerobutyricum sp. Lineage (GTDB taxonomy): Bacteria > Spirochaetota > Spirochaetia > Treponematales > Treponemataceae > Treponema_D. The sequence goes on from CAVHTI010000015.1 coordinate 28,387, forward strand.
AATTTCGCACAACACAAACCGCAAGGACAAAAAACTCTGGAGCGGAAAAGGCAAAGGCAAGCCTATAGAAATTTTTATGCCGGAAAACGAAACTGACGAGGCGGATTTTATTGCAGAAAGCATTTTGGGCATTGCCGCCGAAGAAAAACTAAAATACGACGATTTTGGCGTTCTGATGAGGGCAAATACCCAGAGCCGCTTTATAGAGGAAGCCTTTCTTGAAAATAACATTCCGTACACAATGAGCGGCGGCACGTCCTTTTTTGAACGCAAAGAAATTAAAGACGTCATCAGTTATCTTCGGGTTATTTCAAATCATGATGATGACATAAACCTTTTGAGGATTATAAACACTCCGCGCCGTGGAATTGGCCGTGCAACAATTCAACTTATGAATGACGCGGCTGCAGAAAATGGGTGCACCTTATGGAACGCAATTGATTTTTTACTTCACGCACAAAATTCAACGGCAAGCGACACCGTAAAAGAAGATTTGGAAGATTTTGTCCAGATTATAGAAAATCACCGCCAGAAAATTTTAAGCGGACACGGCCTTGCAAATAAGGTGCGCCAGCTTCTTGAAGATATTGACTACAAAGGACATCTTTTTACGGAATTTTCAAAAAGTGAAAAGGCCGTTCAGTTCAAATTAAAAAACATAGAATTTCTGCTCAGTTCCATGGAAACCTGGGAAAATGATCCGGAAAATACAAATCCAAGCATTTATAATTATTTAAACCGAATTACCCTTTTGAGCCGTGATGACATGGACGAAGAAGGCGACAAAGGCAAAGTAAATCTTATGACAATTCACGCGTCAAAGGGCCTTGAATTCCCGGTCGTTTTTATTGCAGGCGCGGAAGAAGGATTAATTCCTCACGCACGGTCGGTGGAAGAAAATAACGGCGACGTAGAAGAAGAACGCCGGCTTTTTTACGTTGCAATCACCAGAGCGCGCCAAAAACTCATTATTTCCGCATGCCGCAAACGCCGTCACGCGATGCAAGTTACAGAAACTGAGCCTAGCCGCTTTTTAGACGAAATTCCTTCAAATCTCGTTGAATATCACAAAGAAAAACCACCGCTCACAGACGAAGAAGCCTACAACGCCTTTGGCGATTTACTTTCAAAATTCAATTCACAAATGTAAAAAAAAAAGGCACTGCCTGTTACGACAGTGCCTTTTCATATTCAAATTAAACTCGGTATTTTATTTTTTTACCGGTTCCTTCATACAATTTTTTTCGCATTTCAGTAATCTGCTTGTCATTAATGTAATCATCAAAACTCATCATGCGGTCAATAATTCCGTTTGGCGTAATTTCAATAATTCTGTTTGCAATTGACTGAATAAACTCGTGGTCATGCGAAGAAAACAGCAAAACTCCGGAAAATGCAATCAAACCTTCGTTCAAAGACTGAATTGCTTCCAAGTCCAGATGGTTTGTTGGGTCGTCCATAGTAATGCAGTTTGCTCCAGAAAGCATCAATTTTGAAAGCATACAGCGAACTTTTTCACCACCGGACAAAACTTTCACTTTTTTCAGCGATTCGTCGCCACTAAAAAGCATTCTTCCCAAAAATCCGCGGACGTAAGAATCATCCTGTTCCTTGGAATACTGCTTAAGCCACTCTGTAATATTAAGATCATTATCAAAACTTGCATTGTTATCGCGCGGAAGATAAGTTTGCGAAGTCGTCTGTCCCCAATAAAATTCCCCGCTATCAGGTTTTACAACTCCGTTAATAATATCAAAAAGTGCCGTAACGGAATTATGCTCAATACCAACAAACGCAATTTTATCTGTACGGTTTACTTTTAAATTAAAATTCTTTAAAAGAACGTTTCCGTCCGCATCTTTATAATTCAAATCCTTAATTTCAAGGACATTGTTTCCAATTTCGCGGTCAGCTTTGAATGCAACGTACGGGAATTTTCTTGTAGAAACCGGAATATCCTCCATACTTTCTGCAAGTTTATCGTAAATCTTTTTGCGCGAAGTAGCCTGCTTTGCCTTTGAAGCATTAGAACTGAATCGTAAAATAAATTCCTTCAAATCCTTCATCTTATCTTCAGTTTTTTTCTGCTGTTCATGAGCCTGACGCTGCATAATCTGAGTCATCTGATACCAGAAATCATAGTTACCGCTAAACTGAGTAATCTTTCCAAAATCAATATCACAAATGTAAGTACAAACCGTGTTCAAAAAGTGACGGTCGTGCGAAACAACAATCACAGTGTTTTCAAAATCAAGCAGGAAATTTTCAAGCCACGTAATAGATTCAATGTCAAGACCGTTCGTAGGTTCATCAAGAATCAAAGCATCAGGATTACCGTAAATTGCCTGTGCCAGCAAAACTCGGACTTTCTGACTTTCATCCAGTTCACTCATCATTCTGTCGTGATATTCTTCTTCAAGGCCAAGACCAGAAAGCATCTGTTCAATCTGATTTTCCGCTTCGTAACCGCCCATTTCGCCAAATTCTGCTTCAAGTTCCGCAGATTTTATTCCGTCCTCTTCTGTAAAATCGGCCTTTGCATAAATTTCATCACGAGCCTTAGAAATTTCATACAATTTCGGAAATCCCATCATAACAGTATCTTTTACAGAATATTCATCGTAGGCAAAGTGGTCCTGTTTCAAAACCGCCATACGCTCGCCCGGAGTCATAAAAATTTCGCCGGAATCTTTTTCAAGTTCTCCGGACAAAAGTTTCAAGAATGTAGACTTTCCGGCTCCGTTTGCACCGGTAATTCCATAACAGTTTCCCTTGTTAAACTTAAGATTTACGTCCTTAAAAAGAGGTTTTTCTCCAAAAGAAACACTTACATCGCTTACAGTAATCATAATTTTATTTTCCTTAAATTATATTTTTTTCGGGCGTATCCCGGCGCTGCATTCACAGTGTAAATTTAATAAAACTCAAAAATCACGCGCCGGGTCGGGCTTTGCGCAGTTCCGCTGTTCGCTCCAAAACTTCAGGCCACACAAATAGTGTGCCCTTCCGTTTTCGCTTCCGGCTGTTCAAACAGCCGTCGCGCCTGCTCCAATCCCTTACGCAGCAGCGCTTTACCGCTAATTTTTCTCAAAAAAAAATTATTTTTTGCCGGTAAAAAATGCCTTGATTTTTGCAAAAAGTCCTTTTTTAAAAGGAGCTTTGTTTTCAGTTTTATTTTTAGAATCAAAATTCTTTTTATAATTCCTGTTGTTTTTATTGTAAGAATTATTTTTGCCGTAATTTTTCTTTCCGCTGAATTTTTCGTTCTTTTTCTGAGCAAAATCCTTAGAAGAATTATTAGAACCGTATCGTTCTTTATAGAATTTCATTCTTTCTTCATAAGACATTCCGGCAAGCTGTTCGGCACTAATATAAGGCTTTTTATTTTCATTCTTTTTGTCGTGATAATTTCCAGACTTTTTGTAAGAATCCTTTTTGTAACCGTCCTTTTTGTAGTCACCATATTTTTTATAACCGCCGGATTTTCCGTCCTTATGGTAATTTTCACCATTTTCATAGTGTTTTTTGTAAGGTTTATCGCCATAATGCCGTGAACCACCGTGAGTTAAAGGTTCATCATCACGCCAGTTTTCGGTTTTAATGTACATTCCGCTAGATTTATCTTCTAGCATCTGATCTTCATAGGCAACAGAAGACGGAATCTGCATTTCAACATATCTTTCTATAGCCGGCAAATTGTAAACATCCTGCTCAGAACAGAAAGAATAAGCCTTTCCAGATTTTCCGGCGCGCGCTGTACGTCCAATTCGGTGAACATAATTTTCTGCTTCAACCGGCAAATCATAATTAATTACCATTGCCAGATCATCAACGTCAATTCCGCGGGCAGCAACATCAGTTGCAACTAAAACCGGAACATTGCCAGCCTTAAAAGACTTCAAAATTGCAAGTCGTTTTGACTGTGGCAGGTCACCAATTAAAAATTCAGCCTTGATTTCATTAATCTGAAGTCTTTTTGCAACAACTTCGCACGAACGTTTTGTATTACAAAAAACAATTGCACTTTCAGGATTTTCTTTTTTCAAAATACCAATCAAAAGTCGCATCTTGTCAGAAGATGAAACGTGCAGTAATTCCTGATCAATTTCACTTACGGTAATATTTTCAGCTTCGATTGTAATTTCAACAGGATCGCGGGTATATTCCCATGCAAGATTCTTTACATAAGAATTCAGTGTTGCACTAAAAAGCATTGTCTGACGTTTTTCTGCTTCCGGCAAACATTTTAAAATTTTTCGCAAATCAGGATAAAATCCCATGTCAAACATTCTGTCTGCTTCGTCAATTACACAATATGCCGAAGTTGAAAGATCAAGACTTCCGCCTTCCTGTAAGTCAATTACACGTCCAGGAGTACCAATCACAATATCAACGCCTTTTTTTAACGCAGAAATCTGTTTTTCGTATCCTACTCCACCGTAAACGCTGAATGCTTTAAGTCCAGAAGTTCCGGCAAGAGTCTTTGCTTCTTCTTCAACCTGCACGGCAAGTTCACGCGTTGGAACAAGAATCAGACATTTTTTGCCGGCATTTGCTTCTTTTAGCATTGAATTAATAACCGCAACAAGATATGCAGCAGTTTTTCCAGTTCCAGTCTGAGACTGAACATACAAATCAGGTTCTTTTGAACCATCGTCCTTTTTTGAAGCCTTAATTACCTGTTCCTGAACAGGAGTACAATTCACATAACCAGCAGCTTCAATTCCTTTCATAAGTCTTTCGTCAAGACCAAATTCAATAAAATCCATACCGATTTTTTTCCTTCTTCACACACAGGTGAAACTCAATATATTTTTGAAGGAGCCGACTAGAAACTAGTGCCTGAATTTATTTCAGCATCTATACTATATCCAGCATAGAGATTCCGAAACAAGTTTGAAATGAAACTAGAATATGACTTCTTAGACAGCCCCGTATTTTGCTTTTTTTTGCAAACTTTGACCTTTAGTCCTTGCTTTTACTGTTTCTGATTATACTTTTTATAGCAAAGAGTGTCAAAAATACGCAATTTTTGTATAATTCTGACTTATGGAAAACAAAAATCAATATCAGTCAGAATTATTTTCAAACCGTCTGAAAAAAAAATACAAAGAATTAAGAAAATGGGCAAGAAAAAACCGCGTAAGTTGCTACCGTCTTTATGACCGCGACATTCCAGAAATTCCAGTTTCTTTAGATTTATATGAATTTCTGCCATCAGAAGTTAATACTGTAATAGAAACTGCAAAATATTTAACTGAACAAAACGCAAAACTTTCGGCAAATGACCTTTCTGCAGAAAAAGAAATTAAAAATAATACTTATGCCGTTTTATATCTTTACGAACGCCCTTACGAAAAGCCCGAAGATGAAGAAAAAATCTGGATTGAACTTATGGCAAAAACCGCAGCCCAGGTTCTTGGAATTGAAAATTCGCACGTTATAAAAAAAATGCGTAAACAACAAAAAGGCAAAGCGCAATATGAAAAAAATCAGGATTTTACAGAGTCACCAGAAAATGAATTTGCCACTCAAATAAATGAACTTCCGCAGATTTCTCAGGAATCCGGACAGATTTTTAAAATAAACCTTTCGTCTTATCTTGACACGGGACTCTTTTTTGACCACCGTCCATTGCGCAATTTTCTGCGGGATAACTGCAGTGGCAAGTCTGTGCTGAATCTTTTTTGTTACACCGGAAGTTTCAGCGTTTATGCCGCGGCAGGAAATGCCAAAAGTGTAGAATCTGTGGACCTTTCAAATACATATTTAGCATGGGCAAAAGAAAATATGAGTTTAAACGGATTTTTTGATAAATCAAAATATATTTTTACCCGCGCTGACTGCATTCAGTTTTTACAAAATCAGGCCGTTGCAAAAAAAGCAATAATTGCGGGAACTGCTACTGAACAGCAAAAAAAAGAATCAAAAACCTGGGATATTATTATTTTAGATCCGCCGACTTTTTCTAACAGCAAAAACACTTACAATGTTCTTGACATAAACAAACAGTGGCCGCAACTTGTAAAAGACTGCCTGAATCTTTTAAATCCTGGCGGCACATTATATTTTTCTACAAATTCTGAGCGGCTTAAATTTGACCGCACAAAATTACCGCAGGCTACAATTTCTGGCTGCACGATTGGTTGTGAAGACATTACAGAAATAACAATTCCAAAAGATTTTGAAGGTAATAAACCGCACCGTTGCTGGAAATTCCCGGTAGGAAAACTTTAAATATTTTTTTGATGGACAACCGCGGTAGGGATTGCTGCCGCGTGAGCGGTTCGGACACGAAGTGGCTGAACGAAAAAATTGCGGACATCAAACAGAAAATTAAGAATGATGGAAAAGTTCATTTTTGTTTGACTGTTGAGTTCCGCAATTTTATAGCGCGCAAGCCCGGCGACGCCAAAAGCGGCGACCGCCCGTATGATTTTTAATTTAAACGTGAATTTTTTCTACGTGACTTCCGATTGTGTCAATTGTTTTGTGAACCTGCTCGTAAGTTGTGTCAAGAATTTTGCCGTTTTCTTCAATCTGGCGGGCACTTGTATTCATAATTTCGACACTTTCGCGAATGCCTTTTGTTGCGTTTTCAAGATTTTCAACCTGGTTCAAAATCTGAGAATTGCCTTCTTCCATTTTTTCAGAAGCATTTTTTACCTGAGCGGTATTTTCGTTCATGGTCGTGAGTACGTCAATAATCTGTTTTGAACCTTTGGACTGCTCGGACATTGCATCTTTTATCTGCACAACAATCTGATTTGTCTGCAAAATTAAATCAGAAACAGAATTCAGCGCGGTTTTAGTTTCGCCGGAACCTTCCACAACTTCTTCAATTGAACTTGTAATTTTATAAAGCTGTTCACTGATTTCGCCAGACTGTTCTGATGAAGTTTCGGAAAGTTTTCTGATTTCGTCAGCAACAACGCTAAAACCTTTGCCGGCATCGCCCGCGTGCGCCGCTTCAATTGCAGCATTCATAGCAAGAAGATTTGTCTGTTCCGCAATGGAAGCAATTACGGTGTTCGCTTCATTCAACATCTGAGACTGTTCAGAAACCTGCTCAATAAGCGAATTTACTTCGTCCTGTTTTTTAGAACTGTCTTTAATCTGAACAAGTACGGTTTCAAATTCTTCCGCCATTTTTTCAACGGACTGTTCAACAGTGTTTATATTGGCAATCATTTCTTCGGTAGCGCTGGAAACTTGCGCAAAACCTTCAGACTGATTTTCAATTAATTTTCCTAATGACGAAATATTTTCTGCAATTGTGTTTACGGCACTTGATGTGTCAGAAACACTGTCCGCCTGAATATTTATCTGAGAAGCAACTTCATTTATATTTGAAAGAATTCCCTGAATGCTTGAAGAAGTTTCTTTTACAGATTTATCCAGAGATTCGCCCATTAACGCAAGCTGATTTTTTGATTCTGTAATATCAAGGATTACATTTTTCAGTTTGCCGTTAAATTTATTATAATTTTTGATTACGCTTGAAAGTTCATCGTCTCCGTCAGCGCTAACCGTATTTGTAAGGTCAAGATAATCTTCGTTTTCTGAATTCGTAATCATGATTTTATTAAAATTGTTCAGAGGTTTTAAAAATTTTGAAATTATCGTAATCAAAAAGCCAAAACACAATGCAATTGAAATCAAAAGACAAAAAAGCGCAACTTTTATCATAGAATCAAGGCCTTTAAAATAATTTGCATAAGGAACGTCAATAATTGCAGTCCAGTCGCAGTCGCCGCCAACAGGAGAATATGCAACGAGTTTCTTTTTGCCCGTAACAGAATCCGTGTACGAGTTTATGCCGGTTTCGCCGTTCATGGCTTTTTTTATAATCGCTTGAAATTCCGGATTTTCTACAGAACTGATATTTTTAGATGCTTTTAATAAAGAGGTATCAACCGAAGCAACATAATTTCCCGTATTCATACTTATAACAAACGGATAAGTGTCGCCAATTTTCATTTCTTTTAAGGTTTCACACAAAATCATACTGTCAACAACAGAAACCGCCTCGCCAATCTGTTTTCCGTCATTTGAAAAAACTGGCACGGCATAAAATGTAGAAATCTGGCCGTTTACAGGGCTCCATGCCGGATCCAGTATAGAATTAATGCCCTTCATTGCTTTTGCAAGATAAGGCCGATCGTGTAAGTCCTGATATTTTCCGGTGGTAGTCCAGCCAATTCCGTTTTTATCATAAAAAGCCATTCCAATATAATTCTGATTTCCGTTTTTCATCAGATTAAGTTTTTGCCATTTTTCTTTGAGTTCAACATTTTCGTCACGAATTTCCGGATAAAGAGAGAACGTTTCCAGAAGTTTATATTCCTGATTGTTTATGTCCTGAATATTAAACGCCGTTGCCTTTACAAGATTCGTAAGATTTTCATAAACGGCAGATGTGAGAGTTTTAGTTGCAATTGACATTGCAGCAACTACAGTCAGACCAACACCAACAACAAGGCTCAGCATAATTGGCAGCATGAGTTTTGAACGCAAAGTTTTCATTTAATCCTCCAAAATGACTACGATGAGTTTATTTTATTTTCTGAGAGACCAAAAAAAAAGGCCGGTATATAAACCGGCCAGTTTTAAGCTCAAAAAATTATTTATTTTCTGATTTGATACCATATCGCTTGTTGAATCGGTCGATACGACCTGCTGTATCAACAAGTTTCTGCTTTCCTGTATAGAAAGGATGGCATGCAGAACAAATTTCAACGTGAATATTTTCAACAGTTGATCTTGTTTCAATTACATTACCACATACACATGTGATTTTTGTAAGTTTGTAGTTTGGGTGAATTCCCTTTTTCATTTATAACTCCTGTTTCTTGCCCGATATTACGCCCAGCAACCTCTAGCTTGCACTCTAAATGCTTCTATCATTCCGTCACTGTCAGCTCAAAAAACACACTTAATATCACAAGATTTTTATATTATGTAAAAAATTCAATTTTTTTTCAATATATTATTCCATTCCGGCAGTTCCGGTATTCATACTTGCCAGGAACGCTTCATTTGTCTTGCTCTTCTTCATGCGGTCAAGAATAAGCTCTGTGATGTCAATGTCTTCCATTGGACCAAAAACCTTTCTGAGAACCCAGATTTTCTGAAGCTCATTTTCTGTCAAAAGCAATTCTTCTTTTCGTGTTCCAGACTTTTTGATGTTGATTGCCGGGAAAAGTCGACGTTCTGCAAGTTTTCTGTCAAGATTAATTTCACTGTTTCCAGTTCCTTTAAACTCTTCAAAAATTACTTCGTCCATTCTTGAACCAGTTTCAATCAATGCAGTCGAAATAATTGTCAAAGAACCACCTTCTTCAACATTTCGTGCCGCGCCAAAAAATCTCTTTGGTTTAAAAAGCGCATTTGAATCAACACCACCAGAAAGAACTTTTCCGGAAGTCTGAACAGTCTGGTTGTACGCACGCGCAAGTCTTGTGATTGAATCAAGCAAAATTACGACGTCACGTTTGTGTTCTACAAGTCTTTTTGATTTTTCCAAAACCATTTCTGCAACCTGAACGTGTCTTGTAGCCTGTTCATCAAATGTTGAAGAAATAACTTCGCCTTTAATTGCACGTTCCATTTCAGTAACTTCCTCAGGACGTTCATCAATAAGAAGTACAATCAAATAAACTTCTGGATTGTTTGTCGTGATTGCATTTGCAATTTTCTGCATCAAAATTGTTTTACCCGCTTTTGGAGGCGCAACAATCAAAAGACGCTGACCTTTTCCAATCGGAGCAAAAAGATCCACAATTCGCGTTGAAACTTCCGTAGAAACTGTTTCAAGACGTAATTTTTCATCAGGATAAAGTGGCGTAAGGTTTTCAAAAGGAACTCGAGTCTGAGCAACTCTAGGTTCATCAAAATTGACAGATTCAATGCGTAAAAGTGCAAAAAATCTTTCCCCTTCTTTTGGAGAACGTGTCTGACCGTAAACCGTATCTCCTGTCTTTAAATTGAAAAGCCTGATCTGGCTAGGACTGATATAAATATCATCAGGGCCCGGCAAATAATTATTCTGTGGAGAACGCAAAAAACCGTATCCATCAGGCAAAATTTCAAGGGCACCTGAAGCAAAAATAATTCCACCGTGTTCTGTGTGAGCCTTAAGAATTACAAAAATCAAGTCCTGCTTTTTCATTGGGGCGAGATCATCTTCCGCAAAACCATACTGTTTCGCCATTTCTCGCAATTCCGGCATACTTTTTAACGTAAGGTCATTAATCAAAAGACGAGGTTTGTTTGCATTATCTTCAGAAGAAGCGGCACTTTCCTGTTGCAAAATTGCTTCAGAAACTTCGCCAGTAGGAACAGGATAAGATTTTGTAGCGTAAGGCTTTCTATTCTGCGTATTTCCGCGTTTTATAAATCTGTTCTGTGGATTTTTATAATTTTGATTTGAATTTTCGTAATTCTGGTTATTATTTTGTGAATTTTCTTTATCTTCAGACTTTCTTACAATTCTTCGTTTTCTTACAACCGGTTTTGCATCTTCTGCAGAGTTTTCAGCACTTTCCGTGACATTTTCTTCGGATTCCCCTTCCGAATGATTTTCATCTTCAGTCTGTGCTTCGTTTTCAGTCAACTGCACATTTTCCGGTTCTGATTCTGTCTCATCCCCTTCAAAATTCAAAATTCCCTGATTTTCTTCAGAAATTTCAGATGATGCAGCATCTTCTTCCTTGCGGCGTCTTCTAAGTCCTGCCATTTCAAAATACTCCATTTAAAATTTAAATAAATTTGATTTTTATATTACTCGACAAATTGATTGCAGATTTATATTGGGATTCCCCGAAAAGATTAAGAAATTACTCAAATATTATTATACTTTTTTTATTACTTGTCAATTAAATGATTTTCTGCACAATTAACCATCAAAAAATCAACCTCCAAAAAACGAAATTTTCGGAGGTTTAAAAATTATTTTATGGTTTCCTGTTTTACAAGCAAAGCGTTTTTATACTCTGCAGAGGCAACGGAAAACAAATCAACTTCAGGTTCGGTATCAAGCATTGTAATTTGACCGTTAAACTCAACATTATTTGCAATTCTGATTCTAGAAGTTGTGACATCGCCGGTAACTTTACTGCCATTACAGATTTCAACACGATCTTTTGCTTTTATATTTCCAGTAACCGTTCCAGAAACCGTTAACGAATTAACATCTATATTTTCCACAGAACACAAAGCATTTTTTGCAACTTCCAAATCACCGGCAGGAGCATTTATTTTGCCGTTAAAACGTCCCGTAATAACAAGATTATCTGTAAACTCTAAAATTCCGTCAAACTCTGTTTCTGTTCCAAAAACTGTATAATTTCGTTTTTCTTCTTTATCAGCCATTTTTACAACCTTTTTTCATTATAATGATGAATATTTTGCTTATCAACAATAAACAAAGAGAAATCAGCACTCCCCAGCCTGCCAAATCTCCTGTTTTTGTATAAAAAGTTTCTTTTTGATTTTTGTCATGAATTTCCACATTTCCGTTTAAATAACCTTCACAAAAAGGATTTAATTTTGCCGTCACATTTCCTTTACAGTCAATTATGCAAGTTTCACCGCTTGTTGTGCTTCGCACGCCGGGAATTCTATTTTCCACGCATCTAAAAATTGCCATTGCAAGATGTTGTTTTTGTGCGCTCTGCGAAAAAGACCATGAATCATTTGAAAGATTTATAAAACACCTTCCGCCAGATTTAAACATTTTTCTTCCTGTGTCAGAAAAAGTATCTTCAAAGCAAATCGGAGTTGAAAAAACAAAATTCTGTTCGGCTTCAAAAAATTTATATTCCTCACCTTTTTTCCAGTATGCGGCGCCGTTATTTTCTAAATTTTCTGCAACAGATGGTAATATTTTTTCAAAAGGAAAATATTCTGTAAAAGGCACAAGATGAACTTTTGCATACCATTCAGGATTCGGAGGAATTACATTTTTTCCACTTTTAAAAACCAGCGCAGAATTATAAACTTCTCCATCGTATTTATGACCGTTTCCAATCACAAAAATCTGATTTTTTGAATCAATATATTCCAAAAGCCGCTTAGACATTTTATTTCGTAAAGAATCCTGAGGATAAAAATAATTTTCAACAATATCAGGAACAACGGCAGTTTCTGGCCAGACAACAATTTTTGACTCCGGAGAATCTTCCAAAGCCTTTTCTGTCAGTTCAATAAGATTTTCAAGATTTGAATTATAAGATTCAATTCCATTTTTCCAGGGATTTTCATTACTTTGAATTGCAGTAATTTTCAAAAATTCAGTGTTTTCTTTTTGATTTACAGAAATTAAGCCATAAGTGACAATAAAAATCATCAAAGCGCCCCAGACAAAAGACGATATTTTTAATTCCACACTAAATTTTGATTTATTTAAGAGCGTTTTAAAAAATTCAAATAAAACGCAGGAAGTAAAAATCATCAAAAGGTTTAGTCCAAACGGTCCTGATATATC
>CAVHTI010000016.1:0-38192 GCA_963638805.1 Anaerobutyricum sp.
TCTTACGCCGATGATACTGCTCTTTAGCGGGAAAGTAGGTAGCTGCTGGCTTTTTCGGGCAGTTAGCTCAGCTGGTACGAGCGTCTGGTTTACACCCAGAATGTCGGGAGTTCGATCCTCTCACTGCCCAAAGGCCTTCGGTTTTCCGAGGGCTTTTTTTTTGTCTGAGGCGTTCTTGCCCGACATTCTGCAGACCTCACAGCACAGCTGTTCGGAGTTGATTTAAAGGAGAATCCTAAAAAATGCTGGTCGCATTTTTTTTAACGGATTTCCGATTATAAACATGTCGGGAGTTCGATCCTCTCACTGCCCAAAGGCCTTCGGTTTTCCGAGGGCTTTTTTTTTGTCTGAGGCGTTCTTGCCCGACATTCTGCAGACCTCACAGCACAGCTGTTCGGAGTTGATTTAAAGGAGAATCCTAAAAAATGCTGGTCGCATTTTTTTTAACGGATTTCCGATTATAAACATGTCGGGAGTTCGATCCTCTCACTGCCCAGAAGCCTTCGGTTTTTCCGAGGGCTTTTTTTTTTGTCTGGAGCGTTTTTTTCGAGTTAATTATTTTGATTTATTTCTAGTAAATCGAGAGTGTCAACTTTTGATTTATTTTCGACGTAATATGTAGAAAAAGTCGGGAAAATTGTAAAAACTGAAATTTCTTTTGTTCCTAATGTTGGAATTTCTACAATTTTCTGAATAGAGGCGCCAATAAAGTTGCCTTTTTTTATAAATGAATTAAACGTTTTACCAAACACTCGGCCCGAGGCTGTAGCAGCCGCGAAGTTTTTTTCAAAAAACGAAGCGGAAGCCCGCAGGCGCACTATTTGGGCGCCGAGGACTTTGAGCGAATAGCGAATTGCGGAAGGCGAGTTGGAACGATGCACTGGCCCAAAAATCAAAAAAAAGATATTTGACCTGTGAGTTTTTTAATATTGAATTTTAGTACGTAAGCGAATAAATTTGTTTTTGCGAGGTGAATTTATGCGAAAAGATTTTGGGAAACAGACGGTTTTGTTTCCTATGCCGGTTTTGATTATTGGTTCTTATGATGAAAATGAAAATGCTGATGCGATGAATGCTGCGTGGGGTGGTATTCATAATACGAATGAAATTGGAATTTGTCTTAGTGCTGACCATAAAACTGTAAAAAATATTCTTAAGCGCAGGGCCTTTACGGTGACTTTTGCGGATTCAAAGCATGTTGTTGCCTGCGATTATGTTGGAATTGCTTCTGGAAATAAGGTTTTGGATAAAATTCAAAAGGCGGGTTTTTCTGTTACTAAAAGTTCAAAAGTTGATGCGCCTGTGATTAATGAGTTGCCGGTTTGTCTTGAATGTGAGCTTGTAAGTTATGATGCGGCTTCTGAATACATGGTCGGAAAAATTGTTAATGTTAATGCGGATGAATCTGTTTTGACTGACGGAAAAATTGACATTAAGAAAGTTGATCCTATTATTTATGATTGCGTTAATTTTAATTATATTGCGCTTGGTGATTCGGTTGGAAAAGCTTTTTCTGACGGAAAAAAATTAATATAAAATCCGAAAAAAAGGAAATCTGAAAAAATGAATGATAAATTGACTTTTAATAAAGTTCCTGAAAACTGGGAATCTTTTTTGCCATTGGGAAATGGTCGTCTTGGAACGATGGTAAAAACTCATCCGAATAATGAAATTTTGCAGTTAAATGAGGAAGGTATCTGGTCTGGTGGTCCTATTGATCGTATAAATCCTGATACTCAAAAGTATCTTCCGAAAATTCGTGAACTTGTAAAGCAGGGCAAGGTTATGGAAGCTCAGGAGCTTGGTTTTGAGGCGATGAGTGGCACTTGCTTTAATGAGAGGGTTTATCAGACGGCGGGGGAATTCCGGCTGGACTTTTTTTCTGCTCAAAATTACGGAATTGAGTGTGGGTTTCCTTTGCAACACAAAATTATTCAAAAATGCCTGGATACTTATAAGTCTGAACTTGATTTGTCGCAGGCCTGCGTTACTGTAACTTACACTGATGAAAATGACGTGCACTTTACGCGAAAAACCTGGGTTAGTGCTGTTGATGATATGATTTTTATTCACGTGACAGCGGATAAACCGGGACAAATTAACTTTCGCGGTTATCTTGATCGTGGAATTTGGGTTGATAAGGCTTATTGTGATGACGGTTTTATTTTTCTGGAGGATTCTCACGGAATTCCTTTTAGTGTTGGCGCGGGCGTTAGCGTAAAAGGCGGAAAATCTGGAATTACAGGTTTTTGTCTTACGGGTGAAGCTTGTGACGAGGCGCTTTTTTACATTGATATAAGAAGCTGGAAGTGGAATAAAAAGCCTTTATCAAAAGAAAAATATGAAAAGGCAATTAAAAAAAATACATGGACGCCGGTTTGTAAAGAAAATCTTAATAGAATCAGGAAATTTATAGAAAGTCATAACCTTGGCGTTGCGGCAGAGGATATTTTTGGCTGGCATTTAAATGAATATTCAGCTTATTGGGACAGATTAAATGTCCAGATTGGCGCTGAAAAGGAAATCACTAAGCCTGTGCCGGAAATTTTAAAATCTGCGGAAAAATCTAATACGGAACTTGTGAATCTTTATATGAATTTTTCGCGTTATCTGCTGATTGCGGGTAGCCGTGTGCCTGGTGAATTGCCTACAACTCTGCAGGGATTATGGAATTGTTACATGGATCCTCCGTGGGGCAGTAAATATACAATCAATATTAATACCGAAATGAATTACTGGCCGGTAAATATGGCAAATTTGAGTGAGTGCGAAATTCCTCTCTTTGATTTGCTTGAGCGTGCTTTTAATAACGGTTGTGATGCTGCAAAACGAATGTACGGTTGCCGCGGTTATGTGATTCATCATAATACGGATTTTTGGGGTGATGCAGCGCCTCAGGATAACTGGTTGCCGGGTACTTACTGGGTTTTAGGCGCAGCCTGGATGGCAACTCATATTTGGGAGCATTATGAATATACTCTTGACCGGGAATGTTTGAAAAAATATTACTATTTGATGCACGAAGCTTGTATTTTCTTTGTTGATTATCTTCAGCCGTGTGATATTCTTGCCCCGGACGGAAAACCTTACCTTGTGATAAATCCTTCAGTTTCGCCGGAAAATTCTTATGTTACAAAGGCCGGCCAGACAGGTGCGTTTTCTGAAGGTTGCGAAATGGACAACATGATTCTTGAGCATATTTTTAAAAGTTGTATGAAAGCAAAAAAAGTGCTTGGAAAAGAATGTGTTTCTAAAAAAGGAAAATCTTATCCTGAATCTGATTTTGATGATTTTGAAAATGTCCTGAAGCATTTAAAAAAGCCTGAGCTTAATTCTGACGGTTCGCTTATGGAATGGAATCGGGAAGTTCCTGAAGTTGAACCTGGTCACCGTCATGTAAGTCATCTTTACGGATTGTATCCTGGACACACGATTGATGTTGAAAAGGACACTGAGTTAACAGAGGCTGCAAAACTTACCCTTAAAAAACGTCTTGAAAATGGTGGCGGTCATACCGGCTGGAGTCAGGCCTGGATTATAAATTTCAGGGCACAGTTGCGACAGGGTAACGATGCTCTTGATGGAATTTTACGTTTATTCACTCATTCAACGTTGCCAAATTTACTTGATAATCATCCGCCATTCCAGATTGACGGAAATTATGGTGCTTTGGCCGGAATTTTAAGAATGCTTGTGCAGTCTGAACTTTGTGATGATGGAACTGTAAAAGTAAAATTGCTTCCTGCCTTGCCTGATGAAAAGGAATGGCAGTGTGGTAAAGTTTCCGGGCTTAAAATAAAGGGTGGGTACACTTTGAATTTTGATTGGGCTGACGGAAAAGTTTTGAATGTAAAATTAAATCCTGAGCCTAGTGACGGAAAAATTGTGATAAGTTAGTGGCTTTTTTGCGGGGAAATTGAAATTTCTTGAGAAAGTATTTTTTTTACGAAACTGCCGGTCCGAGGCTGTAGCAGTGGCGAAGGCAATTTCAATTGCCGAAGCCAAAGCCCGCAGGCGCACAATTTGGGCGCCGAGGACTTTGAGCGTGAGCGAACTGCGCAAGGCGCGAAGTTTTGTTTTCCTATGAAAATAGAATAGAAAACAAAACTCGATAGTGAGCAAAGCGAACGACAGTTGGAAGTGGCACTGGCCCAATATAAAAAAAATGCTATTGAAAGAACTTTTGAATTTTAGTAGTATAATCGTTACATATTTAGTGAGTGGCAGGATTGTGTTTAATCCCCGTTTTATGCTTTCCCCGGCACTACTTATGAGTTCAATATAGACGGATTCGTTTCCTTTATCCACTTTGTTGAGCGCGACATAGACTAAAAATTCTTTAATTAGAGGTATTATATGTACGCAACTATTGAATTTAAGGGCAAACAGTACAAAGCTGAAAAAGATGTTGTCCTTACAGTAGACAAGCTTGATGCTGAAAACGGTACAAAAATTGACATTGATACAGTTCTTCTGGTTTCTGATGGAGATAAAATCAGTGTTGGTGCTCCTTATGTAAAAGGCGCTAAAGTAACAGTTGAAGTTGTAGAATCTTTCAAAGACAAAAAAGTTCTTGTTTTGAAGTACAAATCAAAGAAAGATTATCATCGTCTTATTGGTCACAGACAGCAGTACACAAAAGTACGTGTTCTTGACGTTACATTGGCTTAAGGATAGAGGAGACTACTATGGGAAGAACTAGAGGCGGAAGCGGCGCAAAAAACGGTCGTGATGCAAATCCAAAAAACTTGGGTATAAAAAAATATGCAGGAGAATTTGTTACTGCTGGTTCAATTATTCTTAAACAGCGTGGTACAAAATTTTATCCTGGAGATAATGTAAAAATTGCCGGCGATGATTCATTGTTCGCAATTGCAGATGGTAATGTAGTTTACGGCGAAAGAAATAATCACAAAGTTGTTTCTGTAAAGCCTGTTGAAGAAAAAAAAGCTGCAAAACCTGCAAAAAAAGCAACAGCTAAGGCTGCTGAAGCAAAAAAAGCTGCTGAGTAAATAAGTTTTACTTGTCTGACTGCCCGGTTGTAATACTTCCGGGCATTTTTTTTGTGCAGGTTTGAAAAAAATATTTTTGGTGAATGTATGATAAATTTTGCAGATGAAGCATTAATTGAAGTAAAGTCTGGAAATGGCGGAAACGGTTGCGTTGCTTTTAGGCGCGAAAAATATATTCCTCACGGGGGCCCTAACGGTGGGGACGGTGGAAAGGGCGGTGATGTTATTTTTACTGTAAAGAAAAATATGCGTACTCTTTCTAAATTGCGTCATCGTCATTATTTTAAGGCAAAGAATGGTGGTGATGGTCAGGGCTGGAATCGCTTTGGCGCTGACGGTGAAGACTGTGTTATTTCGGTGCCGCCGGGAACTACAATTCGTGATGCAGAAACTGAAGAACTGATTTATGATTTTTCTGGCAGCGAAGAAAACGAAACTTTTGTTTTTTTGAAAGGCGGAAACGGTGGCTGGGGCAATGTTCACTTTAAGTCTTCTACAAATCAGGCTCCGCGGCATGCAAATCCTGGACAGCCGGGCGAAACGCGACAGATAAGACTTGAACTCAGTATTATGGCTGATGTTGGACTGGTAGGTTTTCCGAATGCGGGAAAATCCTCGCTTTTGACGGCTTTTACAAACGCCAGACCAAAAATTGCGCCTTATCCTTTTACTACAATCATTCCAAATCTTGGAGTTTTGCGGGTTGATGACGAAAGTGACATTATAATTGCCGATATTCCGGGCATTATTGAAGGGGCCAGTGAAGGGCTTGGACTTGGTGATACATTTTTGAAGCACATTACCAGAACTTCCTGTCTTATTTTTATGATTGACTGTTCTGATGATAATTATCTGACGGCTTATGATACTCTTTGCAATGAGTTGAATTCTTATTCAGATGAGCTGATGGAAAAGCCCAGAATTGTTTTGTGCAATAAAATTGATGTTCCGGGTGCTGCGGCTAGGGCAAAGGAAGTTGCAGAAAAAATCAGGGCGGAAGATTCTTCGGTTGAGGTAATTCCTGTTTCGGTTTTAAATAATCTTGGAATGAAAGATGCAAGAATTCAGATTGTAAAACTGGTTACAAAGCTTGAAAATCGTGACGGTAAAACTGAAGTCAAGACTGAAGAAAAATCAGCGTTTGGTTCGGATTTTATGAATTCCCGCGCTTTTTTTGATGATGATGACGAGAATGTTCAGTATCCTGGAAGTGAAAATTAATGAAAATTGCAATCCTTGGCGGAAGTTTTAATCCAATTCACATTGGGCATGCAATGCTCGCTGATACTGTCGTAAAGGAACTTGGCTACGATAAGGTTCTTTTTGTGCCGACTTTTATGCCTCCTCACAAGGAAATTAATGGTATGGCAACGGCTCAGCAGCGTTTTGAGATGGTTCAGCGTTTTTGTGATTCTGTTCCGGGAAATATTTTTGAAGCGGAAGATTGTGAAATCCGTCGTGGTGGAATTTCTTACACGGTGGACACTGTAAAATATTTGACTCAAAAATATGACGGCATGCTTTCTGCTAAAATTGCGCTTTTGATGGGCGAAGAAATTGCGGCGGAATTTGATAAATGGAAATCTCCTGACGAAATTGCGAAATTCTGTGATTTTATAATTTTTCCGCGAAATGAGGTTGCTCAAAATCACCATTCCTGCAGTTTTCATAATACGCCATCTGGAAATTATAAAGGGGATTTTCAGGTGAAATTTGACAGGGAAAAATTTAAATATCCGTGCACTGTTCTTTCTGAGCCGATTTTGCCGGTTTCTTCAACGAATATTCGTGAAAGAATCAGTTTTGGCAGAAGTTTTGAATATCTTGTCCCGACCGCCGTTTTTAATTATATTTTAGAGAAAGGTCTTTACAAAAATATACATCAATGAGTTACGAAAAATTAGTTGAAAAAATCAGAAAATACACCGAAAAATCCGTGAAAAAATCGCGCTATGAACATTCTGTGCGCGTTGCAGAAATGTGTGTCAGAATTTGTACTCATTATGGTTTTGACGAAAAAAAAGGTTATCTGGTTGGAATTGCTCACGACATGTGCAAGGATCTTTCCTCTTCAAAAATGATGGAAATTGCGCAACGGGACGGAAATCCGATTTCTGATGCTGAAAAAAATAAACCTTCGCTTTTGCACGGACGCGCTGCCGCTGTGACGATGAAAGAAAAATTCAAAATTACAGATGAAGATGAACTTGAAGCGGTTGCGGTTCACACGACTGGAAAAATTGGAATGTGTACCCTGGCAAAAGTGCTTTTTCTTGCGGATAAAATTGAACCGGGACGCCCTCAGACAAACGAGCAGTATTATTCAAAACTTTTTAGTCTGGATTTTGACGGAATGTTCCTTTCTGTTTTGCAGGAAAATGCGGATTATCTTCTTTCTAAAGGCATAGCAACTACGCCGGAAGATTCTGAAGTTTTGAATTATTACCGTTCACAGCGCGCTGAATAAAAAAATTAAAACAGGATTTTTTATGAAAAAAACGAAAATCAGGGATGAACAGAAAGGCTGGATTTTTATTGCGATTATCATTTTGATAATTGTTGCCCTTGTCTTTTTCTTTGCAAAGTCGCTAAAACACAATGTTGTGCAGGACGAATTAAAGGAAAGTGACATTGTCCGAATGCTTTTTGTTGTACAAGATTCTGATGAGAGTATTCTTTTTTCAAATGTAATGATTCTGGACCACAAGACAAATAAGGGTGCGCTTGTGAATTTGCCGGGTTTTACGGGTTCAATTTATAAATCTCTTGGCCGAACGGACCGTCTTGATGTAATTTATTCGGAAAAGGGGATTGAAAGTTTTAAGACGGAAATTGAACGCCTGCTGAGTATTCAAATTCCTTTTTATTCGGTTATAAGTCTGGACGGTTTTTTGCAGATGTCAGATTATCTTGGCGGAATGCGGGTTTTTATTCCGGAACCTGTTGATTATGTTGATGATGACGGCCAGCGCTGGCTTTTACCTTCGGGCTCTGTAAATCTTGATGGCGATAAACTGAATATTTATCTTCACTATAGAATGGCTGAGGAATCTGAATTTGATATTCAGGAGCGCTATCAAAATGTTATGACGGCGTTTATTTCCGGTCTTCATGAAAAAAAATTCACTATTTTTTCTAAGGATAACTTTAAATTTTACGGAAAAAATATTGAAACGAACGTAAAAGACAAGGAAGAAAAAATCCTGTATCAGACGGTTGCAGAAGTTGATTCTGAGTCGCTCATCAAGCAGACAATTTCCGGGTCGCTCCGAAATGTTGACGGTCAGGTGCTTCTTATGCCGGATAATAACGGAGATTTGATAAAAGAGGCTCTGAAACAAACTACGAGTATGCTGATTTCTACGGATGGCACGGTTTCGTCACGAGTTTATGTGCTGGAAATTCAAAACGGAACGACGACAAACGGACTTGCCAGAAATACATCGGCATTGTTCCAAAAGGCAAATTATGATGTTCTGTCAACTTTAAATGCGGACAGAAATGATTATGAAAAGACAATCATCATAGATCATTACGGAAATGAAGAAACTGCCAGAATGGTAGGAGAATTTATTCACTGTACAAATATTATCAGGCCGGAAACTCCGGAAGAAATTGAGTTGTATGCAACGGATACGAGCGTTGACTTTACAATTATTCTTGGAAAAGACTTTAACGGCCGCTATGTTACTGGAGGAAGGTAATTTTATGAAAACAACAGAAGAAAAAGCAATTGAAATTGCAAAATTAATGGAAGATGGAAAAGGCAAGGACGTTACTTTAATAGACATCAGTGCCTTAAATAGCTGGACGGATTATTTTGTGATTGTTACCGTGAACAGTTCTGCGCACTGGCAGGGACTTTACAAACAGATTAAAGAGTACATCAAGGATAATGGACTTGAAATTCACGTTACAAACAAAAAAAGTCCTGATGGCGATGACTGGAATTTAATTGATTTGGGCGTGATTGTCATTCATCTGATGTCTGCCGGTGCCCGTGAATTTTATGATCTTGAAAAATTGTGGCATGCCGGACGTTTTATTGATTTTAATAATACTCAGGAAAAATAAACTTTGCGAAAAATGATTCAAAATCATTAGTGAATTCTTGAGGAGTAAATGCCTTGACAATTCATTTCTATTTATGGAAAATTGAACTATGAAATTTAATTCACTAGTCACATTGTTGGTCGTGCTCGTCAAAATGGTTTGTAAATAACCGGAGAAGACTTGAATTTTGTGATGGTGATAAATGAATTTTATCTTTTAAATTTTTGCAAAAATCAGCTCTCCGGAATGGAGGGCTTTTTTTTTGTTTGAAGTGTAATTTATTCGCTTCAAGAACTGCGATTCAGCACATCCTGTGCTGTTGCTAACGCGGAGTTTTATAAGGAGATGTAAAAAATGAAACAGACTGGCGCACAAATTATTGTAAAACTGCTGGAAATGTATGGCATTGAAACTGTTGCGGGAATTCCCGGCGGTTCAATTCTTCCATTGTACGATGAACTTAACAGAAGTAAGAAAATAAATCACGTGCTTGTGCGTCAGGAACAGGCAGCAGGTTTTATTGCACAGGGAATTGCAAGAACGACCGGCAAACCCGGCGTTTGCATGGCAACTTCCGGTCCCGGAGCAATGAATCTTTTGACTGCAATTGCAGATGCCCGCTGTGATTCTATCCCTATTATTGCTATTACGGGGCAGGTTAATACAAGTCTTTTGGGAACTGATGCTTTTCAGGAAGCTGATACTTTTGGACTTTCTCTTCCGATTACAAAACATTCAGTAATGGTAAAATCTCCGGAAGAATTGCTTACTGTAATTCCAGAAGCCTTTGAAATTGCCGTTAATGGACGTCCAGGGCCTGTTTTGATTGATGTTCCACGTGATGTTCAGTTAAAGGAATGTGAATTTAAAAAATGGCCGGATATTCAAAATGTTCAGTTACATGACATTCGTTTTCATACTCCGCCGCATGAATATGCTGACAAAATGGACGAAATCACAGATTTACTGGCAAAAGCAAAACGGCCAGTTATGTATTGTGGCGGTGGCTGTAATTCGCCGGCAGCGTCTGAAGGTCTTAAGAAATTTATAAAAAGTTATCGGTTGCCGGTTGTTTCAAGTCTTATGGGGCTTGGTTGTATTCCGGAAAGTTCGCAGGAATGGATTGGCATGGTCGGTATGCACGGTTCTTATGCGGCAAATATTGCAATGCACGATTCTGATTTGGTTTTTGCGGCTGGAGTTCGTTTTGATGATCGTGCAACGGGGCTTGTAAAACAATTCTGTCCTTCTGCAAAAATTGTACACATTGATGTTGATGCCGCCGAAGTAAATAAAATTATTAACGCTGATGTTGCAGTTGTCGCTGATGTTGAATCAGTTTTCCCGATTTTAGTTCAGTTGTCCTCAGAAAAACAGGCACTTTACGGTTCTTGCTGGCAGGAAGCTGAAGCGCGTGCCGTGTGGCTTGAAAAAATCATTGAAGTAAAAAAAGAAAATGATTCTTTGAATTGTGGTCGTCCTGATGGTGAAAAACTTGTAAATCCGCGCGAATTTATTTCTTCAGTTCCAGCTTTTGCAGAAAAATGTGGTCTTAAAGCTGATGATTTGATTGTAACGACGGACGTTGGTCAGCATCAGATGTGGGCCGCTCAGTATTATCCTGTTGAAAAAACTCGTACTTTCCTTACTTCCGGAAGTCTTGGCACAATGGGATTTGGTCTGCCGGCAGCAATTGGCGCTAGTATTGCAAATCCGGAAAAGAGAATTGTCTGCTTTAGTGGCGATGGTTCAATCATGATGAATATTCAGGAACTTGCAACTCTTGCCGAACACAATCTTCCTGTTACGGTAATTGTTTTTCAAAATGGAACTTTGGGAATGGTTTATCAGCAGCAAAAATATCTGTTTGATAAAAATTATTCTGCATCAGTTTTTGGTAAAGTGCCGGATTTGCTTGCAATTGCGCGTGGTTTTGGCATTGAAGCGGTTGACGCTGATTCTGACAAGGAATGGTATAAAAAGGCTTTTGATTCAAAAAGAGCAAATAAACCGTGTTTTGTAAAAGTTAACGTAAATAGCGAAGAAGATGTACTGCCTTTTGTTCCAGGCGGAAAAGCAAATATTGATTCCATAAGGAATTAAAAAAACTAAAAAAAATATAAAAAAAATAAATTTTTATGTAACCATTTATCTGCCTGTTAGTTTATTTAGTGTAAGCGCGCTGATAAAACGCTTGCACTATCCTCCATTTATTGATGAACAAAAGTAATTAAAACTGCCGTTTTTTTCCTCCTTTGAACGGCAGTTTTTTTTTGCCCTGATAGTCTGAGCACAAAAAAAAGAAGCCTTACCGACTGCCTATGGTAAGACTTCTTAAAAATTTTCAGCTTTTGAGTAGCTGTTTCGTCAGGAGGTGACGAATGTTATTTTTTTGAGGCACCTGCCTCTGATAACCTTTTTTATCCGACTAAAGTCTGATTTGCAGGACTTACAGGCATTTCTTTGTAAGCATAGCTGTAAATAATTTCTGCAACGTTCATAAGTGGTTTTCTTGTTCTTACGCCCATTGTGTATGCAAAATCAACAGCCGCTTTTGTAGCTTCCGGATTCCACAACTGAACTGAATCAAGATTTACAAATGTGCAGTTTTCAGATTCTGCGATTGCTTTTATGTGTCTGTTCATTTCTGCAATAACTTTGTCATTTTCAGAATTCTTTACAGAAATCAGGGCAATTCTTGTTTTTTTGCCTTCAGATTTAATTTTATTAATCAGGTTCAGATAGTATTTATCAAAGTCAGAAGAACTGTTCTGGAACATAGATTTATCGTTTTCACCGATGTGCAACATAACAGCTTCCGGCTGCATTTCTTTTACATTTTCGTTGAAATATTTTTCAGCAGATTTTAAAGAAATGTCGTCTTTGCTGCGGTTGTAAAGCTTAAAGTTGAAATCAAATTCTTCTGCAAGAGATGCAAGCGGAATTCTTCTGTCCAAAGCTCCACCAACAAGTACAACCTGATTTTTTTCGGCAACAGTTTCTGTAAAATCCGTTGCTACCGGCATGTCAATGTTTTCTTCCTGAGAATAAGTAATTTCCATAGTTTTTTCCTCCTCGTTTTCAACTGTAACGATATTGTTTTCAGCTTTTTCAGCTTCGCGTTTTTTATCAAGTGCAACATTTCTGATGTAAACAACTACATTCAAAAATACAATTACAAGATTCAAGAAATAAACGGCAAGAACGTAGTTCAACTGATGATTAATAAATTTTGCTGTAATTCCGGCAATGTAACCTGTAATAATCAAAATTATAAAAGCAAGACTTGTGCCTTTTGCGGTGCGTGCCTTATAAGCTTTCATTACATTCATTGGCCACGAAAAACCAAAACAAATTAACATAACTGATTCAAAAATCTGTCCCATTTCTTTTTACTTCCTTTTCATTTGTTATGACTGAATATTACCAAAAAAAAATTCTCAAGAAAATTTTACGAAAGATAAAAAAATATTTTTTATGCTCGGCACTTTTTTTACTTTCAAAAGTCGTGTCAATTTTTTTTATGATTTTTTAGAAATGTCCTTATGTGCTATAGTATTTTTATGATGAACGAAAACAAACATGGGACTTTGAATGCCCTCAGAAAAGAAATTCAGCGCACGGAATTAATTTTGATTTTACTTATTACCATTTTTATGGCAGTTGGCGGCGCGTTTATAAATATTTCTTCCAATGACAAATCTTTTAACGAATATCTTGAATATACTTCGCGGCTTATAAATAAACTTTATTCCTTTACAAAAAATTATTCTCAAGATGAACTTTGTGAATATATGGACGGCATAATTGCAGATTTGCCGGATGTTGATGTAATTTCTATTGTAGATTCAAACCTTAATCGCGTTTATCACACAAATCATTCGCTCATAAATACAAAATATGACGGTACAATTCCTGATTTTACGGCGCATAATGGTGGCGGTTATTATACCGAAAGTGAAGTTGGCCCTTCCGGTCCGCAGCATCGTGCCTATTCTGCAATTTATGATTCTGATGGAAATTTTGCCGGATTTATCATGACAATCAGACTGAAAACTTCAACTAAGACGGTGACTCTCAGAACAATTTTGCTGTTTTTGAGCGTTACTCTTGTGGCAATTGTTCTTGAAGCCTTGATTTGTGCGACGATTTTTAAAAAAATCAAAAAGGAATTTTTAAATTTTACGGAAGATTTTGAAGGAACAAAATTCCTTGTTGATTCAATGCGCGCAAATAATCATGATTTTACGAACAAACTTCACGTAATTTTGGGGCTTATTCAAATTGGCGAATATGATAAAGCGGTTTCGTATATCGAAAATATTTCTATAATTCAAAAAGAAACGGTCAGCAAAGTTATGAATTCAATCGAAAATTCATCTTTTGCGGCACTTTTGATTGGAAAAATTGCCCGGGCCTCAGAATGTAACGTAAAATTTATTTTGCAGGACGGAATTTGTTTTAAAAATTCGGATATCAGCCTGCCTTCTGAAGCGCTTGTGACAATTACCGGAAATTTAATTGAAAATGCACTTGATTCAATGAACTGCAATCTGGAAGAACGTCCCGATGGCAATAAACTGACGTTCGGCGTGTTTACTCAAAAAGGAAAACTTTTGATCACCGTGCAGGACACAGGTTGCGGAATTGACGAAAAAATCAAAGATAAAGTTTTTGAAAACGGATTTTCTACAAAAGGCAGCGGAAGAGGCGTGGGACTTTATCATACAAAGCAGCTGGTGGAAAGTCTTGGCGGCAATATTTCTTTTGAAAGTCAAAGTGGAAAAGGCACTTGCTTTATGGTGAGTTTCAATTCTTAGAATCCTAAAAAAAATCAGTAGTGACTAACACTCAAAATACCAATATAATAACGTGTTATGAGTAGATGTTTTGTTATGTTAAAACCTGGCGTTATCAATAGACGTCTGGTTGGTGAAGTTATTAGCCGACTTGAAAAAAAAGGCTTTAAAATTGTTGGTTTGAAAATGGTCCATGCAGATGAAAAGGTTGCCGGAGAACATTATGCAGAACACGAAGGCAAATCGTTCTATGAAGATCTTGTAGGTTATCTTTCATCAGGTCCTGTTATTGCTATGGTTTTGCAGGCTGATAATTGTGTTCAGCTTGTGCGCAAATTTGTTGGTTCTACAAAACCTGAAGATGCTCAGCCTGGCACAATCCGCGGAGATTATTGTATTCATACTGCACGAAATATTATTCATGCTTCTGATAGTGATGAAAGTGCTGAACGTGAAATTAAACTCTGGTTTAAAGAAGATGAACTTGTAGACTGGAAAGACTGCGAAGACGGTTGGTATTAATAGGAAAGTATGATGGAAAGCAAAACTGTAGGAATTATTGGCGGAGGTGCCTGGGGAACTGGTATGGCTCAGGCTCTTGCCAGAGGAAAACACAAGGTTCAGATTTGGGCTCTTGAGGATGAAGTTGTAAATTCAATTAATAATGATCATGAAAATAAAAAATTTCTTCCGGGTTATTCTCTTGATGCAACAATCACTGCTTCTAAAGACATTAGGGAAGTTGCTTCTGGAAAAGAATTTCTTATAATTGCTTCTCCATCACTTTATCTTGCAAGTACAATCAAAAAATTTGTTGATGTACCGAATATTGCAGACGGTTCTACCGTGATTGCCGCTTTGACAAAAGGTTTTGTGCCGACACCAAACGGTGCAGAACTGATTATTGATACAATAGAAAACGCATTGCCTGAAGTTTACAAAGGATGCACAGTTTACGTTGCAGGTCCTAGCCATGCCGAAGAGGTTGCTCTTGGAAAAATCACAGGACTTGTTGCCGCTTCTTATAATCCACGAAATTCTATAAAGGTTCGTGAACTTTTAAGAGTTCCGGGCCTTATGGTTTATTCTTCTTTTGATGTAATTGGCGTACAGATTTGTGCCGCTGCAAAAAATGTAATTGCAGTTGTTTATGGTGCTCTGGATGCAATTTCTGAAACTTCGGATTTGATTGGCGATAACTGCGAAAGTCTTTTGCTTGCGGCCGGATTAAATGAAATTCAAAAATTAGGTTTTGCAATGGGCGCAACTCATGCAGAAACTTTTACGAGTATTTCCGGGGTAGGAGACCTTGACGTTACCTGTAAAAGTAAATACGGAAGAAACCGCCGTTTTGGTCAGGATATTATCAAAACTGACATGCTTTCAAAATTCAAAGACATTGATGATTTGATTGCAAACGTTGGAAAAATAGGTTATTTGCCTGAAGGTGCAATTGCCTGTAAATATGTTCATGAAATTGCTAAGAAAAAGGACATAAAATTGCCGCTTAGTGATGGATTGTATAAAGTTTTAAATAAGGAATTAACTCCGGAACAGTTTATAAACAGCCTTCTGGAAATAAAATAAAGGGTGCCTCTAAAAATTGCAATTTTCAGAGATGTCCAAATCATAAAACTTTTTTGCAAAAATCTTATTGAGGAAAATACATGCTTGAAAAAATCACCGGAACTTTTAGCGGAATTATAAAAAAAATCAGTGGAAAATCTACAATTACAGAAAAAAATATTGAAGAGACAGTTGAAGAAATCAAGATGGCTCTTCTTGAAGCTGATGTAAACTTACGGGTTGTCCGCCGTTTTGTAAATTCTACTATTGAGGAAGCTAAAGGCGAAAAGGTTTTAAAAGCAGTAAATCCTGGCCAGCAGTTCACAAAAATCATTTATGACAAAATGGTTGCAATGCTGGGCGATGAAAAAACTGATTTGCACTTAAAAGGCCCGGATACTCAGTCCGTAATTCTTATGCTTGGTTTGCAGGGTGCCGGTAAAACTACTGCGGCGCATAAACTTGCGGCCAGACTTTTAAAAGAAGGCAGAAAACCTTTGCTTGCGGCTTGTGACCTTGTAAGACCGGCTGCCGTTGAACAGTTGACTCAGCTTGGCGCAAAAATTGGAGTTCCGGTTTTTAAAGAAAACAGCAAGGACGCCGTTAAAAATGCAAAAGAATCCGTAGATTTTGCCCGAAAAAACGGATATGACACGATTATCATAGATACTGCCGGTCGGCTTCAGATTGATGAAGCTATGATGGACGAGCTTGTAAAAATTAAAAAGGCAACCTCGCCGGTTGAAGTGCTGCTTGTTGCGGACGCAATGACCGGTCAGAATGCAGTTGATATTGCAAAAACTTTTGATGAACAGTTAGGCCTTACGGGCGTTATTCTTACAAAGTTTGATTCTGATGCGCGCGGTGGTGCGGCTTTATCTTTACGAACAATTACTCAAAAACCGATTTTATTCATTGGTACTGGCGAAAAAACTGAAGATTTTGAATGTTTCCACCCGGATCGTATTGCTTCTAGAATTTTGGGCATGGGTGATGTTGTTTCTTTGGTCGAAAAAGCTCAGGAAACGGTTGACGAAGAACAGGCCCTAAAATTACAGAAAAAACTTCAGCGAAATGAATTTACCTTGCAGGATATGCTTGAACAGTACCAATCCGTTGCAAAAATGGGAAATATGCAGTCAATTATTGACATGATTCCTGGAATGAGCGGTGTAGATGCCAGCCAGATGGACATGGGCGGATTAAAAAGAAATCAGGCAATTATTCAGAGTATGACTTATAAAGAAAGACTGAATCATCTGATTATTGGCCCGAGCCGCCGTAAGAGAATTGCAAAAGGTTCTGGCACAACCGTTGCCGACGTTAATAAACTTTTAAAACAATTTGAAAAAACAAAGCTGATGATGAAAAAAGTCAGCCGTAACCGCGGAATGCAGGGAAAAATGATGAGTCAGTTTGGACTTGACCCTTCTATGATGGGCGGTGCCGGCGGCATGGACATGAGTTCATTAAAAGGAATGGACATGAATCAGCTGATGAAAATGGCAAAGAAATTCCGCTAGAAATAAAAAGTCCTGTGAGATCCCAAAATGGATTCGGGATGACGGGGCTTTTTTTTCATGCTGACGGGATTGTCTGACAGAGTTGGCTAAAAATCACTTTACATTTATTACGGACGCGATTCTGCCGTCCTTTGTGTACGCTTTGTTGGGATTTGTTTCGTCAAGTAACGGAGTAAGTCCCAGAAAGTAGTTGTAATAATAAGTTCCTTGCGGTAATGGCAGGCTGATTTCGTAAAATCCTGGAGAAGTTTCTTCTAACTGGTAAATCCATGGGTCCCAGGAAGTAAAAGTTCCGGCAAGATGAAGTTCAAGACCACTTTCGCCTTTGTAAATAAAGCGGATTGTGCTATCGTTTTGTGCCGTTGTAAAAACTCGGATGCTGTTTGGGTCTTCAACTTTTGAAAAATATAAATTAACGCTGTCGTCGTATTCTTTGTTTGGATTTAAAGGATCTGTCGTCCATAAACCGTCAATTACCAGACGATATTTTAACGTTGTGGACTTGTGCTGCCGTGTGTAGCAGTAAAAAAGATTTTTTCTGTAAGTTTTTCCTTCGTCGTCCTGGCCGGTTAAAACCTGGAACGGATGAACGACTTTGTAATTTTCGTAGTCAAAGGCAATGCCAACGTAGCGATATTCCGGACTTGCCGTAAAAATAATGTAATCTGTTGTGACAAGCGGTTGGCCAGGTTTTTCAATATCGTATAAAAGTTTGTCAATTTCGTGATTTTTGTAAACAGTTTTAGTTGTTTTTTCTGCGGCAAATAAAATTGTGGCAGAGGACAAACAAATTAAAAAAATAAAAATCAATTTTTTCAGTTTCATAAATAAAATATCGGAGCGGAAAATTTAAAGTTTAGGAAAGATTTTATTTTGGTGCCCGGCTGTGCGCAAAGGATTGTAGCAACCGCGAAGCGGGACTTGCGCAA
Source organism: Anaerobutyricum sp. (assembly GCA_963638805.1). GTDB lineage: Bacteria > Spirochaetota > Spirochaetia > Treponematales > Treponemataceae > Treponema_D. The sequence goes on from CAVHTI010000016.1 coordinate 17,883, forward strand.
ACGGAACGCCATTGTTCTGGCGTGAAGTGCGCAAGGCTGGAGGCGAAAGCCGGAATTGCGAAAAGCCTGACCCGGCGGGCGTCTGGACTTTGAATAAAAAAAATGTCAAAAAAATTGAAATTGGCCGAAAAATTGCACGCTGGGATGCGCCCGTAATAAAAAAAATCTTAAGTGAATTTTGAAAAATTCCGTTAAATAAATAAGGTGGAAAGTCTACTTGTATTTTGGGTTTAAAGAGGGGTAAAATTAGAATATGCCAGGCTTAAGTCAAATCAAAAAGTTTAGCAGCGATCTTCTTGCAATTGGCGATGAAGTTACGATTCGTGCCAGTCGCGGTGAAAAACCTGTCGCTGTGCCTATTCCCAAAACTGTAGAGGACATTAACGATTCTGAGGACTTTGTTCTTGGTATGCCTGAAATTGAGGCCGAAAAACCGGCTGAGGCGGACGAAGATCTTTCTGAACTGGCCGGCCTTGTTGGATCTTCCACGTCAAAATCTAAGGATTCTGATGAACCTGCTCCTGCCTTTGCGGCGCCCGATTTATCTTCTCTTATAAATCCAATTAATCTTTCTGATAATGAGTCTAATGGCGGCGAAATGCCTGATCTTTCTGAATTTATGGACGAAAGTGAAAAGCAGGCCGAGGCCGCACCCGCTGAACCTAAGGAAATTTCTGTTGGCGATATGGACCTTGAAGCGCTGCTTTCTGGCGGTGGATTTGATCAGGGCGAAGAAACTGAAAAATCTGAAGAAAAGGCTCCGGAAACTGATAATTTTGAGACAGAAAATCTTTTTGGAATTGATGATGTTGAAAAACCGTTGCTCGCTGACGAGATTTTAAAAAACGACGAAAGTGAAAAATCTGGCGAAAATCTGGAAAAACCGGCGGAAAATGAAAATTCTGGCGCTGATTATTCTGATTTGGGCAATGATTTTGACTCTTCGGTTCTTGATTTTGATTCTGATTCTAAAAAAGACGAAGATTTTGGCGTTGAAGACTTTGATTCTTCCGTGCTGAATTCTGTGCCGTCTGATGATTTTGCCGATTTTCTGGTTCCGGCCGAAGATGACGAAGAGGAAAATAAGACTGACGCTGCCTCAGATGCCACTACTGATAATTTTGATGACGGACAGAAAACTGACGGTCTTACTGAAGATTTTGATAAAACTGAAGATTTTTCTGACGACGCGAAATCTGCCACTGACAGCGATTCTGACATAGAAACCACGACGCCCGAAGGTTTGTTTAATCTTGACGACTTTGAGCTCCCTGAATCTGATTCTTTTGAAAATGTGCCTGAAGGTGGCGATTTTGATTTTAGTTTGGGCGATCCTTCAAAAAATCCGCAGAATTATTCGGAAGATTTTGATGACATTCCGGTTACTGATTTTTCTGTAAAGGATTCTGATGATGGACAGAAAACCGACGGTCTTACGGACAATTCTGGCAACGAACAGAAAACCGATAATTTTGGTGACGATTTTGGCATTGATGGACTTGAAGACTTGCCTGATATGGACGAGCCACTGGATTTTGGTGCGGACGATAAAAAATCAGATTTTACAGGCGATGTTTTTGCCGATTTAGACGACGTTTCTGAAAATAAAAATACAAGCAAAGAAATTTCCGCTGGTGACGAAGAAGCTGACGGGCTGGAAGATTTTGGAAGTGACACCGAATCTTCTGATGAAAGCTCAGAAAACGACAATTTTGATTTTGAAAAAGACGATTTTGATTCTGGTAAAGATGATTTTGACTTTGAAGAATCAAATTCTGACGCCGATTTTACTTTTGACGAAGGGGAATCTGAAGCTGAAAATCAGGAAGTTCCGGAAGTTTTTGATATTTCTGACATGGAAGGCATGGATTTTGGAATTCAGGACACTGATTCTGCCATGAATTCTTCTGCCGCGGAAGATAATTTTGACGATTTTGATAATAACGGTGACTTTGAAATTGCCGGTTTTACGGATGTAGATTCTGCGGAAACTTCAAAAAATAAAAATCATAAAGAAAAAAAATCAGAAAAGAAAACTGAACCTGACGAATCTTCTCTTTCTTTTGATGACGAAAATCTTGATGAAGCGGATTTTACGGGCGCTATTGAAGGCGATGAACTTCCGCCAAATACACTTTCTGACGCACAATATAAAACTTTCAGAAAAAATCTCAGCGAATATCCGTTGAATGTCCGCCTTGCAATTGAAAATCTGATTGTCCAGGACGAATTTACCGATGACGCCGAATTTGAAGTTATAGAAAAAGTTTTGAATAAAGCGCCGGCACGTTCTGTTGCTTCAATGCTTGAAAAAATGCTTGATACTTCAATTCCGGTGCCGCGCGATTATGAACACCGCACCGCCGAAGAATACGAAGCGTACAAAAAATCAGTTTCTTATCAGTTGAGAAACAGGATTATTCCGGCATTTATTTTTGGCGTGGCCGCACTTTTGCTTTGCTGGGGAATTTTTAATTTTGGAAAAAACTGCATTTATAAACCTCTGCGCGCCTCTTCATATTACAAACAGGGCTATACACTTTTGCAGGCGGACGAATATCCTCAGTCAGAAATGAAATTTAATCAGGCCATAAAATATCGTTTGAGCAAAAAATGGTTCTTTAAATATGCGCGCGGTTACCGTGAACACAAGCAGTATCAGCGTTCTGCGGATATGTATCAGAAAATTCTTTATTGCTTTAATCATGATAAAAAGGCCGGCCTTGAATATGCGGACATGGAATTGAACGACCTTGCAAATTATGAACGTGCCGAAGAAATTGTCCGTCGCGAAGTTTTGGACTATCACATCAATGATGCCGACGGAATTTTAATGCTTGGCGACGTTTTCCTTGAATGGGGAACTGAAAAGGAAGATAAAGAAAAGCTGGAAGAGGCAAAAAATCAGTACGTAACGCTTATTCAGTTAAATAAAAATAAATCAAATGATTTGTATAATTCAAGAATGATGCGTTATTACGTTCGCACGGACAATTTGCGCCAGGTTTTGAATATAAGGCAGTCTTTTGATGGCCGTGAAAAATCTTTAAGCTGGCAGGACTGGACGGAACTTTCCGGCTATCTTTTAGACAAAGCGTATGGAACTTTATCTCCGGCAGAAGAATATTTGCGCAGTGCAATTGACGGTTTGCGGGGCCTTCTTTTGGTTGCGGTAAAGTCAAATCCTCAAAATCCGGTTGCGCAGTACAATCTTGCAAGATATTTTATTTTTACAAATGAAGTTGAAAATGTAGAAACTACACTGCAAAAGGCAATTCAGAATTTTAATGACACGGAAATTCTAAAAAAGCGCGATATTTACAAATACATAGATTCTTATCGTCTGCTTGGCGAACATTATGCCGGCAAAACCGAATATTTGCAGGCCCAGGAACAATATGCCGAAGGAATTTCTCTTTATACAACAGAGCGCGATTATGCAGGCTTTAAAGGCAATGCTCAGGTTGGAAAACTTTACGAAGATTTGGGTAATATAAAATATTTTGTTTCTGGCGATTATGATGACGCGCTCACAAATTATAAAGAGTCCATTGAACTTGAAAATGACACTCCGCAAATAAGATACAGAGTTGGTTATATTCAGTACAAAAATAAAAATTATGCCGAGGCACTTGCATCCTTTATGAAAGCCGGCGAAGGCAGAGAAAAACCTGAAAATCTGCTTTTGTCTATGGCAAATACACTTTCGCTCCGTGGCGACGACTATGCCGCGCAAGGATATTACGAAAATCTTATGAACCGCCTGAACGATGAACGCAGCGAAGGCCTTTATTCAAAACCGCAGTCAAGCAAAAATGACAATAATTTTGTGACTCAGTACCTTTATGCCGCAAATAATTATGGTGTAACGCTTTACCGTCTTGCACAACGCACCGGAAACAGTATGTATAATGCCCAGTCGTTTGTTCAATTCCAGGAATCTGCAAAAGCGTGGGATGCCCTTACGCGCAATCAGGAAACTCTTGTGCGGCTGGAAGGCAGTAACCTTGCGCAGGAAAATATAAAGTACATCACGCATCCTCAGCCGAATTTTGAGCCGGCAATTTATGTAGAAATTCCAAAAACGCTGCAGGACAATGAATTTTAGAATAAAAATTTGGGCGTATCCCTTTGTGCCTGACAGGTCAGGCAGTCGGGTCGGGCTTTGCGCAGTTCCGGCATTCGCCTTCAGCCTTGCCCACTGCGCGCCAGAACAATGGCGCTTCGTTGGGGCAAGTCCCGCTTCGCGGCTGCTACAATCCCTTACGCTTAAGTAAAATGCGGAGTTTTACCGTGGACAATGAATCAAAAAAACGAATTGTTTTTAAAGAATTTTTCAGAAAAATAATCCACATTTGTGCAGCCTTTGTGCCGTTATTCTTAAAATTTACATTCTGGCCGGTAATAATTTTTTTAGTTTTTATGGCAATTTTGTATTCCGCAAGTGAAATTTGCAGATTAAAAGGCAAATCCATTCCGCTTATAAGCAAAATTACAAGCCTTGCGGCCCGCGACAGCGAAAATAATCATTTTGTGGCAGGCCCGCTTTTTATGGTTTTTGGAATTTTATTTTCTATTCTGGTTTTTCCGCAAAATTGTGCTGTCTCCGGAATTTTTGCCTTAGCGTTTGGTGACGGTTTCGCAAGTCTTATAGGCCGTTCCTTTGGCAAAATAAAAATTCCTTTTTTAAAAAATAAAACTGTCGAAGGTTGTTCTGCGTGTTTTCTGGCAGTTTTTATTTCCGTTTTATGTCTTAGCCGTAATTTGCCGTTAAGTCTGCTGATTGCAGTTTTTACAACTTTAATAGAAGCATTGCCACTTGGCGCTCTGGATAATTTTTTTATTCCGGTGGTAATTTCTGCAATTTACATGTTACTAAATTTTTTACTTTAAGCGCAAAGGATAATGGGGCGCCCAAACTGTTATTTCCAAAGATATTCGTTGTGAAGATGAATTAAATAAAGCGGAATTCCAACGCAAATCATGGAACTTGCCAGAATAAGCATAAAAAGCGACGAACATTCGCTGATTAACGTGAATCCCAGTGAAAAAAGAATAAAACCGGCGGTAGTCTGCTGTTCATAGTGATTGTTTTTGTTGTAAAAAAAGAAAAGAACGGCGCCGGCCACAATAATTATGACTGTCAATATAATTAAAATTGAATGGAAGGAATAAGAAACGCTGAAATTTGCATGAATTCGCGAAGTATTTATTGGCAGAGTTGACGAAAGAAACAGCGAACCAATAAAAATAATCAGAAAATTGCGGTTTGTATTCGTGATGTCATCGTCATAGGTCATCAAAAGCATCATCAGAAGCGAAAAAATTTCCAGGAAACGCGCAAAAACGGTGGTGTGACCTGCAATTATTAAAAGTTGCGTAAAAGTTCCTGAAATATGAAAGAAAATCAAAAGAATTCGCAAAAAATCAACGTAATTTGCAAAAAGAAAAACCAGAAAAAAGAAAAGAACGGAACTTTGAGTTTTAGAAAAAGCCCTCAAAGTTATATAACTGATAAATATGACAGAAAGTCCTTCAAAAAGTATGCCGGCAAGCGAAAAATATGGGCGGAAACCAAAAAGAAAATTGGTATTTTGGCGTTCAGTTTTATAAATTTCTGGGAATGAAAATTTATTGGTCGCAAGTTGAAAAATCAAAAAAGCCAGGCACGAAACAAAAAATGCTGCAGAAATAATTGTAAAAATGTAATTTACTCTGTTTCTTGTTTTTACTGTCATATTTTTAAAAATTAACGCTAATTTTTCTTTGTGTAAAGTCGAAATTGTTTTTGAATTTTGTGACGAATTTTGTGATTGACGGCACGTTTTTTAAGAATTAAAAATCCTAAAGACTTTTTTTAATATTCCGAAAATTAAAGAAAGACAGTTCATTTTATGAAATTATCTTAAAAATTCAGCAGTTTTAGAGGCAAAAATCTAAATTCTGCCTAAAAGGTGGGGCATGATGAAAAAATCAGTTGTAATGAAAATTGTTATGGCTTTGATGGCCGGTTCTGTTTTTGCCGGTGATGTTGCTGTTTTTGTTGATAAAGGTTTTACTGATGACGGAAAATATTATGTTTTTGGCCAGTATGGAAAAACTGATAAAAAATATCAGGGCTGGGCAGAAATTTATCAGGTTGATATAAGTGCAAACGATTATGTTGATAAGGGAATTTTTAAAACAAAGCCTTCTGCAGTAACTGAAGGAAAAAATGGTGCTGATGTTTTTCAGGATCTTGAGGCAAAGAGTTTTTCTTATTTCAAGGACATTAAAACTGAAACCGCGCCAATTGATAATGTTTTTTACATTCTTGATGACGTTAACAAAGCTGGTTCTGATGTAATTGAATTTACAGATTTTCACGGCGAAATTGGAAATCAAAATAAATATAAAATTCAGTTAAAACAGACTGTGACCGGTTCTGGAAAAAATGCAAAATCATCTTTTTATATTGATGTTGAAAAATCTGATTCGGAAGGCAAAGTGATTGATTCCTGGAAAGTTGGAACTCCGTCAATTAAGAGAAAGGGCGTTTACAATTATAAAATTGAACGAATTTTCTGTGATAAGGCCGGAAAAAATCTGATTTTTGTAATTGAAAAAATGATGAATGATGACACGGGAATTTCAGTGCGCTACATGGTAGAAGCGGCACCTTTTAAATAAAATTTAAAAAAAAATAGAATTTTTTGTAAATTTTTGAAAATTGAATCAACTATATAAATAGAGAAATCTATTGTACAGGGGGTTCAATTTTTTTTATGAAAAAAAGTTTTAATTTTGCGGGATTCAAAACGTTTTTGTTTATTTTTTTACAGACAGTTTTGATTTCCGGGATAACTGTTGCGGCTGTAATTCCTGCCGGCTGTAAAATCACAGAAAGTGGAATTGAAATTGTTGGCGGTGATTTTTGTCCGCCGGTTTTAAAAAATGTAAACGTGATAAATGAAAAATCAGTTTCCGTTGAATTTTCAAAAAGTGTTCAGCTTATCACGTCCGTTGTTTCGCCGGTTTTGCAGGAAATTTCAGAAAATCTAAATTGTGAACTGAATGTAAAAATTGCGGCCGCGTCCGGAAAGTTTGGTTCAATTGACTCTGTTGCCGTGCCGTCCGCGGATAATAAAATCCTGACTTTTAATTTAAAATCAGAAACTGTGACCGGAAATAATTATGAAATTTTAGGGCTTGTAAAAGATTCGGCGGGCAATTCTCTGACTTTTTCCGTGCCGTTTACGGGCTATAACTCAAAAATCCCGGATATTATTTTTACAGAAATTCACACGGGCTTAAGTTCTCAAAATTCTGAGGAAAAAACTAAAAATATCCGGCGTTCTGAGTATATTCGTTTTATGGCTCTTAGTGATGGAAATCTTGCGGGGCTTGAACTTTGCAGTGGCGTTTATGGAGATGCAAAAAAATATGTTTTTCCGGCCGTTGAAGTTCACAAAGGCGAAACTTTTGTTTTTCATCCGCGTTCAGTTTTAGATGGCTGCATCAGCGAAGAAGGCGAGGAATTGAATCTTGCCTACGCGCCTTTTTGTGATGATTCCGTGCGTGATTTGTGGGGCAGTGCGACTTCAAGAACGATTGGCGAAAAAACTGACATTCTGGTAATAAAAAATGCCGTCAGCGAAAAAATTATTGACGCGGTAATGTATTGCGAACAGGGAATTACAGAATGGTCAGAAAAATTAAAAACAGATTTTTCGCTTAATTCTGATATTCTTGAAATTTACGAAAAATCCACGCCAACATTTGCCATCGTGACAAATGCCACATCGGGAAATAAATTAACCCCGTCCTATTCACTAGTGCGCAGTGATTTTTCAGAAATTTACGAAAAACTAAAAACCACAGACCCCATCACAACGCCATTAAAAGTGACACAAAATACCTGGAAAATCGAAAAAACAAAAATCCAGTAACGCTCAGAGATTTGCATTATAAACGCCCGGCATTGAAGTGTGCGGAGAAAAAGCAAACGGCAACCGAGACACTCTGAGCGCAAAAAACTAAGGTAATCATTTTTTACTCAGAGATTTGCATTATAAAAACACGTCATTGAATTGTACGTTCTGTAAATGAAGGTGAGGTTCCGACCTTGAAAAAAAAATCTGCACAAGCGCAGCGCGGAAGCCTTTTTTTTCAAGGCGGGTTCTCACCGACATCTTTTTCGTAAGCACATACCTCATCACCTTTATAATGCAAAGCTCATGAACATCCCACTATTCAAAATCTCGCAAATTTTTGCTATATTAACGGAATGGTTGAATTATTAGCTCCGGCAGGAAATGTAGAGTCTTTGGATGCCGCAATTGGCGAAGGTGCAGACGCAGTTTATTTAGGTTTAAAAAGTTTTAATGCACGTCTTCGTACGTCGAATTTTGCATGGAATCAGTTTGAAGCTGCAGTTGAAAGTCTGCACAGACAGAACAAAAAAATTTATGTGACGGTAAATACAGTTTGCGAAGAACGCGAAACAGAACGCCTTTACCGTTTTTTATCTTATCTTAATGAAGTAGGCCCTGATGCTCTCATCGTTCAGGATTATGCCGTTATGCGCATGGCTCAGGAATTCTTCCCAAATATGGAACTTCACGCTTCAACTCAAATGAACGTTGAAAGTTCCAGTGCTGTGAAACTTTTGCAGAATTCTGGTGTAAAACGCGTTGTTCTTGCGCGCGAACTTGGCCTTGAAGAAATAAAAACAATAAAATCAGAAACGAATGCCGATCTTGAAGTTTTTGTTCATGGTGCGCTTTGTGTTAGTGAATCTGGACTTTGTCTGTTTTCTTCATTTTTGGGCGGAAAATCTGCAAATCGCGGTATGTGTACACAGGCTTGCCGTCGTTATTATTCTGCGGAAGTTCCGGGCGGAATCAAGCAGGGATATTATTTTTCTCCTTGTGATTTGGAATTAATTCAGCAAATTCCTGATTTAATTGATGCCGGCGTAAATTCCTTTAAAATTGAAGGCAGAATGAAGAGTGCAGAATATGTTGGAAGTGTTGTTTCTGCATATCGTTATGTAATTGATCACTACAAAGAAGATAAAAAAGGTGCAATCGCGGCAGGAAAACGAATGCTTGCTTCTGATTTTGCGCGCACAAAAACATCTTACTGGTACGGTTTTAAAACTTTGGAAGACGGTGTAAACAATGCCGCCGAAAAAATCTTAAATCCGGATCAAGCCGGCGGAACTGGCATTTATCTTGGAAAAATTGCTGGGGTAAAACCGGCTTCAAAAGAATTACAGCTTGCAATTCAAGAAGCGTCTGGTGCAACTGATGCGGACGGTCAGCCTTTAAAAATTCAGATGGCATATTTAAAAGGCGGTTCGTATGATCCAGATCCGGGAGATTCTATAAGACTTCACAAAAAAGATGATTCTGGCCGTGTAAGTCACAAAATTCGCAGTGTAGAACTTGATGACGAAAAAGAAAGACGATGGATTGATGTTCCGACAGGATTCTCTGAAGGGGACGAAGTTTATCTTTTGCAAATAAAAAGCAGTTCAAAGCGTTATCCGCGGGTTTTGCCAAATGATATTGGAAAGTACCGTAAGCAGCCAAAGGACGAGCAGTTACCGATTCTTGACGTAACTCCGGTTGGGACAAAGGAACTTTCATATTTTCCGGAAGGAATTTATGTTCAGGTTTCTTCTATTGCGGACGTTTTTGCGGTTCAGGGACTTAATCCGGTCAGAGTAATTATTGAATATAATTCTGAAACTTCGTGGGATTTGCTGAATCATAAAACTGTGCTGCCATTTTCTAAAAAGCAGATTTATATTTCTTTTGATCCTTTCTGCGCTCCGTTGCAGGAAAATAAACTGAAAGATGAAATTGAACGTCTTATTTCTGACGGATTTGTGAATTTTGTGGCAAATAATATTGCTCATCTTCAGTTGTTAAAGGATGCAAAGGCAAATGTAATTGCGGGCCCGTACCTTTATACCTTCAACCGCTGGGCAGTTTCCTGGCTTGAAAATCAGAATATTGGCGCTTTTATTATGCCTTATGAAAATTCACGAAGAAATCTGGAAGCAACTTTTGACCCTTCTGTCCGCGCGCGGGTTTTAGTTCCGGTTTTTGCATATCCTGCACTGTTTAGAATGAGATTTAAACTGCCTTCTGATTATGATTTTACGTATTTTGAAGACAAAGAAGGAAAAGTATTTAAAGTAAATTCTACTCCGGACGGTTCTTTTGTTATGCCGGAAGAGCCATTCAGTATTCTTGATAAAGTTAATTTCTTGAATCAGTCCGGATTTAAAAAGATTTTGATTGATTTTTCAAAAACCAAAGTTAGTCGAAGTCAGATAAAGGCAATTTCTACTTCTTTGATTAAAGCACAGCCTTTACCGGAAATTTCAAGATTTAACTGGAAAGACGGTTTTTATAATCCACAGCAAATGGAAGAATATAAAGCCGCTGCAGAAAGAGCTGCCACCGAAGCAGCAGCTGCAAAATATGGAAAAGGGCGCCCCGCCACATCTGGAAAATCTTATAAGAACGTTCGCGGAGAAACTAAGAGACGAAGTTCTTATAAAAAGTCTGACAGGCGCCACTAATCACAAAATTGATCTTAGGGCATCTCTAAAAAATCATTTTCAATGATTTTCCAGAGAGACTTTCGAGTTTTAATTCGTTGATATAGCACGAATTAAAACGTCGCGTTTTTAAAGTTGCCTCTAAAAATTGCAATTTTTAGAGGCTCCCTTTAGAACACAGACGCTTCTGCAGTTTCGTAGCCAGAATAGTTTTCCGGAGAAGGTTCTCCGGAAGATTCTGTTTTTACTTTCGGCTTGTATTCGATGTGTTCAGCAATCACAAAGATTCTTGAATGTGCTCTACCGTCAGAATCGTTCCAGCGATCTTGTTTTAATCTTCCGACAATTCTAACACCTCGTCCTTTTACTGCCTGCTGGGCACACGTTTCAGCCATTTTTCCGTAAGTTTCAACGTCAAAGTACGAAACTTCAGTCGCTCCATTCCCATCTTTCGTTTTGTACCATCTGTTTACGGCCACAGGAAAAAGACACTTTTTAAAACCAGAAACAGGTTCCACAACATTTCCTGTTTTTACAACATTTCCCTCAATAATCAGAGAATTCAAATTATTCATAATAAAACCTCGTTTTGTTGTTCGGAAGTTTTTTAGTGATACTCTGAAAGTTCAACTTTCAGTGGCAACTTTTAACTTCAGAACAGAAAAAATTGCTTATCCCGCCGGCCAGGAAAAAGCAGAGAACGTTTTGTGTTCTTATAATAATGATTGATTTGTTTTGCAAAAATTTACAAAAATTTGGAAGAAATTTTGATTTTTTTTGAAAATTTTGATTTTTTTGCGCAGAAATTTAAAATTTTCCTCTGCAAAAAGGATTGGAAGGGCGCCGAAGGCGGACCGGGGCAAAACGCAGCGCCATTGTTCTGGCGCGGAGTGCACCGGGCTGGAGCGAATGCGAAACCCTGGAAAGCCTGGTGCGGAGCGTAGCGGAGCATTTGCCCAAAGTTTTAAAAAATTTGTAATATAGGGCATCTCTAAAAAATTATTTTCAATGCTTTTTTAGAGGCTCCCTATACAAAATATTCGAGGTGTTTTTATGATTTACGGGTATATCAGGGTGAGTAGCGATAAGCAGACGGTTGAAAATCAGAGGTTTGAGATTTCTAATTTTCTGGAAAATGAAAAAATTGCGGTGGACGAGTGGATTGAAGAAACGATTAGCGGGACGGTCGCGGTGGATAAGCGGAATCTGGGGAAACTTTTGTGCAAAGTGAAGGCGGGCGACACGATTATTTGTTCGGAACTTTCGCGGTTGGGTCGAAATATGTTTATGATTATGTCGGTTTTGAATCAACTGATGGAGCATGAGGTAAAAATTATCACGGTGAAGGAAGGTTACCGGCTTGGTCAGGATTTGACGAGTAAGGTTCTGGCTTTTGCGTTCAGTATTTCGGCGGAAATTGAAAGGACTTTGATTAGTCAGCGGACTTTGGAGGCTCTGAAACGAAAAAAGGCTGAAGGTGTGAAACTTGGCAGGCCAAAAGGTAAAGTCGCAAGTCATTATAAACTTGATGATTTTGAAGAACTGATTTTTGAGATGGTCGCGATGGGCTATTCCAAAACGTATATTTCAAAGCATTTTAACGTGAGTTCTCAGACTTTATATAATTTTTTGCACAGAAAGGGCTGGAAAGGAAAAGATTAGGTGCCACGTCACCGGCGGTTGGGACGTGGCACAAAATATTTATATTCTCTTTATCAACTCTGGGAGGGCTTTTTCAAATTTTACGCCGTACCAGTGATTGCTGTCGTCCAGTGTTTTTTTCATCGCAAGGACTACAAAATCGGCGGCGAGGCTTGCGGCTTCTAGTGGAGTTTTGCCGGAAAGCAGCGCGCCTGTAAAAGCGGATGCAAAAACGTCTCCTGTGCCGTGCATGCTTGCCGGAAGTTTTTCCGTAAAATAAAAATTCACGGTTTTGGCGTCGTAAACTGCAACTCCCAATTTTGATTTTTCAAAACTTACGCCGGTAATGATTATATTTTTTGCGTTTGTTTTTTTGTGGAGGCGTGCGCAAAGTTGTTCAATATAGTTTTGATTATAATTGTCGCCGACATAATCTTCGCCCAAAAGCAGTGCGGCTTCCGTCAGATTTGGAAGAATAAAATCTGCATTCTGGCAGAGTTTTAGCATTTCGGACGGGAAATCTGAGTCAAATCCGGAATAAAGTTTTCCGTTGTCAGCCATTACCGGGTCAACAATTTTTAATGAATCTGATTTTCCAGTTTTTTGAATAATATCAAGAATGAGCGGGATCTGCGCCTTTGAAACATATCCCGTGTAAAAAGCATCAAAATGTGTATTATTTTTTTGCCATTGCTTTAAAATCAGCGGCATTTCTGAAGTTAAATCGTGAAATGTAAAACCGTTAAATCCCGGTGCCGTGTGATTTGAAAGAACTGAACTTGGCAAAATTGCAGTTTCTATTCCGCATGCAGAAATAATTGGCAGTGCAACCGTAAGCGAACACTGTCCAATACAAGAAATATCCTGAATAGTTAAAACTCTTTTATCCATAGTTGTACTATGTTCATTTTTTTGATTTTTAACAAGTACTTTGGTATAATAATAAAATGCTGGTTGAAAATCCTGTAATAAATGTTTTTCTCATAATTTTTATTGTAGTGATTTCGTGTCTGCTTTTGTATCTGGCGGTTCTTCTGCTGACTTTTGTTTTTCTTCTTTTGATGACGCTAACCGTGCGTAAAAATAAAAAGTACAAGAATTTTTCCAGATTTTACTACAATCTTTACATTACAATCTGCCGTTTTATTTGTTTTGTCTGTCGTGTAAAAATTCATGTTTCGGGATTAGAAAAACTGCCCGCCGATAAATGTTTTCTTTTAGTTTCTAATCATCGTTCAAATTTTGATAACATAATTCAGGGAATTGTTTTGAGAAAAACTCCGATCGCTTATATTTCCAAAAAAGAAAATTTCAAAATTCCTTTTGCGGGACGTCTTGTGAACCGTTGTCTTTTTATTTCAATTGATCGCGGCCACATGAAAAGCGCGCTTGAATCAATTCATCAGGCAACGGAATATGTTTCAACTGGACTGATGTCTGTGGGAGTTTTTCCGGAAGGAAAGCGCAGTAAAAATTGCGAGTTATTGCCGTTTAAGCCCGGTTGCTTTAAAATTGCAGAAAAAGGAAAATGTCCTTTGGTAATCAGTACGGTGCGCGGAACTCAAAAAATTCACAAAAATGTGCCGTTCAAAAAAACTCACGTTTATATTGATTTTCTGGAAGTTTTGCCGTCGGAAGTGACTTCTTCAACAAAAACTGTAGAACTTTGCAGAATTTCGGCCGAAAAAGTTGCTGCTTTTCTGGCTGATAAGGGAGCCTCTAAAAATTGCAATTTTTAGAGATGCACATAAAAAGGAATCTTAAGCAAACGGATTCTGTTTCGCGAAAATGTTTTTGCGTTTCAGAAGTTTGATGAATATTTATAAAACTGGAGGTTTTGAATATGATTCATATTTATTTTAATCCACTTTCTAACAATCGTCATGGAACTGAAGCTGTAGAGGAAGTTAAGGCGTATTTTCCCGGAAAGGAAATTCAAGTTGAAGACATCACAAAAATCCCGAATGCTGCAGCGGTTACTTTGAATCTTGAAAAAGACGATATTGTTGTAATTTGTGGTGGAGATGGAACTATTCACAGATTTGTAAATCAGGCTTACAGAGTAAGAATTCCTCAGGAAATTTTTTATTACAGAAGTGGTAGCGGTAACGATTTTGCTCACGATATTAATGATTCTGAGGATTTGAATACAACTCTTGTAAAACTTATTCCTTTGAAAAAATATTATGAAAGTCTGCCGATTGTGACCGTAAACGGAAAGTCAAGATATTTTATTAACGGTGTTGGTTTTGGTATTGATGGTTATTGTTGCGAAGCCGGCGATAGACTTCGTTCAGAATCTGTTGAAAAAATCAATTATGCTTCCATCGTTATAAAAGGTTTAATGGGTGATTATAAACCTTGTTCTGCAACGGTTACGGTTGACGGCGTTTCTAAAACTTATAGAAATGTCTGGCTTGCCCCAACTATGATTGGTCGATATTACGGTGGCGGAATGAAAGTTGCTCCGAATCAGGACAGACTTAATCCTGAAAAAACTGTAACGACTGTTGTCTGGCACGGAACCGGAAAATTAAGAACTATGATGAATTTCAAAAAAATTTTTAAAGGAACTCACGTAAAAAAGCATTTTATTGCACTTAGAACCGGTCACGAAGTTACTGTTGAATTTTCTAAACCGCAGCCACTTCAGATTGACGGCGAAACAATTTGCAATGTTACAAAATATAGCGTAGTTTACAAATAAAAATATTCAGACATCAGAGGCACAAAATGATTACATCAAGCAGACTAGAAAAATTGAATCCTTATGTTCCCGGTGAACAGCCAAAAGATAGAGTTTACATAAAATTAAATGCTAACGAAAATCCTTACGAACCGAGTAAAAAAGTTTCGGAAGCGGTTATTAAGTTTGTAAAAAATGAGCCAAAAAAACTGGCCGTTTACCCGGATCCTGACAGTTCTGAATTGCATACAGCGGTTGCAGAGATGTTAAACAAAACCGGTGGCGTTTTGTGCCGTGCAAAAATAAATGGAAATGACGTTGAACCTTCGCCACAAGATAAAATTCCTTTTACCGTTACCCCTCAGATGATTTACACGGGCAACGGAAGTGACGAAGTTCTTTCTTTTCTCTTTTACGCCTTTTTTGATTCTTCCAAAGAATTTGTAATGCCACAGCATACCTACAGTTTTTATCCTGTTTATGCCGGCTTTTACAATATTCCGATGGATTTAGTTCCGTTAAAGTCTGACTGGTCACTTGATGTTGATGAAATGCTTAAGCGTGCGCAAAAAAACAAAAGTGGAATTATTTTTGCAAATCCTAATGCCCCGACCGGCATTGGTTTAACGCGCGCTGAAGTTCGGGCAATGCTTGATAAGGCAAATCCTGATGAAATTTTTGTTGTGGACGAAGCCTATGTTGATTTTGGCGGCGAATCTTGTATTCCGCTCCTTGCTGATTATAAAAATCTTGTGATTGTAAGAACTTTCAGTAAAAGTCTTTGTGCTGCCGGAATGCGTCTTGGCTATATTGTTGCAAATCCTGAACTTGTGAATATTGTGACGACCGTAAAAAACAGTGTAAATCACTTCCCAATTGATGCGGTTGCCCAGGTGGCCGGAATTGCTGCCTGCAAAGATCCGGCTTATTATGCTAATTGTGCCGCGAAAGTTGCTTCTGAACGGGATTCTTTTACAAAATTCCTGCGAGAAAAAGGATTTTTTGTAATTGATTCTAAAACAAACTTCATTTTTGCAAAAAAAGACGGAATACCTGGTGAAATTCTTTACAAAAAAGTGAAGGAAGAAGGCATTTTAATCCGGCATTTTAATACAAAAGGAATAGAAGATTTTGTGCGCATAACCGTGGGCACTCCTGAAGGAATGAAGGCCTTGCGTTGTGCAATAGAAAAAATCCTGAAATAAATTCAGCATGACGTTTAGCCTTACGACAGCCCCATGACGTTTAGGTTTACTATTGTAAAAGCTAATATGCTGGATAGTTACAAAAAATAAAAAAAAGAGGTCTAAAATGAAATTTCTTGTGATTAGTGATTTACACGCAAATAATTCTATGCTTGATAAATTGAACGACGAGTTTAAAACTTGCGATGCAGTGCTTTTTGGCGGTGATTTTGCAGAATGTTTTAAACCTGAAACTGGAAAGGGCGCGCTTGAAGCCTTGTGTGCAAAGCACGAAACAATTTTTGCGGTTCTTGGAAATTGCGATAATGAGGATTTTCTTGAAGAAATTGAAAATCAGGATATTAGCGTTGAAAAGAGCCTTGTTTTTCATGATGGACTTGCATTTGCAGGCAGTGGTGGCGGAACTAAATTTACCGGCAAAACTGAATTTGAACGCACAGAAGAAGAAATTTTGAGTGATTTTGATATTGTAAAGACTTCTGTTGAGCAAACCGGCGACAATTCTTTGTGGAAAAGTTTAATTTTAATCAGCCACAATCCGCCAAAAGATACAAAATGTGACGCGGTTAATGCAGAACTTCACGCTGGCAGCCAGATGTTTACTGATTATATTAAAGAACACCAGCCGCTTGCGGTTATCTGCGGACATATTCATGAAGGAATTGGCATTGATAAAATTGGCGAGACAGTCGTAATAAATCCTGGTGCTTTGCAAGAAGGACATTACGCCGTTATGAATGTAGAAAAAAACGGTGATTCTTGGAAAGTAGAAAATGTAGAATTGAAAACCGTAAAATAAAAAATGACGTTTTATTGATTTTTTGGTGCCCGGCGGGTTAGCGATTGTAGCAGCCGCGAAGGCAATTTCAATTGCCGAAGTGGAAACCCGCAGGCGTGCTATTTGCACGCCGAGGATTTTGTAGCGAAAGCGGAACTGCGGAAAGCGCGGCCTGGAGCGCAGCGGAAGGAAACCTCCAAAAAATTATTTTTCTAAAACTGAACAGGCAATTCTAAAGCCAAAATAATTGTAACATTCGTTTGGGTCGTAGGAGTAGCGGTCGCCGGCGAAAATAAACGGGGTGTATTCTGACCAGCTGGCGCCTCGGCTTACGCGTTCAAAGCCTAAGTCTGGGCCGTAAGGTTTTTCTGAAGAATAGTCGGCAAACCAGTCCCAGCAAAATTCAAGGACATTTCCAGTCATATCAAAAATTCCGGCGGCGTTTGCATTGCCAGTGCCGGCCAGAGAAATTGAATTCGGGTTGAACGGAATTCCGGCCGTGCCCGCAACTCTTGTGCCGTCGCAATTTTCGCTGAGCCAGGCAAGTAAAAGCGGGTCTGTGTCGTCAGAAACTTTGCCACTGACGGTGGCTCCGCTCTGGAATCCGGTTTTTGTTCTTAATGCGGCGTATTCCCATTCTGATTCGCACGGCAGGCGGAAACCATTTGCTTCAAAATTGCAGGTTGAAAGGTCGCAGCTGGCAGTGTCACTTGAGTCGCGCAAAATCTGTCCGTCGTAAGTGTAGCAAGGCGTTCGTCCGCGAAGTTCGCTTAAGGCGTTGCACCAGATAATTGCGTCGTACCAGCTTATCATTGTGACCGGCTGAGTTGCATTTTCTTCTGTTGGTTCTGTGGCGTATTTACCGTTTGAGCCTGGCTGTCCGGGATTTTGAAAATAATATCCGAGAGTTTTTTCTGCGCGAGTGCGGGTGTCGTACCATAATCCGTAGGTCGTTTCGTATTTATTTATGGAAAAAGGTTTTAGTTCGCGCTGTACGGTTTCTGTCTGAGTGTCTTTGCCCTGAATGTACGTAAGTCCGGATTTAAAAGTCACCAGGCTGAGCGGATTGAATGCAAAAGCATTTGTGCCTGCAAAAAAAATGATTGTGGAAAAAATTATTTTAAAAAAAGTTCTTTTCATAGATTTCCTATTTTAAAAATATTCGCTGTGTTTTCTATTTTAACAGTTTTTATTCTTTATAGTTACCTTTTTGAACGTTGTTTTGACTGAGTTTTTTTGTCTATTCGTTTTTCCTGTTTTTTGAGTTTACGCGTTTCCGTTTTTAGCATACTGCGCTGTGTCCGATTTTTTTTGCGCAAAAGGTAGTTTGCTTTTAAGTTTTCACGATTGATGCTTAAAAGTCCCCAGCTGATTCCAACGGCGAGTATACAAAGAATTGAAGCGACAATTACAGGCCAGTACCACGGCAAAGTTTCAAACGGCAGTTTAAAGTTCATTCCAAAAAAACTTGTGATAAAGGTCGGGGCCATCATGACAATGTTGATGATTGCGAGTTTTTTCATGACGGTGTTCAGGTTGTTAGAGATGATTGAGTTGTAGGCATCCATTACGCCGAACATAATGTTTGAGTAAGTGTCCGCCATTTCTATTGCCTGGCGGTTATCAATTGCAACGCCTTCTACAAAATCAATGTCTTCGTCATCAAATTTGATTAAACGGGTGGTCTTCATTTTTTGGAGCAAAAGAGAATTACTTTTGAGGGAAGTCGCAAAATAAACGAGGGATTTTTCGAGTCCTAAAATCTGCTGAATTTCTTTATTTTCAACGCCGACTTTCATGTCGTTCTGAATGCTTGTTGATTTGCGGTTGATTTCTTTAAGGTAGCGCAGAAAATTCAAGTTGGCGCGATTCAAAATCTGAACGATAAATGACGGAAAATCCGTGAGGCGCACACCGCGTACCCGATTATTCCCAAAATCTTTTAAAACTTCACTGTCTGTCCAGCAAATTGTGATGATAGTTTTTCCTTTGATGATAATACCGATTGGCACGGCAAAATAAGGCGTTTCTGCCTGAGGATCATAAACCGGAACCCTTACAATTGTAAGAATGTAACCTTCACCATCGTCCAAACGCGAAAGTTCATCCGGGTCAAGAATATCAAGAAGATCATCCTGTTCAATTTCGTATTCATTTTGAATTTCGTTTGTTTCGTCGCGGGTAACGGCCCTTGCATCTACCCACAAAGGTAAAGAATCCACGATTTCATCTTTTTTTACTTTGAAAAATTGACCGTTAATCTGCTGCCAGTATGTAATCATTTTAAAACTCCGTAGGGATAAAATTTTGCGGAGTCTTCATTTCAGTTGGGTTTTTTATAGAAGAAAGAGAATTAAAAATGAAGATTCCGGAGGTTTAATTTATTTAGAAAATGTATGGGATAACTCGACCCGCAGTCCATAAACGCACCTCCAGAAAAAAATCAAAAAGTCAAACTGACTTGAACGTCTAAGTTTTAGAAGAACAACTGTGCTTATTTTAATGCTTTTGAAAGATTATGAACAGTTTTTTTTAAGATTTTCCCTAGATTTTACATTGATTTTAGATTCCGATGAATTGAATTTTAGGTACAACTTGCACCGCTATATTAAAACTGTTAAAATGTGAAAAATAACTTTATGGGGGTAGAAATATGTCTTTGAAGAAAAAATTTACTGCAAAGAAATGTACAGTTGATTTTAATGTGAATGTAAACGCCGCTGAAGGTGCTGAAAAGGTATATCTTGTTGGAGAGTTCAATAGTTGGAATGAAACTTCTCTGCCAATGAAAAAATGCCCGGATGGTTCTTTTGCACTTTCAAAGGAATTTGAGATTAACAAGGCATTTCAGTTCCGCTATCTTTTGACTTATGCAGACGGTGGCAAAAAATGGATAAATGACTGGAAGGCAGATTCTTATGTTCGTTCAGAACTTGCAAATGATGACAATTCTGTTCTTGATACAACTGCTCCAAAAGCAGAAAAAGAATCTAAAAAGCCGGCTCCAAAATCTGCTGCAAAAACTTCAAAAACAACCAAAAAAAGTTCTAAAAAGTAAGTGAACTTATTGACACTGTGACTCTTAAATTGTATATTAAGAGTCACTTATTCCCCGATTGTGTAATGGTAGCACTTCAGATTCTGGTTCTGACTGTGGGGGTTCGAATCCTCCTTGGGGAACTAAAGCTGAACTGAAAAGTCCAGCTTTTTTTTTACCATTTTTTATATGGCCTCTTCGAATATCGGTTTAGTTCGGGACCCTCTCAAGGTCCAAAGATGGGTTCGACTCCCATAGAGGCTAATGAATTTACAATCCGCAAGCGTTAAGGCCTGCGGATTTTTTTTTAACGGGAAATTGACAGTCGAACCGCGAAGTGAGCGCCGACCGAATAGGGAGGATGAGCAGGCAGGGAGGCCTGCGGAAGCGAACGTAGACGGGGTGGAC
>CAVHTI010000017.1:0-6190 GCA_963638805.1 Anaerobutyricum sp.
GTCCTGATATATCTGTAATTTGAATCAAAATTTTATAATTATATTGTGTATAACAAGTTACGCCGTAGTTTAATCCAAACGGGCCAAGCGTTCTTAAAAATTCATACGAAGATAAAATTAAAAAATCGGCAATAAAAGCAATCTTGCCAAAATATTTTTCACTTAATTTGAGAATAAAAAACAAAAACAAAAAAATCAGGCCAAAACAGATAATTACAAGAAAAAATAATGCTTTATATGATTTTAAAAGCCAGAAAGTATACAAAAAATATGCCGTAAATCCGTACAAAAAACCGTTTATAAAAACAAATTGTTTTTTGGAAAATTTTACAGAAACAAGCAACGGTAAATAATAAAACCACGCGACAAATCCAAGTCCATCATTAAAAAAAACGCCAGGATTCGCAAACGAAAAAAGAAAAGCAGAAAAAAAAGACAGCAAAATAGAATAAATTAAAAAATTTTGCCCTTTGAACTTAAAATTAAACTTAAAAAGTTGATTTTGCATTGCGTAAACCGACTATTTTTTTTCTTCCGTTACTTCAAGATTCCACATTTTTTCTTTTAAATCTTTTCCTGGACGAAAAAATGCAACATAGTGAGGTTCCACAGTACATTTTTCTCCGGTTTTAGGATTTCTAGCTTTAGCGCGGCCCTTTCTAAGTCTCGGTTCTAGAGTTCCAAACCCTCGCAATTCAATTGTTTTTCCATCTTCCAGACCGTTTCTCAACTGATTAATAAAAGATTCAATAACATCATAAATTACTTTGCGTTCAACATCACTTGAAGTATAAATATTATCAACAATTTCATTTTTTGTAAGTTTTGCCATTTTATTTACCCTGCAATTTATCAAAAAAATATTAAACACTGACGCCCAGGACGTTTTATCAGTATTTTCGCAAAAAAAAACCAGCTGAAGAAACTCCAACTGGTTTTCATCGTCTAAATAAGTTTATTTATTTTGCAGCAAATGTTGCATTATAAAGACTCATCATTCTTGACTTTTTGCGAGATACAGCGTTACGTGTTAAAACACCCTTGCTGCGTGCACTGTCAAGTTCACTCTGAAGCAACTTATATTTTTCGTCAGCTGACTTCTGGTCTTTTGCATGAACAGCTTCTACAAAATGTTTTGCATAAGTTTTGCATGTACTCTTAATAGCTTTATTATGAAGTCTTCTAACTTCGCTCTGAGCGTGTCTTTTTTCTGCTGATGTCTGTTTTCCAGCCACTTTGATCCCCCGAATAAAAATGTTAACTAAAAATCATATTATCAAATTAAATATTTTATGTCAATTTCAGAATTCTTAATTTCAAAATGATTATTGACATCACACCCCTATGTCAGTAATATTGTAAATCACGAATATTCGATTGGAGGCACAAAAATGGCTGGAGCTAGTAAAAACTCTCGTACAACTGTTGCAACACAAAAATTCATTTGCCCTGACTGCGGTGGCGAAATTGTTATGAAAACATTAATTGAAAACGGCAGAATTAAAAATCAGGCTGAATGCCAGAAATGCAAGCGTGTTGAAAGAAGACCAAAAGATTTTAAATAATAGAAATTAATACATAAATCTTTTTGTTAAATGAAAAACGCAGGAAATCATGACCCCTGCGTTTTTTTTATTTAAAAAACTCTTTTTGAATCAAAACTCAACTGAAATAAAATCAAAAAATGTCTTTTATTTTTCTAAAGGAGAAAGTTTCCGCCACTCTTGTAACTGTTGCTGAATAAGGGAACGACTGTCTTCCAAAAGTGCATTAACTTCGTCTTTATTTTGAGGACAAGGATAAATTTTCATAACTTTTACACGGTAAGAACCGCTACTTAAATTTTTCAAAAGTTTTTTTACATCACGAAGCGAATATCCGCCGTCCAGTGCGCAGGCAACGACCGGAAGTTTTGAACTTTCACTGAGTTTTCTAAATCCTGCTGAATAAAATTTTCCAACTTCACCGTCACGAGTACGAGTTCCTTCTGGAAACAAAACCGGAATTTGATTTCGCTGCACAACTCTTTTTCCAAACTGATCAACATATTTCATGGCTTCCATTGGTTTTGCCTTTCTTGGAATGCAACAATGCTCTTCTGAACGCAACATTTCAGAAACAAGAGGAACGTGCCTTGAAAGTGAATCTTTTGCAACAAAACGTAATTCTTTATTGCGCAGAAAATTCATATAAACTGGAATATCAAGCAAACTCTGATGATTAGAAATAATCATAAATTGTTCCGGAAGTTCATCAAGATGATCTTTATATCCCCAGAATTTAAAATTCTTATAACAGTTAAAAACTCTAAAAACTCTCAAAGAACAAACTTTCTGAATATAATGCGAAATCTTTATACTTAACTTTTTTGAAATGGGATATGCAAAAATATTGGCAATAGCAGCCGGTCCTACAACACCTAGTAAACAAATAAAAGTAATTATGCTGGACATATAAACCTCAAAAAAAACAATTTTAGAGACAGTATATTTAAATTTCAGTCAAAAATAAAGTCATTTACGCGTTTTGCAATATTTTCAAGAGGTTCATAAAATTGCCTGCAAAACGGCATACTTGCTAAAAATATGGAACCGTAGCGTTTTTCATAAACACGGCGGTCAAGAACGACAACAGCGCCTTTATCATTTTTAGTTCTGATAAGTCGTCCTATTCCCTGCCTGAATTTTATAACCGCTTCTGGAATACTCAGTTCCATAAAAGAATTTCCGCCACGTTTTGAAATTGCCTCTGATCTTGCAACAAAAACAGGATCGCTAGGAACTGTAAACGGAAGTTTTACAATAATCACCTGACTTAATGATTCGCCGGGAACATCAACACCCTGCCAGAAAGAATCAGTTGCAAACAGGACACTTTCTTTTTCTTTTTTAAAAGCATCCAATAATTTTGCAGGATCATCTTCCCCCTGTTGCATAATTCTTCCGCTAAATCCGCGTAAAACTGCCTTACAGGTTGCACAGGCACTTTTTAATGACTCGTAAGACGTAAACAACACAAGAGTCCGGCCTTCTGCTGCCTGTATCAATTTTGGAAGAGCCATTTCTATATATTGCTGATACTCCATACTATCCGGCAACGGAGCATCTTTAGGAACCGCAAAAATCATATTTTTTTCATAAGGAAACGGCGAAGAATATTCATTTAGAACAACTCTACCCTTTTGAGTAAAGAAAAATCCCGTACGATTCATCCAGTAATTAAAATCACGGCCAGTTTTTAAAGTTGCAGAAGTACAAATAACACTGTCCATTTCTTCATAAACACCGTTATTCATCAATGCAGAAATATCCAAAGGAGTTTTGTTCAAAACGATAAATTCATCTTCCGCAGTATCTTTTCTGAGCACAGGAGAAAGTCGTTTTTGCTGAATCCAGAAAACATAATCCTGTTTTTCGTCCCACTGACAAAAATCTTTCAGTAAAATTACATAATCATCAAGCCTGCGCAAAATCATTTTTGATTCCCAATACGCCGGAATATTCTGATCATCCTGTTCAATGCCCTCAATAATGATTCTTACAAGATCGTTAAATTTTCCAAGATTTTTTGCAAGTTCACTGACAGCAACCAGAAATGGCCCAAAATCTCTTGCAGTTTGGGAATAAAGCCGTTTTGTCATTTCCTTTCCGGTTAAATCTTTTCCACTTTGCTCTAAAACCGTTATTGTATTTTTTACTTTTGAAACAATTTCACTGGCCGCTTCAACTTTGTCCTCATTAGAAGAAACTAAGGCAAGCGTAAATAAATGCCCAGATTCTGAGGATTTTCGTTTTCTGTACATCTGATTCAGCATTTTATTCAGTTTAAACCGAGTAAAACTTTCACTAAAAAAACTTGTTGCGGCAGCTTCAATTCCGTGTGCTTCATCAAAAACTATATGTTTATACGGAGGCAAAACCGCAGCATCTTCATATCCGGCACCGTTCATTCTTGATTCAATATCAGCAAACAAAAGATGATGATTTACGACGATAAGATTTGCACTGGCAGCCTCTTTTTTTAATTTCATTACAAAACATTCTGAATGGTACGGACATTTCATTCCCATACAACCGTCACTTTCGGAATTTACCCGCGTCCAAACTGAATCAGCAGGCATAAACGTAAGTTCAGATTTATCACCCGACGGACTATTATTTGCCCACTTAAAGATTTTTTTTATTTCATCGGCATCATTTTCAAATAAATCATTTATGGCACCGGCCTCATTCAGCCGCCTTTTACAGATAAAATTCTGCCTGCCCTTCATAAGAATATATTTCAAATCAAGATTGAGCATTTTTAGCACAGCTGGAATATCTTTTTCACAAAGCTGTTGCTGTAAATTTATGGTACCGGTAGAAATTATAACTCTTTCCTTATTTTTAAAAGCCCACAAAACTGAAGGAATCAAATACGCGTAAGATTTTCCGACTCCAGTTCCGGCTTCAAAAATTCCAAGTTTATTTTCATTAAAAACTTTTGCGATATTTTTACAAAGTTCAATCTGACCTTCACGTTCTTCAAATTTTTCATTATTCAGAGCTAAAGGCCCGCGTGCAGTAAGAAATTCTCCAGTCTTTTCTGAATCAAGTTTTTCTTTTTTTTGAGGCAAAACCGGTTCTACGACAACATAAATGTCACTAACAGAATTATTTATGATATAAAAACCACAGCCATTTTCTGCATAATGAGCCGCTACGCTTAAATCTGCATCAGAAGGGACAAGACTTCCACCAGGATGATTGTGAATTAAAACTTCTGATTTTTTTGCACTTTCAAAATTAACGGGAACTTCATGAATATTTCCCCGGGCGCCAATTTCTACAGAAGTCACTACCCCTTCGTCATTCAAAAGACCTGTAAAAAAAACTTCATTATTGCCAGATTCTTTTATTCCGTTTTTTATTTTGATTATTGATTCGTTTGAAATTAATTTTTTTATATCCATAATTTTCAATATCAAGGCAAAAAAAAAGCTCTAAAACTTAAGTTTTAGAGCCAAACATCTCCCACGGGAATTGAACCCATGTTGTCGGGATGAAAACCCGATGTCCTAACCACTAGACGAGGGAGACATAGCGTTCATCGCTGATGTTTAATAATATATAAGAATGGAAAAAAATAGTCAATAGAGTTACATACTCATTCCGAATTTTTTTACAAGTTTTTCCTGCAAACCTTTACATTCTTCTTCCGGCATTCCAAGTTTCAAAGCAGAATCTAAATCTTTCATTGATTTTTCATATTCCTGCAATTCATAATACGCTAAAGCTCTGCGGAAATTTGTATGTGCCTGAAAAGCATTTAATTCAAGCGATTTTGAATAACATTCAACGGCCTTTTCATAATTTCGCTGCACAGAATAAACAATTCCTTCATAATAAAAAATTCTGAAATTAGAAGGATCATATTTTTCACTTTCTTTAAAATCCGACAGTGCATTTTCAAAATCATTTTTTGCAAAATACGCCATACCGCGATGTTTTCTGATTACTGCAATAACATTTTTGTCGCCATCAGCAGTTGCTTCAAGAATTTTTGTATAAATCAAAATCGCTTCATCAAGATTTCCCTTATTATGAGCCTCAATTGCACGCAGAATTAAATCATCAATTGTACCTTGAATAAATGGCGAAACACGAGAAATATCTTCTTTCTGCATTTTTTTAACATCAAGTTCTTCATCAAGAAGATTATCTGCCTTTCCATAAAATGATGAACGGCGTTCTGCAAGTTCCTTTTGCAATTTATTCTGATAATCCCTGATTTCCTGGAAAGTTATATCGGCAAGGCTCAAAGATGCATTTATTGAAGCAAGTTTTCGTCTTAGAGGCTTATCAAAAGGCGAAAATTCTGCTTTATAGATTAATTCATGTTCAACTTCCGCCCATGCGTCCTGCAAAATTGTTCTGATTTGAATTTCACAGACAGCATCCGGAGAAATTGGTTTTAAATCAGCAAATTCATTTTCTAACGGAGGCTTACAATTTTCAGGAATTTTTATTAAAACGTGAATTGATTCATAGCCAAATTCACTGAATTTTTTGTCGGCGCCCTTTACTTCAATTTCTTTTATATCAAAAAGTTGTTTTATTTGATTTAAGGCAAAATTCAAATCCTCAAGAAAAGCACAAATTACCCTGATGCCCATAATATCTGTCAGATAAATAAGATTGTCTGTTTTTAC
>CAVHTI010000017.1:6200-37793 GCA_963638805.1 Anaerobutyricum sp.
TAATACGCAATATTTTTTTATAATAACTGTCAAAACTTTTTACACGATATTTATAAGTTGGCTGAGCAGATATTTTTATATTTTCCTTTAAAATATTTACAATATTCTTCATTATTTGCAAAAAATATGAATCATAAGATTCATAAACAGCTTTTATCTGATTTTTAGAAATCAACACTGGATCATTCATAAAGCAACTTCCGTAAAAGAATTTAAAATGCCGTCGCAGACATTCTTTTTACAAAAAAAAAGCGCACGGGATTTTGTCTCTCCATGCGCTTTTTATAAAGATAACTAAATCAACTTATTTTTCGTTTCCAACAGTCTGTGTGTCGCTGCTAGAAGAACTTGAAGAAGAAGAAAGGCTTGATGTGAATTCATCTTCTGTAGCTAACTTAGCTTTTTCGAGATAGCGATTAACCTGTTTTTCGCCAAATCTTGACATTTCAGAATTCTGACGAGCAGTTTCTTTCTTTGAGATGATTCCCCAGAGGTCTTCATCAGCAATGTCTCTTTCGCTAACAAGTTCTGCTTTGTCGTAAATAACTTTTACGTCTTTGAAGTATCCGATAAAATCGCCACCGTCATGAGCTGCATCACGTGTGATTTCAAATCCTGCAAACTTAATATATGGAGTTCCGCGAGGATAAACCGGATAAACTCTGATTTCACGATTTCTGATTTCTGAAAGGTACTGTGGGTTGTTCCAGCGAAGTTCTTTCCAACCGTCAAATCCAAGGTAACCCATGAAACATCTCTTCTGAACACCGTCTGTATCTTTAATATTTACATACAATCCGTGTGGGAAATTCATACCCATTGTTGTTACAGCAATTGCTTTAATAGTTCCAACATTTTTTACAACGCCGTATCCGTCTTCAAAAAGTGTTTTTCCACTTGCTTTTTCTTCGTCAGTTGGTTCCTGGCGGTTTCCATTTTCATCTGCTGATGACAATGGTTCGTAAGCTGGAATTTCAAAAGGAGGAACGATAAATGCATGAGCATTAGAATTCCATGTTGGGAATACAACTCGTACGCCCATAACGTTTGAACCTGCGAACGGAACATCTGCTTCTGCTCTTACAGGAGCAGCAACAACTCTTGAATCTGCAAGAGCCTGTACTGTTTTGGCTGAAGAGTTTAAGGAAACTTCCCATTCAGGAAGAGCCAATGAAGTTCTCATTAAATCTTTCTGATCTGCAGTGAAAGTAGCACCTGCTGATACAGAATAGTCCATACAAGTACGACCATTCTGCTGATAATTTCCATTATCATCAGCACAAACATCAGCATCCAACTGTGTGAAATCGATGAGGATTGCTTCGTCTGCAAAAGCAACTCCACCAACAAGCAGCATAGCAGCTGCAAATAAACCAAAAGTCTTCTTCATTTTTGAAGCTCCTTTTATACTAATTCGATGTAGCCTTGTATTAGAGAATTATCTAATAAGTACACCTTTTTGTCAACTTTTTAAGATTTTTAAAACTCCTCAGAAGAAGTTTCAATCTCACTGACTGGCGTCTCAGTCTGTTCTCCGTTTACAAAAAGAATCACCTCTTTTATGCGCGGAAAATTCTTTTTTACATTCAATTCAAGAAGGTCAATTCCTTCCTGAATATCAGTAACATCTGTGCCTTTTTGCAAAATTTCTTCAGATAAGTCCAGATAAAGAGTTCCATCACGCTGAAAACAGGAAATAACTTTTGTATCAGGGGAAAAAAGTTTTCTTGTTCTTTCAACACCACTGCCAAGAAGAAGCTCATCTACATAAAGATTTACGATTCCCTGCACAGGTGCCTTATTTAAATATCGGTATTCAACGACGAATTCACCACTATCAGCCGACGGAAAAATAAAAATTCTTTTTGTACCCGGAACTTTACAGTTAAAAGCGATGATTGAAATTACAAGGCTTATAATCAGAACGGCAGAAATTGAACAAAAAGGTATTAAAATTGATTTTTTGATTTTCATTTTAGTGCTGTAAATCCTTGAGACCGCTCAAAATGTGTTATAAATGCGGATAGACCATTATATATTCCTAAAGTTGCTTTTTTCAAGTATTGTTCGGAATTCAAAAGCCGTGCCTCTTTTTCGTTTGAAACAAAGCCTAATTCAATAAGCACACTTGGCATATTTGAATGTTTTACGACAAACCACTCTTCCGCCTTGATGCCTCTTGCTTCAGATTCTTTGCCAATCTGCGCCTGAAGTCCATCCATGATGAATTTTGCAATCATAATACTTTCTGTAGTGTATTCCTCTTCCATCATTGAATTTAAAATCGGGAAGAGGTTTTTATCTTCAGAATCTACGCTTGATTTATCTAAAACAGTTCTGCGATACCCCGGAGACAAATACCAGACTTCATAACCGGAAGAAGATTTATTGAGTGAAGAATTCACGTGAATTGAAATAAACAAAATTGCCTCGTTTTCTTTTACCTTTACATTATTTGCAATGTCTGTACGTTCACTCAATGATAAAAAGACATCCTTATCTCTTGTCAAAATTATCTGTTTATCAGGATAAGCGGAAACCAGGCGTTCATAAAGCATTTTTGCGACATTCAGATTTATGTCCTTTTCGCGAATCGTAGTATCTTTTCCGTTGATTTTATAAGTTTTTAAAGCTCCTGGATCTTTACCACCGTGACCGGCATCAATTAAAATTGCCCCGACTTTAAACGGAACTGAAGAATCCTGCTGAAAAAAAGATTCTGCGGCACTCATAAATGCTGGAGTTACAAAAATACGATTATTTTTAAGTTCCGGAGCGTCAATTGACTTTAAAAGAATACTGTCAAGGACTGCAAGATTTTCGCCAGGCCGGAAACTAAGCTGATGTCCGTTTTTTTCAATCATTCCAGATTCAGAAAGAGAATCCCAGTAAACAGTCATTCCGGATTTTGATGCGGTTTGGGCAAGATCAACAGAATTTGCCTGGGCATTTTGAGCAAAAACCTGGCCTGAAAAAATCAAAAGACTAGCAAAAACAAAATATTTTATTTTATTGAACAAATTTTTTCTCCCATAAAAACTCCGCGTTAGCGGCAGCACAGGAGGTGCTGAATCGCAGTTCTGGAAAAACTGCTGTGATAAAAATTATACGGATGTAATTTTTATCACACCTCCCAAATTAATCCTGACAGTCACAAATGTAAACTGCAGCTTGAATTCCACCGCGAATTACCGCTTTCCAGAATATTTTTGAATCCAAAGATTTATGAACAGGTCTGAGAATATCAAATTTTCTGGCAGTCTGCAAAATTGTATTATAATTCCAGTCTGTTAATTTTGAATTTTCTTTTGATTTCAAAAAATCCGGAATAAAATCTTCCGTTTTTTTATTTTCCAGAATGGTCCCAGAAAGTTTTTCCAGCAACATTTTATTGCTGATAGCAAATGCATCCGGCGGGAATTTTTCTTCATCCGGCAGACTTATTGCCTTTAAAAAATTTTCAGTTGCATCATTATGAGCTTCAAGCGTAATAAAAACATTTGAAACTCCGTCCTGAGCAGCTTCCACGGCAATTTCACGACTTGCACTCACGCTGATAACATTTCCGCACTTTTGAACATTATTGCGCGGAAAATCAACGCTACAGCCAGGCGAAACTGTGGCGCGCGGAAGAAAATCACGAACCGCCTGATCCGTATAATCCGTGATATTTTCAATATATTTTACTTTTCCGGGAATTGAAATCCAGGCACGCTCTGCACTAGTCCTCAGACTCAAAACTTCGTAAAGTTCATAAGGCTTTTGAAGGCCGTTCAAAGAAACAAAATCAACGGAAATTCTTCGTTTTTCAAGAACATCAGGATTTTCAGAACAGGCAACTTTTAACGCTTCTCTTGTAAGATTCAAATCAGAAGAATAAGGATATGTCCAGCCAGACATATAACCGCCGGAAAGTCTTGCAGCAATTTCGCCAATCATAGGACCTTTTTTTGTATATTTTATGTCCGCCTTGGCAACTCCTTCCGTAAGACCTAAGGACTTTGCGCCGCATGCAAAACAGGAAATCAGTTCATCGTGCATTTTTTTGTTTAAAACTGCGGGCATTGTGTGTCCCATTTCTATAAAGTACGGAGGATAAAAAATATGCCGTTCAGCAAAACCTGTGACGATGAATTTTCCATTTGTGACAACTGCGTCAATTGAAAATTCAGGACCTTCCATATATTCTTCGACAATTGCAAAACCGGAACGGGAACTTTCCGTCGCATTTTTGACTGCCGGCAAAAATTCAATTTCAGAACGCACAAGACGGCAACCTCGTCCGCCCATATTATCAACAGGCTTAACAACAAACGGAAACGACATTTTTTGTAAAATTTCGTGAATAAGATTTCCGTTTTTTAAATCTTCGGCACTGATTTTTACAAATTCCGGGGACGGAACGTTTGAATTTTTAAAACAAGTTCTCATTCTTGTCTTTATACTTGCGTTGAGCGCCGCTTCATAAGAATGCGCATTCAGATTTAATTTTTCGCAGACATAACTAACCGAAGCCGAAAAATCAGTTCCAGCCGTAAAAACCGCTTTTAATCCGCCGTCCAACTGCAATTTTCTGGCAAAATCAAGAATTTTCTCTTTATCTTTTAAATCAATCTGACAAAATTCATCGGCATAAGGAATACTGACCGCATCTTTGTCCGCGTCGATTACAAAAGTTTTATAACCTAGTTCTTTTGACGCTAAAATTGCCGGTTTTTGCATCAATCCGGCGCCTAAAATTAAAACATTCATTTTTCCCACCATTTTATCTTTATTTGATTTTTTTGCAGTAAATTTCGCACGTATCACCAAGATTTTTTTTACGGCTCAATTTTTCTATTTTTTCCCATTCTGAACTGCCCTTCTGGATATTTTGACGCTGAATTTCCGGAAAACGCTCAGGATGATGACCAGTAGAAACGGTTTTTACAACTTTAAATCCAAATTTTTTGAGGATTTTATCCGCTTTTGAAGGTTCCCAGACAGTATAATGATCCGACGGACTGATTTTATAAAAATGAGACGGATTACTCAAAGCTGAAATTCCTTGACCACTAGGTGTTGAAAATGCAAAAATTCCGCCTTTTGCTGTAATTTCGCTCACTTTTTTTAAAACTTTTTCTAAATCTTTAAAATGTTCAATAACGTACCACATCGTCACAATATCAAACTGATTTTTTGAAAATTCGTTTTGAAAATTTACATCAGGAAATGCTGAACAGCAGGCCGGAATTTTTAAATTTTCTTTAACGTAATTTACGGCATCTTCGGAAATATCCGTACCAAATGCTTTAAATCCCGAATCAGAGGCAGCGGACAAAAACGGACCGTAAGCGCAACCAATATCAAGAAGCGTTTTTTCATCAGAAGTTTTTAAAATTGATTTTATTTCACAAATGCGCCTAAAACCCTGATTTTTTATATTTTCAAAATCTTCCTGATAAGTTTTGCCGTACTGTTTTTTATAATCATCAAAAAAGTATGATTTTTCGTACTTTTTATCATCTTCCGCAGTCCAGGACATATAAATCATGGAACAATTTTGACAGCGGCGGTAAGTGCGATTTTCGTTTCTTGAAATAATTTCATCGGCTTTTTTTTGATTTTCGCGCGGGATATTGCAAACCGGACAGGAAAGTTTTTTGCCACAAGAAAGTTTTTTTAAAAATTCACAAAGATTTTCGTCCTGTTTTTCGCAATCAAAATGATTTTTAATAAGATTTTCAGATTTCAGAGCGTTTTTTATTGATTCTTCTGAAATTTTTGAATCAGAAACATAAGCAAAATCATATTTTTGAGCAAGTTTTAAGTGAAGTTTTGTCGTTGGAAGAAGAATCACCGCGCAACCGGCAAAAGACGCTTCGTAAGCGGTAAGGCCGTAATGAGTAAAAACCAGATCATATTCAAAAAGTTTTTCTTTTAAATCTTTTACAGGTGGCACAAAATCAACATTTTGAATTTTTTGAGTTTTATTATTTGAAATCGCCGTGATTTTTGCATCCGGAAAAATTTTTACTAAAGAATTGCAACACGGAACACAAAGTCCGGCCGGATCTTCGCCGCCAAGACACACAAGAATTTTTGAAATTTTTGATAAATCCGGCTTGTTTGCTTTTACGTGAAGTGGTTTTTGCATAAAATTGCAGTCAGTTTCGTTCACTTTTCGTGCAAAATTTAATGACGGAATAATATCAAGAAGATAATCCGCCTCAGAAATAAATTTTCCGCCTTCATCAAGCTGAATTAACGATTTTGATTTATAAAACTGCTGTGATTCTTCCTTTGTGAGTTTAAAACTGTCCGTAACAATCACAGGCTTGTAAGTTTCGTCCGGAAGCTGAGAAATAATCTGCCATTCGCTTAATCCTTTTGAAAAATAGTCCTTGATTATTGAATCTGTTTCTTCCAGAGTTTTATTTTGAGGAATGTAAACAAAGAATTTTTTTGAAGCAAGCGCAACTGAAAGACAGCGGTGCAAATGCCCCGTTCCATGCATTTTTTTTACGGACGGAACTAAAACAACCGGATTTTGCACTTGAGTTGATTGCAAAGCCGTTAAAATCTGATCGGAAGTGTAAGGTTCATCACTTTCTGACAAAAACTGAACAACTTGCAGCGCACGAAGATAATCAGAATACGTATCTATTGTAGAACGCAAGTCTGGAAAATTATATTTTTTTGGAGACGGAATAAACTGACAGTTAAATTTATCCGTATGACGATAAAGTGCGGGGCCAACGTGTTCGTGATCATAAGGGTCGAAAGTTTGTTCCGCGGCTTTTAATAAAGATTCTGCGCTGAAAATTTCAACTCCGCTGCCGTGCGGCAATCCACTCCAGGTTAAATAATCGCAAGCGTCGCCATTTTCATTTTTCTGTTCAAATTCTATGCAGGATTCTTCGGCGGCCTCATAAAAAAGGAAAGGATTATCGGCGGTGGCACGGATAATTGTTTTTACATCAAGAGTTTTTATTAAATCACAAAAACGCTTAAGAACATCGTTTAAATCTCCGGCAAAAATTTCAAACCCGCTAGATTCGCACAGAGGCTTTAAAGTTTTGTAAGAATCAAAATCCGTGGCAATAAAGTAGCGGTCGGCAGGAACTTTTTTCAT
Source organism: Anaerobutyricum sp. (assembly GCA_963638805.1). Taxonomy (GTDB): domain Bacteria; phylum Spirochaetota; class Spirochaetia; order Treponematales; family Treponemataceae; genus Treponema_D. Next base: position 13,315 of record CAVHTI010000017.1, read on the forward strand.
ACTGCGCATGGCACATTCGACAACAGTTTTCTGGCCAAGTTTTTTTAATGCTTTTGATGGCAATCTTGTTGAACTTAAACGACATTGAATTATAACGGCACGAGAAGTTTTCATCTTAAAATTCCTTAAATTTTTGGGAGAAACCGGACATTAATTTTAGACAGTCCAGTTTTTTACAAAAGTCATCATATCTATTTTGAATCTATATTTATTTTTGAAAACCCACTGTTTTGCTTCTTTGAATTGCTCTAAGGCTTCCAGAAAACCGCAGGAAGATTGTGAATAAAATTTAAAAAACGAAGAATTTTTTATGTACGCCGCTTCCATTTTGAGTTTTGGCAGCTGATTTTTTAAATAAAACCGAATGTAATCAAGATTTATCGTCGTATCATAAGATGCCGGCTCTTCAACGTAAGAAAACTGAAGCATTGAAGTAATTTTTGTTTCTTCGCCCCAAAGCCATGAACGGATTGCAAGGTCAAGATTCTGCCAGTAAGGCGAAGTAATTGTGTAATCAAAACCGCCAAGCTGAATGAATTTCTGACGATTATACAGTGCAATAAAATCATTAGGATAAACGGTTTTTCCACCTTCACTGCCAGAAATTGACGAATTTATTACAAATTTTGATTTATCAACGGAAGGCGAAAAACTGCACGGCAAGGCTTTTTTATTATTATCCAAAAGACGCGGAACAATGCAGTAAATTTCTGATTTTGTGAGCCGTTCTGCCATGTGACTTAGAATAATTCCGGACGGAACATAAAGATTTTCGCGCAAAACAAGAACATAATCCGCAGAAACTTCTGACATCGCAATATTTATAAGTTCACCATCAGTTGTTTTTTCCTGAGGAATGATAAATTTTACTTCCGGATATTTTTTTGTGATTTCGTAAATTGCAAAATTCTGAGAATCTTTTTCTATTGAAATCACGGAACGAAAATTGCAGGTACGAAGATTATCAAAAATCTGAGTTTTAAAATGACTTTCTTCGCAGCCAAGAATTACCACAGAAATGTTCAACGCAGACGGATCATGATTTTCAATTCCGCCGATAATTGTACGATTAATTGAATGTTCATTAAAAGTTATAGGTATAGTATTCATCGCATTTTCCACACTTAGTACAATATTTTTTTTCAATATGATTTTTTAATTCTTTGTTTAATTTATTCCAAACAGTTTGAATTCCGTCTGTAAAAACGTTTCCCTGGATATTTTCAAAAATAAATTCGCGACACAGCGGCACAGAACCGTCACAAAGAATTGTAAGGTCGCGGCGAAGATGCCAGCAGACATTTCTTTCAACAGGAGATAAATCAGCAGGCTTACACGGAGGCAAAAGTCCACAAAAATCATCATATTTTTGAATTATCAGCTGGCCGGCACTTGCATTTGATTTTTCTGACCAGTAACGGTAAAAACTTTCAAGTTCGGCTTCGTTTTCATTCATTCGGGTAAAAAGCGGATACACACTGCCCCTTATTACATTTGAAAGTAGAAAAATCGCATTCACGGCCTGGTTAAAATAATTTTTCTGATGAATTTTCTCGTAAGTCTGAGCGGTAAAAGAATCCAGCGAAACGCCAATCATAACTTTTTCCCAACCGTTTGTTCTTTGCACCGCATTTTCTACGATTTTTTGAAGTTGCGCACAAAAATCCTCTGTGACTTTTAAACCATCAGTTTCTATAAAAACCGAAAGTCCCGGGTAAGAAAGAATTTTCTGTGTGATTTTTAAAATTTCTGGATGATTTAATGCCTCGCCAAACGCAGAAAGTCCAACGACGGCATTTTGTGAAAAATCCGCAATCTGAGAAATCAAAGACGATAGTTTTTCAAAATCCATGAAATTTTGAGAGTCAAAAGGCGAAGAATTAAATTTTTTGTGATATTCACTGACATAAGGCGAATAAATGCTATCCACATTGACCGAATCGCAAATCTGAAGATTGTAAAATGACGGTACAGTTTTTAAAATCTGCGGGTCATTGACGGCGGATCGGGAAAGTTCATCGGCATTTTCAAGATAAAGTTCTGATTTATGACAGTAATTTTTATAAAGATTTACGCAAGATAAAAAATCAAGTGGCGAAGTACAGTCAAAACTGTAACGCAAAAGTCTAAAATCTTCCGTGGCCAAAATACTTTCCACGTCAAAAGAATTCACGTCAGTTTTTATTAATTCCCAGAATGAATCGCGGGCAACTGACTTTTCACCGATAGTTTTTTGAATATTCTGCGAAAGTTCAGCCAAAATTGAAAGGCAGCCAGAATCTATAATTTCCGGGGCAAAACCGTAAGGATAACCGTCTGCAAAAGTATATTCCGATTTGTATTCCAGATGCGATTCCTGCATTTTTTTTGTTAAATCCAGATTAAGAAACGGCAGGTCGTCATAAGAATAAATGACATAATCTGCGTTTTTTTCTTTGCAATAAAGGCAGATTTGTTTTAAAAGTTCTGCAAAATTCCTGATTTCAGATTTTTTTATGATTTTTACAAGATTTTTGTCGCCAGTGACTTTTTCTGCCCACAAAAAACTGTGTTCAAGCGCCGATTTTCCGCCAAAATCTTTTTTATTTTCTAAAATATTTTCTTCGTCATATAAAATTACAATACAGTTCATCTCTTTACTTATCGGATTTTCGTTGATAAAGTTAATTAAAATATGAATCCTGCACCTTTACTTGAAAACCAGATTTTTACAGTAACGCAAATTACTGATTTTATAAAAGAAATGCTCCAGACGGCTTTTCCAAAAATTACGCTGGAAGGCGAAATTTCTACCTGGCGGCCAAATTCTTCCGGACACATTTATTTTACACTTAAAGATTCAGCTTCGCAGATAAGCGCCGTAATGTTCAGAAGTTCTGCATATTACCTGAAATTTAAGCCAAAGGACGGAGATAAAGTGCGTTGTACTGGCTCAATTTCCGTTTATAATGCGCAAGGAAAATATCAGATTGTTGTAAACAAAATGGAAATTGCCGGTAGCGGTAACATTCTGCAAATGCTTGAAGAAAGAAAGCGTAGACTTGCGGCAGAAGGGCTTTTTGACCAGAACCGTAAAAAACCGCTGCCTTTTATGCCGCGTACAATTGGAGTTGTAACTTCCGCAACCGGAGCGGCGGTCCGCGATATTCTGCAGATTACAAAACGAAGAAATAACAGCATAAATATTATAATTTTGCCGGCAGTTGTGCAGGGAAACGAAGCGGCCCCTTCCATTTGCAAAATGATTGAGATTGCGAATTTTTATAAACTCTGCGATGTTTTGATTGTTGGACGAGGTGGCGGTTCTTTGGAAGATTTGCTTCCGTTTAGTGAGGAAAGTGTTGTAAGGGCGGTTGCTCAAAGTGAAATTCCTGTGATAAGCGCCGTTGGCCACGAAATTGACTGGGCATTGTGCGATTACGCGGCAGATAAAAGGGCTGCGACACCAAGCGCGGCGGCAGAACTTGCCGTTCCAGTAAAATCTGAACTTATTTACGAAATTGAAACTGCAAAAAAAGGACTTTTTGACGGAATAAAAAATAAACTGGAAACAAAGCGCCTTATGATTAAAGCCTTTAGTCCGGAAATGCTGCAAGTACAGTTTAGAAATATTCAGCAGCCACTTCTGGCACGTTTTGAAAATGCAAAAGACGGTTTGAAAAAAAATATTACGGACAAAATTAACGGTTTTAGAAATCAGATTTTGCAAAATAAGACTGTTCTTGAAAATGCAAGTCCACAGTCAATTTTTGACAAAGGATATTCCATGGTGACTGATGACGCCGGAAATATTATAAAGGAAAGTTCAAAAGTAAATATTGGACAGGAGATTTTTATTACGCTTGCAAAAGGAAAACTAAACGCAAACGTCAAGGAAAAACAATAAATTTGCGTGAGCGATTGTAAGGCCGCCGAAGGCGAAACTGTGCAGACGAGACAGCATTGTTCTGCTGGCGAGTGCACAGTTTTGAAGGCGAATGCCGGAAGCCTGAAAAGCGCGGCCTGAGCGCCACTTTCGGAAAGATTTTTTTACTTTTTGAATAAATAAAATTTGTTCTGAAAATTGCGCGAAGGACACGCCCAGAAAAAAATGGAGTTGATAAAATGAATCAGAGTTTTGAAGAAAAATTAAACCGACTGGAACAACTTAGCCGCGATATAAAACGTAGTGACCTTTCTCTTGAAGATGCACTGAAAGCATTTGAAGAAGGAATGAATCTTGCACAGGGAATGGAAAAGCAACTGGACGAAATTGAAGGAAAAATTCAGATTTTGATGAATGAACCAAATCCTATGACTGCAGAAAATCGACCGGAAATGGAAGATTTTAAGGGTGCTGATAATGCAACAGGCACGGCAGGCGCTCCAACTGAAGGAACCAGACAATGAGTCTTGAACATCCTGTAAAAACGCTGAATGCCGAAGTTGCAAGAAAAATCGCGGCCGGCGAAGTAATTGACAGACCAAACGCAATTATCCGCGAACTGATGGACAATTCCATTGACGCGGGGGCAACTTCCGTGACGGTGGAAATCAGCGGTGGCGGAATTGAAAAAATCCGGATTGTGGATAACGGCTGCGGACTTACAAAAGAAGATTTGTCTAATTGTGCAAGACCGCACGCAACAAGCAAAATTTCTACGGAAACTGATTTGTTAAATCTTTCGACATTGGGTTTTAGAGGCGAGGCGCTTGCTTCCATTGCGGCAGTTTCAAGACTTTCGGTAATCAGCGGTGGCTTTAAAATGCGCGCGAGCATTACAGAAGATCATATTATTGAAAGTGTTGCACAAACTAAGGGCACGATTGTGCAGTCGGAAGGACTTTTTGAAAATTTTCCGGCACGAAGACAGTTTTTAAAGCGCGCTGCAACAGAAGCTCTGATGTGCAAAAACACTTTTATTGAAAAAGCAATGGCAAGACCGGATATTACGTTTCGTTTTATTCAGGACGGAGAAGTCAAACTTGATTTGCCTGGTGGCCAGACTTTAAAACAGCGTTTTGTTGCAGCCTCTTCTTATTCTGAGCCTGAAGAACTTTTTTACGAAATAAACGGTAGTGACGGAAAATCTGAGCCGGACTGGAAGTTTAGCGTCGTGATTGGAGAGCCTTCGGTCAGCCGTAGTAATAAAAAAGAAATTGTAATTTATGTAAATGGCAGGCGGATTCAAGAATATTCGCTGGTGCAGGCCGTTGAATATGGCGGACAGGGATTTTTTCCAAACGGGACGTATCCGGTAGCGGCAGTTTTTGCGCAGGTTAAGGCAGATTTAGTCGACTTTAATATTCATCCGGCAAAAAAAGAAGCAAGATTTTACGATATTTCAGGGCTTCATCACGGAATTAGTTCCACGATAAGGAATTTTTTTAAGCAGTACACTTATTCAAATTTCAAAAATGATAAAACTGCGGACGAAAATTCTGTTGCTGACGCGTGGCTTTCTGCTGATGGTCAAAAAAATGAAAACGAAACTCAAACTGATACTGATTCTGAGCCAGAAATTTCTGAAATTGCACCGTCCGCCCCGCAAGAACCCGTGCAAAATGAAAATCTACGGGCCCGCATTCCGTCCTACGAAAAACACATTTCCTATAAATTTAACGAAACCGGCGAAAAAGATTTCAGTGATTTCAGATCAAGATATTTAAAGGGAACTTCTGAAAAATCTCAAATTTCTTATTCAAAATCTGAAAATTTAAGGACAGAAAATTCAAAATCAAGATTTTTTTCAAAAAACACGGCAAATATTGCAGAACAAGCCTTGTCTCTTGCAGGCGGACAGCAAAGTGAAAAACCGCGCTATATTGGCTCTTGTCTTGGCACTTTTCTTCTGGCAGAAAAAAACAACTGTCTTTATCTGATTGATCAGCATGCCGTGCACGAAAGAATTATTTTTAATTCTCTGATGAAAAATCAAGGAAACCGCCAGGCACTTCTGATTCCTTACAAAATCAAAACTGATTCAAAAACTCAGGATAATCAGCTGGAAAAACTAAAAGACGAACTGACAAAAATCGGGTTTGAAACCGTAAAAATTTCGGACGGAGAATGGGAAGTTCGGACAATTCCTGAGCGCTGGACGGGAAGTCAGTATGATTTACTGAGCCTTTTATTTGTAAAACAGCAGGAACCTTCCGAAATTATCCGTGCAATTGCGGCTATGACGGCCTGTAAAGCGGCGGTAAAGGACGGTTATGTTCTTGATTCTTCCGCCGCCACAAGCCTGGTCGAAAAAGCATTTACACTGGACGACCCGCATTGTCCACACGGAAGACCAATTTACACTGTAATTTCAAAAGCAAAACTCTTTGAACTTGTAAAAAGAACTTAAATTTGGATAAGCACCACTTAATTTCCAATTCCAAGCCCCGCAATCAGGGCGTCAATTTCTGATGTTCTGTAGCCGGGGTTCATTTCTTCAACATAAACAAGATATTTTTCTGCATTTTCGTTATCGTGCAGCTGCATACACACTTTTGCAAGTTCAATGTAGCCGTCCCAGTTTTTATTATCCTGTCTGATTAATTCTGAATAAACGGCCTTTGCATTGTTGTAGTCCCCGTCCTGTGCATACGCACGTGCAAGATTTGAGCGTACGGTGTTGTTTTTTGAATCAATGCGCAAAGCATTCTGAAAATACAAAATCGCATTTTTATAATCCTCTTTTTGAAGATATGCCGAGCCTAAGTTGTTATTTGCTTCAAAATTGCGGTTATCGGCTTCGTAAACTTCAAGGAACATTCTCAAGGCAGTATCAACATCCGGAGGAGTCAGATTCATATACATTACGCCAAGATTTACCTTTGTTTTTAAATGATCAGGATTGTATTTTAAAACTTCCAGATAAAGTGGAATTGCATTTTCAACATCATTTTTATTGTCTTTCATCAAAGCATAATTGTAGACAAGATTTGCTTTTGATTTTGAATTTTTTACGTAAGACAGACCTTCGTAAGCTTCTTTTGCGTATTTTTCAGCGTCATCATATTTTCCTTCATCAAAAAGAACTGTGGAAAGATTATATTTCGTGAGCGTTTTTTCTTCTCCGTCGCTCAGCATAGAAATTGCCTTGTGATAACTTTCTTCCGCTTTTTCATATTTTTTTGACTGATAATAAACAGAACCAAGTTCCATTGTGGCTGTTGTATTGATATTGTTGATTGCAAGTACACTTTCGTATGCCGCGATTGAACCGTTATAATCTCCGCGTTTTGCTAAAATTCTCGCCTGTTCAAGCCAGGCCTTTTCGTGTCGCGGACTTATGTCTATTGTTTGACGGAATGCTTCGAGCGCGAGCGAATCATTGTTGATTTTTAAATAACTCAAGCCTAAATTGTATCTGGCCGGGGCAAAATCTGATTTTTTCTTGCAGGAAGTATCAAAACTGATTGCCGCCTCGCTGTATTTTTTGGTTCTGTACTGAATTTTTCCTAACTCATAGTAGTAAAGATAATTATTCGGGTCATTTTGAATTGCCTTGTTCAATTCGTTGATTGCAAGGTTGTAATCCTTATTTCCGGCCGCATTCTGCGCAAGAATATAGTGGGACGAGGCATCATTTGGATTATCTTTAACGGCCTTTTCCGCCATCTGCACGGCTTGATTCATAAGTTTATCTTTATCAGCCTGATTTGTAGCATTTTGTGCGGCATCATAATAGGCCTGTGCCATCTGAGATTCTTTTGATGCAAGAAGCTCCTTGCCCGCTTCGCCTGGCATAATTGACTGAGCATTTGCAAAATATTTTTCGGCTTCTTCAATATTTCCGGTTGCAAGTGCAGTTTCACCTTTTTTTATGTTGTCATTTACCTGATCAATATCTTTCTTAAGTTTTTCATTTTTCGCGGCAATTGCAGCTTCTTCGGCCTTGCGTTTTTCTTCTGCAATTCTTTTTTGTTCCGCAGCGGCCGCTTCCCTTTCTTTTCTTTCCTGTTCAGCTTCTGCAGCCCTTAATTTTGCCGCTTCTTCTTCCGCTTTTGCCTGCGCAAGTTTTGTTTCTTCCTGAATGCGGCGCAATTCGTCCTGACGATTTTTATCTTCCTGAAGTTTTAAAAGATTTTCTACTGCGGCACCGTTTTCTTGAGCCTGTTTATTTGACTGCTCCAGAACCGTCTGCATTGAAGAAAGTGAATCATGCATCACGTCTTTTAAACCGCTCGTGTCAATATTTACATTTATGCTGTCATCTCTAAAGGAACGGGCAACTTTACCTTCTTCAACGTCTTTTTTCATTCCAAGAATCTGATTAAACAAATCCTGAGCAACTTCATCGTCAGCATTTTTTATGAGGAGCTGTTCCAGAAGCGACAGTGCCCGATCGTATTCGCCATTTTCCGCGTAGATTTTTGCAAGACCGTAAGTATTTTCTCGGGTTTTTGCATTTTTTTTCTGACCACAGCCCACAATAAGAAGGACAATCACAAGAATTATGACCGCAAGGGCCGCGCACACAGAAATTATTATGATTTTCTTTTTTTTCGCTTTTTTTTCTTCTTCAGATTCCGGATTTTCTAAATTCTTCTGACCATTTTGATTTTGTGCCACAGAATCCTGATTTTTTTCCTGATTCTGTTTATTTTGATTTTCTATTTCACTCATATTTTCCTGCCAGTTTAAAATTAAATTCAAAATTGCGTTTTAGACGCACCATCAATCCAGTTCAGATTCCTGCTCATAATCAATAAGTTCTTCTGCCCCAGACGACATATTCGTTGAATCCGTATTATGAAGGGAAGCGGCCACATCCTCAAGAATTTTTCGTCGTCGTTCTGCTTCCTCTGCCCTTTTTGCTTCTTCAATGCGACGCTGTTCTTCTGCAAGTTTTTCCGCCTCAATTCGCTGACGTTCAAGTTCTTCGGCCATTCGTTTTTCTTCTTCCGCAAGACGTTCTGCTTCTGCCGCCGCAATTTTTTCTTCTTCGGCACGGCGTTCAGATTCTTTTGTAAGAAGTGCAATAAGGCGCTCAATTTCCGGTTTTTGCGGGTCATCTGGAACTACAATTATGTACTTTTTATAATCTTCAAGGGCCGCATCTATGTTATCAGCCATCAGATTTGCATTCGCACGATTTAAAAGTGCAACGTAATAAGTTGTATCAGCGGTAAGTGCCAGAGAATAACTTTTTATTGCCTCATCATATTTTTGCAATTTGTACAAAGCGTTTCCCTGATTATATGCCAGGACTTTTTTATTCGTGCCGGAAACATTCATTCCGCGCGAAAAAGCATCAACGGCCTTGTCATATTCATCAAGCTGAAAATAACTTAATCCCAGGTAAATATACGCAGATTTTGAAGCCTTCCCGGATTTTATTTCATCTTCAAGAAGGACACTAGCCTCTTCTGGTTTATTTGATTTAAACAGTTTTTCACCCTGAGTTTCTGCAAAACAAAAAGTATTACTCAAAATAAAAAAAATCAGAATTCCATTAAAAAAACTTCTGAAAACTTTTAACTTTCCGTTCATAAAAACCTCTTTATTTGACACAGTTAATCAAATTTTATACTCTTAATTATCGTTTTTCCATCTTTTTTCATTAGGACATCTCTAAAAACCTGGCAATAAGATTTTCAGAATGTCGTTTCAGAAACTCTGAAAACGCTTGGAATAACAGGACTTACAGCAAAGGGAGTTTAAACTCATGGAACCCGTCACAATTATTTTGATTGCAGTTGCATGCGCTGTCATTGCAGTACTACTTTTTTTCATTATAAAGAACATTGCCAGTCCAAAAAAGTTAGAGGCAATTCCAAAATTAATTAAGCAGGGCAAAACTCAATCCGCGTTAAAAATCACAAAACAGATTCTTACAAAAGATCCTAAAAATTACACGGCGCATTATTATCTTGGAAAAATTTACGTTGTAGAAGGAAAAACTGATTTAGCTCTGATTGAATATAAATCTGTAAACGAAAATGCCCTTTTTGGCCAGCAGATTAATGAACTTACGTTCCGCAAAGAATATTCTGATCTTCTTTTTTCAAGTCATCACCAGCAGGAAGCGTTAAAAAATTTACTTTTGCTTACAAAACTTGAACCTCAGAATGCGGAAAATTTCTATCAGATTGGCCATATTTATCAGGAATTAAACCGCAACGATTTAGCGCTCGGATTTTTGAAAAAATGTATCATGCTTGATAAAAAACACACTAAAGCTCACGCTGAACTTGGACTTATGTTTTACAAATCAAAAATGTTCACGGAAGCAAAAAAAGAAATTGACACGGCATTAAAAATCAGTCCGGAAACTTATTCTTCCTATTATTATTTAGGAAAAATTTTAAAAGAAGCAAAGGATTTACAGGGCGCAATCAAGGCATTTGAAAAAGCTCAGCGTGATCCGGAACTGAAACAGAAAGCAATTATTGAACACGGCACCTGTTATATGTTTGCCGGAAGATATGATAATGCCACCGTGGATTTTCAGCGTGCAATTGAACTTGATAAAAATAACTCGCTGCCAGAAACACTTTATGCGCATTATTTTCTTGCAGCCTGCTATGAAAAAATTCGTCAGCTGGAAAAAGCCATAGAACACTGGGAATATATTTACAAGAGAAATAAAGGATTCCGCGACGTTGCTTCAAAACTTTCGGAATATAAAGATCTTCAGTCAAATGACTGCCTCAAGGATTATCTTACCAGTGCAAATGCGGATTTTACCGAAATTTGCAAAAAAGTTGTGCAGAAAGTTATGAAACTTCAGGTTGCTTCCTGTGATTTAAAAAAATGGGGCTGCCAGATTACTGGCGTCAGCAAAGATGACAGTATGCTTGGCGTTCGCAAAATGATTTATTTTATCCGTTTTTACCGTGAGCCAGAACCTGTCGAGGACATTCAGATTCATGAAACAATTGATTTGATGAAATCCAGTGGCTCAATAAAAGGCTACCTTTTTTCAAGTTCCGGTTTTACAAATACCGCAAGACGCTTTGCAGAAAATCGTTCCGTTGAACTTGTTGATAAACAGAAACTTGAAGCAATTCTTGCAAAAGCAGGTGCATAAATGAAAATACTTTGCGTTTCAGATTATGTAGACCCCATGATTTATAATCAAAATGCCCGGGAAATTTTTCCGGACATAGATTTGATTTTGTGTGCCGGAGATTTACCAATGGAATACGTTGATTTTATCGTCACTGTATTCAATAAACCGACCTATTTTGTCTTTGGAAATCACAATCTGAATGAATATAAATATTATCACAAAGGATTTATGGAAGCTTCCGCGCCTCACGAAGTAACGGACTGTTCACACGGTCACGGTGCCACGTACTTAGGATTTAAATCTTTTGTAGAAAACAGACTTTACTTTACGGACCCAAAAACCGGACGGCAGACTCCGCTTTTGATTGCGGGAGTTTCAGGTTCGCTGCGCTATAACAAAGGTTTGTGCCAGTTTTCTGATTTTCAGATGAAGATGAAACTTTTAAAACTTGCTCCAAAACTTATTATGAACAAAATAAAATATGGCCGTTATCTTGATATTTTTATGACCCATGCTTCTCCGCGCCATATTCATGACCACGAAGATCCTTGCCACAAAGGTTTTGACTGTTTTAACTGGTTTTTGCAAAAATACAAACCGGCAGTGATGGTTCACGGTCATATTCATCTTTATGATATGCGCGAAGAACGTGTCGGCAAGTATTATGATACAACTGTAATAAATGCTTATGCACATCACGTTTTTGAATTTCCACCTAAAACTGACGGTAATGACGAGGTAAAATAAATCATGAATTTTGTAATGCAACAGGCTGAAAGCGATTTTTCAAAGGCCCACAACAAAGCTTTTATAAACGAAATCCAGCATTTTCTTTCTCCGGAAGAAGCAAAACTGATTTCTTTAAACGATATAAAACATCTTTTAAAACCAAATAATGAAACTTACGTGGGAATGAAAGTTATTCCAATCAATAAAATTGTTGGCAGTGAAGGCCGCTATAATGATTTTGACAATAATTTCTTTCCAAAAAATACACATTTAAGAAATAGATGGCAGCACGTTGATGAAGCGGCAATTCAGTCAATTGACCTTCCGCCGATTAAAGTTTACGAAATTGCGGGGCTTTATTTTGTGCGGGACGGAAATCATCGCGTTTCTGTTGCAAAAGCACGCGGCACGGAATTTATTGACGCAGAAGTTGTTTCTTTGCAAAGTGAAATTGTACTCAAGGAAGCATTTAATCTTTCTGATATAGTCCGCCAGATTATAAATTACGAAAAAAGAGTTTTTTACAGTGAAACAGGATTTGGCGACATCACGGATTACTGGCTTTTGGATTTTTCGCGTCCGGGGCGATATGACGTAATTTACAACCATATTTTAACTCATAAATACTATCTGAATACAAAACGCACTGATGAAGTTACTATGGAAGAGGCAATACTTTCGTGGTTCAACAACGTTTATATGCCGATTGTTTCCGCAATCAGAAAAAAACACATTATGCACCGTTTTTCAAAAAGGACAATTTCAGATCTTTACGTCTGGATTGTGCGCTATTGGGACGATTTAAAGCAGAAATTCGGTGATAACGTAAAAATTGAAGACGCCGTTTCTGACTTTAAAAAAGTTTACAAAGTACCTTTCTGGCGTCGGCACATAAACAGAATAAAAAGAATAATTCTTCGCCGTGAAATTCAAGATGATTTAGAAAAGAACGACACAAACTAAGATTTGTTCAAGATGAGTCCGCTGACTAAAAAACTTGACGGTCAAAAATTTCAAGTTTATAATTAAAAAAGTTATCATTAATAGATTGAAAAAAAGCTGCTAAGCTTAGGAGAACACATTTGCCAAACATTGATGATTTTATAAACATTCCACTGCTGGTTTCAGCGGGGCTTTCGTTTCTTGTTTTGATTTTTCTTCTGATAATTAAATTACGAAATACAGCAAAATTGAGTTTTATTTTCTTTTTTGCGCCGGCATTTACGCTTGTCGGTTCGTTGTACTCATATTTTAAAAACGAAATATTTGTCTATATCACGGCCGTAATTATTGCAGTTTTCCTTGTTCTTTTGTACTCAATTGTAAAAGCAGTTGATAATCCAAAAAAACGTGAAGAAAAAGCGGCAGCAAAAAGAGCTGCGGAACTGGCCGCTGCAAGAGATCAGAATTCAATTTCAAAGGAAGAACTTGCAAAAATTGAAGCAAAGCACCAGCGCCTGCTTGAAGTAAACAAAGACCTTATTTCAAAACTTTCAGGATTCTTTTCTAGCGATAACAGTATGGAAAACTATCTTGATTACTGTAACTCTCTCCTTACCGAAAGAGTCGGCGCAGATGGCTGTGTAATTCTCATGGTTGATGACTATGATAACACGCTTGCCGTAAAGAGTTTTAAAGGTTCTTTCCCTCCTCCATACAAATTGCCGGATGACCTTCCGCATAAACCTGTCAGAGTTGAAACAAACCTCCGGTTTGCACAGTTCCCAATGCAGGATAATATTTTTGGAGAAATTTTCACAAGCGGAGAACCTGCATTCATTGAAGATCCTGTAAAAGATATAAGAATTTTCCAGAACGGACCTGAAGATTTTCTTCGTTGCGGAACATACATTCTTGTACCGGTAAAGCAGCAGGAAGGCGTTGTAGGACTTGTAGCCCTTTCAAGACAGCCGGATAAATCTCCGTTCACAAAAGAAGATTTTGACACAGCAGTAATTTTGACTGATGCAATTTCAACAACAATGAAACCTCTTTATTCTTTCCTTGCATACGCAGAACACACGGAATTGAACAAAGACGGCAGCATTGCTACAAAATATCAGAAAACTTTACTTCCACAGAAGTTCCCGGTTATTCCAGGCGTTCAGATTGGATGTTTTTCAAATGCGGTAGAAAATGTTTGTGGCGATTATTACGATGTAATAGCTTCTCGTCACGATAAAGTATCGTTTATTATGGCAGATGTTGCAGGAAAGGGCATGAATTCTTTAATTGTAATGATTATGATTCGTGCAATCTTAAGACTTGCGGTAAACACAAATCAGTCGGCTTCTACAATTATGTCATGGGCAAACAGAGGAATCTGTCTGGAAGGTTCAAAAATTGACCACTTTGCCTCTATTGCATTGGTAAATTACAATGCAACAACAAAAGAAGCTGATGTTGTAACTTGCGGAAACAATCCTGTGTTCCATTACGTTGCAACAGAAAAAACTCTCAAACAAATTTCTACACCAAGTGAACCTATGGGAGTAACGAAAGACACAGTATTTACCGATATAAAGGTAATGATGAATTCTGGCGACATTCTTGTTACTTGCACTGATGGTGTTATTGAAACATTGAATGAAAACGGAGTTCAGTATTCAGTTGAAAATCTAAAACGAGCTATTATAAAAAGTGAAGCTGGCAGTGCTAAAGATATTTCTAACAAAATTAAAGATGATTTGAAGAAATATGCGGGTGTTACTCAGCAATATGATGATCAGAGCGTTCTGGTTGTAAAAGTACAGTAATTAATTTTATCTGGCAGTTTGTTACAGTTAAAATAATATTTAAGGAGCATAACAATGGAACTTAAAATACGAAAGAATGGAGACGTTTACATTATTGATGTAACAGGTGAAATGGATCTTTACAATTCTTATAAGTTGAAAGAACTTGTAGTAAAGATGCTTGAAAAAAACGTTAAAAACTTCGTAATTAATCTTGAACAGGTAGACTACATCGACTCGTCTGGAATTGGTGCTTTAATTTACATTTGTTCAACTATCAAAAAGATGAACTTAAACCTTGCTATTGCAAATATTCACGGTTCTGTAAAAAAGGTTATTGAACTTACAAAACTTATGGGATATTTCCCTATTGCAAATAGCATCGAAGAAGCTCTTATGATGGTAAAAGAATAATTGCAAAATCTAAAATTTGTTCTTCAAGGAGAAAGACAAAATGACTGAAATTAAAGAACTTAGATCTGATGAAAATGACCCGTTATTTGATAAAACAAACATGCTTAAGAAGGAATTTCCTTCAGATTTCCGACAAATCAGATATTTTACACTTCTGATTGTTCAGTCTGCACCAACAGAAATCAAGGAGTTGAATCTTCTTGAACAGCAGATCAGTGAAGTTATTAAAAATGCCGTAAAGCATGGAAATCACTGTGATATAAATAAAAAGGTAACAGTTTGGTATTCTTTTAGCCCAACACATGCACATATTATTGTTCAGGATGAAGGCGAAGGATTCCAGGAACTGGAAAAATGGAATGAATTTAATAAAAAACGTCTTGAATGTCTGCACAAGAATGACTTTATGCAGCTTGCAGATTATGTTTCTTTTAGAACAAAGGAATCTGACAGCCAGGACGGTGGTAATGCACTTTTTGCAGCCCTTGAATACTGGAACGGCGGTTTTGTTTACAACGGAAAACGAAATGCTGTTGCAATGTTAAAGAAGTATCAGACAAAATTCCATAACGCAAACCGCGATGGAGAATAAAATATTTTAAGACAGTTCTTTTGAACTTGAAACACTGCTGAACTTTGATGGTCTGGCAGTGTTTTTTTTTATGTGAGCCTTTGAAAAAACGACACGCCCCTACTTTTTTAGAAAATTTTGCCCATGAAAATTTGACATTTTGAGGGTTTGTGACTATATTAAGGACATCTCTAAAAATTGCAATTTTTAGAGACAACCATAAAAATAACACTTGGGGATGTCCCGGTTTCGACGGAATTGGGAAAGCTTGTGTTGCAGGTGAGGCTGAAGGTCCTCTGAACTGACAAAAAAATAACTGCAATTTTCGCAAGAAAAGAAGAAGAAGCTGAAGAAGCTTCTTTTGAAGCAGAAGCACTCGCTGCGTAAGCAGTTGTGCAGAAACCCGGACGGCTCTGTTCCGCGTTGACCGGTGTTTTTTAACCTATCGGGACTTGGTAATTACAGTTTCTGTGATGTAGTTACGACATTTTTACAGAATACGGGAACGACGCTTGTTATGCTGCTACCGGGCCCCGACAAATACCTCGCATAACTAAACTTGTAGAGACACCTGTTTTACTTTTTCGGACGCGAGTTCAATTCTCGCCATCTCCATCTTAAAAGCCTGGTCAAAATAACTGATCAGGCTTTTTTATTTTTGGTCTAATTATGGACGATGCGCGAGGGATTGCTGCCGCGTAAGCGGGACGGACACGCGAAGCGTGGCTGGACGGAAAAAATGCCCGGGATTTTCTGTCCGTTTTATTTTGTGGTGCGAAAAAAATAAAATTTTCTGGAAGGTTCGGGCATTTTTATACCGCAAAAGCCCGTCCGGCACGAAGTGCCGTGCGCGCCCATATTAGTAAAAAAGACCTGTAGAGAATTATTCAATATTCTAAAAGTTTAATTCAAGAAAATAAAATTAGTGATTTTAGAATGAAGGCTATGAAAAAACTAAATCTTGGACATTATATTGGAAAGTACGCGTTTTTTTATGTAATTGCATTTTTGTGCATTACTGGAAGCGTAATTTTGGATATGACTTCGCCGGTGATTGTGCAGCATATTGTTGACGACGTTCTTGTTGCTGGAAATATTGAGCCTTTAAAGTTCCTGCTTCTTGGGATTCTGGGCATTGGAGTTGGACGTTTTATTTTTCAATACGCAAAGGAATTTATTTGCGACTTTTGCGGTTCAAAAATTGCATGCGAAATAAGAATTAACCTTTTTGAAAAACTTCAGAGTCTTTCTGCAAATTTTTTTGACAAAATTAACAGCGGTGAACTGATGAGCCGTGTAAAAGATGACGTTGACAGCATCTGGAATGTAACGGCCTTTATGGGAATTTTGATTGCGGAAGTAATTTTGCGCGTTATTTCGACGATGTATTTTATGCTCCGCATTAATGTTTTTTTGACTATTATTCCGTGCATTGCAATGATTGTTACGGCTTATATTGCAATCAAAATGGAAAGAAAACTTGATACTCTTTATGAACAGGCTGCTCAGGAAAATTCTGAACTGAATAATACCGCGGCGGAAAATCTTGCGGGAGTCAGGACTGTAAAAGCCTTTGCGCGGGAAGGTTTTGAAATTAATAAATTCCACAAGCATAATCAGAAATATTATGAACTCAACATTGATTTATCGCGGGTTTTTGTAAAATATAATCCAAAAATTCAGATAATCACGAAACTTTTGTCTGTAATTACACTTTTGATTGGCGGAATCTTTGTAATCAAGGGAAATCCTTTAACAGGTGGCGATAAAATTACGGTTGGACAGTTGATGGCATTTTTGCAATATGTTGGAAATATCATCTGGCCGCTTGAAATGCTCGGGTGGCTTACGAATGGACTTTCGTCAGCAAGGGCAAGTATTTCGCGTTTGAATAAAATTTATGCAGAAATGCCGGATATAAAGGACGCACAGACGCTTGGCACTGATGAAGAAATTTCTAATTCGCTTTTTACCGCTCACGATATTGCCGGAAATATTTCTTTTGAGCACGTGACTTATAAAGCGGGCGAACGAAAAATTCTTGATGACGTTAGTTTTGAAATTAAGGCGGGGCAAACGCTGGGAATTATGGGCGCGACTGGGTCTGGAAAGTCTACAATCATAAATCTTTTGAAGAGAATGTATGACGTAACGGACGGTTGCATAAAAATTGACGGAATTGACATAAGAGAAATTCCGCTGAATGCCCTGCGCTCTTCAATTGCAACGGTAATGCAGGACGTTTTTTTGTTCAGCGACACAATTGAAGACAACGTTCGGCTTGGAGCAAAGGAAAGTATTACGACGGAAGAAGTGCGCATTGCCTTGCAAAAATCTCATAGTATGGAATTTGTAAGCAAAATGGAAAATAAGGAACAAACCGTCATTGGTGAACGCGGGGTTGGATTAAGTGGCGGTCAAAAGCAGAGAATTACTATTGCGCGCGCGCTTGCCAGAAAAACTCCGGTCCTTGTTCTTGATGATTCAACGTCCGCACTGGATACGGAAACGGAAAAAGACATTCAACAAGTCCTTTCTGAACTGACGGGCATGACAAAAATAATTATTGCACACAGGATCAGTGCCGTGCGAAAGGCGGACAAAATTATTGTCCTGGAAAATGGAAAAATTGCTGAGGAAGGAACTCACGAAGAATTGCTTGGCAAAAACGGTTTGTACAAAGAAACTTACGATTCTCAGTACTAATTCTGAAATTTTTTGAAAAAATTAAGGAAAACATTATGAACAGCTATAAACAGGATGAAAAACAGGTAAAAAAATCAGCATTTGAAACTATGCCTCGTCTTTTTAAATATTTGTTTAAATATAAAGGACAGATTATTTTAGTTCTTTTGATGATGGCATTTGGAACCGTTGTAGATTTGATTAATCCTCTTTTAACGGAAAGCGCAATTGATAAATATATTCTCTTGAGTAATGTGCCGGGGCTTGTAAAAATTGTAATTATTGCGGCCGTTTTGAATATTCTTGCAGTTCTTGCTATAAAAATCAGAATGTTTGTTATGTCAAAAACGAGTAACAAGGTTATTCAGGAAGTTCGGCAGGAACTTTACGACCACATTCAGGAACTAGACCTTTCATTTTTTGATTCACGGCCGTCTGGAAAAATTCTTGCAAGAATTATTGGTGACACGAATTCGCTCAAAGACGTAATTGAAAATTCTGTTACAACCTTAATTCCAAATATCATAACTGTTATTGCGGTAATGATTATTATGTTTGCAAAAAACTGGAAGCTTGCGCTCGCAGCCCTCTGCTCTACGCCTTTTATGATTGCCGGAGTTTTTCTGATTTCCAGAATGTCAGACAAGCACTGGAAGGCAAAAAGACAAAAATCTTCAAATATGAACGCTTTTATAAATGAAGATTTGTCCGGAATCAAAATTATTCAAAGTTTCCGTGCGGAAAAAGAAACGGACAAAACCTTTAAAGAACTTGTCTGGGCCGACCGCAAAGAATTTATCAGGGCGGTAAGATGGTCTGACGCTTTTGGTTCCTGGATTGATTTGTGCTGGTCTTTTGGAACGGCGGCGCTTTATCTTTGTGGCGTAATGCTTTTGGGAATTGATAACGTTTCTGTGGGAACTTACATTGCTTTTGGCTCTTATGTTGGAATGTTCTGGCAACCGATTATGAACCTCAGCAATTTTTATAATCAGTTTATAAATGCGGCAAGCGGTGCAGAACGAATTTTTGAAATTATTGATACAAAGCCTGAAATTGTTGACAGTAAAGACAGCGTTGAAGTCAGTGATATAAAAGGCAACGTTACGTTTAATAATGTGACTTTTTCTTACGATGGAACAAAAGATGTTTTGAAAAATGTTTCTTTTGATATAAAAAGCGGAGAAACGATTGCGCTTGTAGGTCCAACCGGAGCTGGAAAGTCCACGATTGTAAATCTGGTGAGCCGTTTTTATGACATTACTGACGGAGAAATTTTAATTGACGGAAACGATATTCGTAAGATAAAAATTAAAAACTTGCGCACAAAAATGGGAATTATGACTCAGGACAATTATATTTTTAGTGGCACAATCCGGGAAAATATTATGTACGGCAAACTTGACGCAACTGAAGAAGAAATGATTGCGGCAAGCAAGGCGGTTCATGCTCATGATTTTATAGAAAAACTTGAAAACGGCTATGACACAAAACTGACGGCAAGGGGCGGTGAACTTTCTAACGGGCAGAGACAACTTTTAGCTTTTGCAAGAACAATGATTTCTAATCCGGCAATTTTGATTTTGGACGAGGCAACTTCCAGCATTGATACTAAAACGGAACTTCTTGTACAGGAAGGAATTGCAAATTTGCTGAAAGGCCGAACAAGTTTTGTAATTGCGCACCGACTTTCTACAATTCAGAATGCGGATAGAATTTTTGTAATTGATAAGCAGGGAATTATTGAAAGCGGAACGCCTGCCGAATTACTTGCAAAAAAAGGTGAATATTACAAGTTACGGCAGGCTCAGTTTTCGTAAAATTAAGGGCAGAGTTGTCTCTAAAAATTGCAATTTTTAGAGACTTCTTTAAATTTCTGAAACCGGAATATGATAAACACTTCCGCAGTGACGACAGACAATTTCCAGCGGGTCAGGGCCATTTTTTCTGATGTCTGAAAGTTCTGTGGCGGGAAGAGTTCTAAGATATTTTATAAAACCTTCTTTTGAACATTTGCAGTCAAAAATAATGTCGCGCTGCAAAGTTACGGAAGGTTTAAATTCTCTAAAAAGTCCGTAAATTAAATCGCGGTCCGTGCAGTTTTCTGAAAACCACTGGCCAAGAGAAGGCGCGGTCTGAAATGCAATTTCAACTTTTTTCATTAATTTGTCGTCAGCGTCTTTATCTGAATGAGAATCTTCCAACTGTTCCCCTAACCTGCCGTTTCCGCCAAGATCTGGGATTACCTGCAAAAACATTGCGCCGGCCCCGATGACGTTGCCTTTTTTATCAAACTGAACAGAAGAATTAAACGCGGTGTTAATTTGTTCTGACTGTTGAAAATACCACGCAAAATTCTGAGCAATATTTCCGGACTGAATTTCTACGGTACTGGTTTGTGGATATTTATCGTCTTTGTGAATTCTTGAAAAACTTAAGGTTCCTTTGCCAAGAAATTCTGTTAAATCCCAGTTTTGAAGTGGTTTTGTAACAGGAATATGCTCGTTGTAAAGGTAAGAACGCACGTAACCTGTTGAATTTACTTCCACAGAAAAGCCCTGAACCGGACCGTCGCCTTCGTATTTTATGACGGTATGTTCCATATCTTTCATCATTGGGATTGTAAGTGCGCCGCAAAGTGACGCCTGGCCTAAAATCATAGTTTCAAGAATGCCAAGATTGTGCTGGGCACGCATTTGATTTACAAAAGTTGAACCGTTGAACAGTGCCCCGCGGATTCTGCCTTCTGCCATTGTAAACATTGTCATTTTATCTGGTGAAATACTTTGCAAATGTTTTATTAAGTCTTTGTTTTGAATTTCTGCTTTTATCATAAGACTAAATATAATGAAATTTCGTGATTTTTGATAGGAAAATGAAAACAATACTGATTTTTGGAAAAAGGGATAATTTTTTTGCGCCAGCGCGTAAAGGATTGTAGCAGCCGCGAAGTTTTTTTCAAAAAACGAAGCGGAAGCCCGCAGGCGTGCAATTTGCGCGCCGAGGACTTTGGAGCGAATAGCGGAACTGCGAAAAGCCTGACCCGAAGCGCAAGCGTAGGGATACGCCCAGAAATGAAAAATTAATATTCACTCTAAATGGAAAATACATTATAATGGTTTAAATTTATTTAGCGGTTTTAGCCGCAATCGAGGTAGAAAATGGCTGTTGATGAAAAACTGCAGACTGTAAGACACAGCTGCGCACACGTTATGGCAGAAGCTATTTTGAAGCTTTTCCCGGGAACAAAAATTGCAATTGGTCCTGCTATTGATAACGGATTTTATTATGATTTTGAATTTCCAAAGGACACCAGATTCACCGAAACCGATTTTCCTGCAGTTGAAAAAGAAATGCGAAAAATCATTGCCGGAAATCATGATTTTGTAAGAAAGGAAGTTTCTAAGGCTGAGGCTCTGAAATTATTTGCGGATCAGCAGTATAAAATTGAACTGATTAATGATTTGCCAGAAGACGAAGTTATTACAACTTATGAACAGGACGGTTATTTGGACCTTTGCCGTGGTCCGCACGTTGCAAATACCAAGGAAATTAATGCCCAGAGTTTTAAACTTGATAAAATTGCCGGTGCTTATTGGCGCGGAGATTCAAACCGCCCGATGCTGACACGTGTTTATGCACTTTGTTTTGCAAAACCTAATGAGTTAAAAGATTATTTAACAATGCTTGCCGAAGCTGAAAAACGCGATCACCGAAAACTTGGCGTTGAAATGGATTTGTTCCATCTTGATCCGGAAGATCCAGGTCAGATTTTCTGGCACCCGAACGGATGGACAATTTACACTACAATTCAGGATTATATGAGACAGCAGATTCGTCGCGACGGATACAAGGAAGTTAACACTCCTGCAATTATGCCGCGAAGTTTGTGGGAACGTTCAGGACACTGGGGACACTATCAGAAAAATATGTTTATCACAGAATCTGAAAAGCGTATTTTTGCAATTAAACCGATGAACTGTCCTGGCGCACTTGAAATTTTTAAGAGTAAACAGCGATCTTATAAAGATTTGCCGATGCGTCTTGCTGAATTTGGTCACGATGTTCGTAACGAACCGTCTGGAACTTTGCACGGAATTATGCGTGTGCGAGGTTTTGTTCAGGACGATGCACATATTATTTGTACGGAAGAACAGGTTGCTTCTGAAGTTTCAAAATTCTGTAAACTTTTGAAAAACGTTTATCATGATTTTGGATTTGATGATTTGGTCGTAAAATTTTCTACAATGCCGGAAGATCACGTTGGTGACCTAGCAACTTGGGAACGCGCAGAAAAAGCTCTTGCCGATGCTTGTCATGAAGCTGGCCTTGAGTATGAAATTCAGCCTGGTGAAGGTGCTTTCTACGGTCCAAAACTGGAATTTAAACTTTTTGACTGTCTTGGCCGTGAATGGCAGTGCGGTACAATTCAGGCTGACTTCCAGTTGCCTTCTGCAGAACGTCTGGACGCAACTTACATTGGCGCTGATAATCAAAAGCATCATCCGGTTATGCTTCACCGTGCAATTTTGGGTTCAATGGAAAGATTCCTTGGTATTTTGATTGAAAACTTTGCCGGTGCCTTCCCTACCTGGCTTGCATTTGAACAGGTTGCAGTTGTTCCAGTTTCTTCTGAATTTGATGATTATGCAAAAGAAGTTAATGAAAAACTTCTGGCAAATGATATTCGTTCTGAAGTTTACCTTGGTGATGACAACATGAAGGCTAAAATCAAGCAGATTAGTACAGAACACAGAACTCCGTACATTCTGGTTGTTGGTCAGAAAGAAAAAGATGAAAATTCTGTCTGCGTAAGATACCGCTTTTCTAGCAAAAAGCCTCAGGAAACAAAATCTGTGGAAGACTTTATTGACTATGTAAAAGATAAGGTAAATTCTCACGCCAGAGAAATTTAAAATATTTTTGAAAAAACGAAGGTTCTGCCCTTGTCAAACTTTCGTTTTTTCTATAATATATTAATCACTTGACGGGCAGTAGCGCAGCTGGTAGCGCGTCTGGTTTGGGACCAGGATGTCGCAGGTTCAAATCCTGTCTGCCCGACTTGTAAGTCCTTGTAATACAAGGACTTATTTTTTTAACCATAATGGCCTTTGTGACTTTTGTTAATGTTTTGTTAATAAAAATGCACGGAGGCCATAATTGTATTATCATCCTTTCAAAAAAACTGTAAAAAGCAAAAATGGAAAAGCAACAAAGCGCTGGTATTATTGGTGGAAAGACCCAGTAACAGGAGTTCAACATCAGAAGTTGATGCCGCTAGTTTCTAATCAATCAGAAGCATATCAGTTTATTACTAAACTACCTGACCCTACTAATATGCAAAGAAGAATCACTGTAAATGAAATTGCTGAAAATATGTTTCTTCCGAATAGTGAACATGTGAACAGACTTAATCAATTAGGAAAAAAATTAAGTCCAAGGACATTGTCAAATTACAGAGGATTTCTTAAAGAAATTACAAAACAGTTTGGAAATTACTACATTGAGAATCTTACAATTCCAATGATTAATGGTTATCTGATGAATTTGACTGACAGATCAGGAAGCTGGAAAAATTCGTTTTTGGAAACATTAAATCATATTTACAAAGAAGCTCCATGGCATTGTAATTACACAGTAATAAAACCAGAGTTCCCTAGATTTTCAAGAAAATCAAAAAAGGCTGATATTTTTACTTCAGAAGAACTTGTAAGTTTCTTTGATGGGGGGAACTGGATAGATGGATTAAGAGAATATTTGCTATTTCTTGTAATGGCAAGTTGTGGTTTAAGATTAGGCGAAGCACGAGGATTAAGAGTTAAACAATTCATTGAAGAAAGTCATGCCTTGATAATTGACGGTTTTTGTGAAAGAGACGGAAGCAGGACCAATTACAATAAAAAAGGAAGCGATGAAGACCAGAAATTAAGGGTTACATTAGTTCCCGATAATACAATGTCTATGGTTATGTCTTACATTAAATCTCATTCTCTTTCTGCTGAAGACTTTATATTTCAGAGAGAAGACGGAAGACCTTTAAGACAGGAATATCTTGAATCTGTATTTCACAGAGTCTTAATTAAGGCAGGAATTGATTCTACAGATAGAAAATTATGTCCTCATTCATTTAGATTTACGTATGTAACAAGAATGAGAAGAAATGTAGATGCTGAAACAATTAAAAAAATGGTAGGACACAGTTCTATTGAAATGACGGAATATTATACTCGTGCTGCCATTCCTGAAATGGTTAGCTCGATTCAAGGTGTTTTACCGGCGGTAAATGGATTGTTTAATTGATTACTGATTATTTCACAGAATTAGCGCCGCCGATACACAGTTAAGCTCCACTAAAAT
>CAVHTI010000018.1:0-1338 GCA_963638805.1 Anaerobutyricum sp.
TTTACTGATCCAAAAATTCTTACTGATCAAATAAAACTTGACTTAGGAATCCCTGTCAATGAAAGTCACCAATCAAAGACGCTATGCGAAAACGCATTAACCTTACCCGGTAAGATGCAGGAGGTAGCTTCTGGAAATTATGCCATACAGCAACCTAAGCACAGTCAAAATATATCACAAATCAATAAAATGTCAAAGTTAAAACTTGATTACGACGGCAAAAATATGCTGCATAAGTCTTTTGATATTGAAATTTCGGACATTACGGAATCAAATAGAGAAAAGAAAATTGAACAGACTGAAAAGGCGCTCAACGCGATTTATAATAATCAACCGTTTGTTATTCGTCATATTAAGGCGGAAAAAGACGAGGGAGTATTAAAAAATCTTATTTTGCGAATTTCTGATTTTGATAAAAGCAAAATTGAAAAAGCGGTTCACAGTATGCAGTTTAGTTTGGATACAAAAATAAAAGCCGGTTCTGGTGAAGCATTTTTTTATAAAAGTCAGGAAGAACTCACTGATTTATTTGTTGAAGAACTTACAGAAAAAACAAAAGCGATTTATTCATTTGTCATTGCATATTTTGGATTGCCGGAAATAAGAGTTTTGAGTAAATCAGATTTAAAATACAAGGGAAAAGTTGTTTATGACCCAGAAACCGGAAAACCAATAAGTAAAGCGGAATGGAATAAATTTGTAAAAACTTTGGAAGATTTTCTCAACCGGAATTACAAAGGAATTGGCAAGCGTATTGTTTTAAGTGCGGAAACTCTGGGCCGAATGTTAGAAAGACTGAGTAAATCAAAATCATTGAGCGAATTAAAGATTTACATCTTTTATGTTCACGAAGTATTTACAGAAGATGAGTTAAAAAAAGAGGCCACCACGCGCACACCGAATCCAAGTTCGCTGCGACTTACAGGAAAGCCTCTGTATAAATTTATATTGCAAGATGTTTTAACTGTCAATGAAAAAACTCATTGGAAAAATTCGATTAAGTCCATATAGCCAAATTGAGAATAAAATAAAAATGGCTAGCAGCTTCTACTATAAAGCAGAAGGTGGTAGCCGTACTGCTAGAACCGGAGTAAATCCGTTGCCTAGTAATAACGATAGTAACATAAACTCTAAAAATGTCAATGGCAAAACTTACACCGGCAAGAACATTGTAAATACAATCACTACAGATAAAAATCAAAAAATTGCAGTGGCTAAGGCGGAAGAAATAAAAGACGGTGGTAAAGAGATTATTTTTAAGGCAACTCCACAACTTACAAAATTTGTAGAACAACTTACTAAATGTAGCAGTAAAGATTTAGACTACTATCATATGAC
>CAVHTI010000018.1:1348-15439 GCA_963638805.1 Anaerobutyricum sp.
GTATTTAGGCACTGAACTAATATTGACTATTCCAAAATCCCTACCATTGTTCTTCATAAAAGACGGCCGTTTTTATGTAAGAAAAGGACTGTAAAAAGGATTGTAAAGCGTAAAGTTGATGATTTTGCACATTTATAATAACATGAAAGTATAGGAGGTAAAAAATGAAATACTTTCTTGACGATGATAATGATGTTTGGGCAATGGACGAAAAAGGGAATAAGTTTGTTTTTTCATACAAAACAAAGAAACTTGAGCCTACCGATCACTTAGATTTAATGTGGGGCGGTTGCTCAGAAGAATATGCAAAAAAGCGAATGGCTGAAATTGCAGCTGTATAATGGAAAAGGGCTAGAGAAAACTCTAGCCTTTTTTATTTATCCTAAAAAAACTATCAACGTTGTCAACAAAAAATTTATAAATGAATGTTTTTCATCTTTTGTTACATTTTTGTCGTGGAGTTTAAAATCCTAATCTGCAACTTCTTTTACATTTACTTTCATTTTAGAATTTCTCCTTCAATTTCTGAGGCTATTATGGGATTTTTAATTCTCATACTGCAAGCGTCCTGTTCTGTAAAGCCTAGAAAATTTATGCTTCCGTACCAGAGGATTTTTTCATCAAAAATTGCGACATGCTGGCTTACATCGTCTTTTGTAAAAACTTTTATGCCGGAATTTTCAAGCATTTTTGTGCAAGTTTCGAGTTTTGATTTTTTCTGCTCATCATTTTGTGATTTTACGTAAAGTTGAATATTTACGCCGCTTGTAATAAGTTTTAAGGCAATCAGCAGAAAATCTTGAATTTGTGATTTTGATAAATATGGAGCCATTATTACAACCCGATTTTTTGATTTTGCAAGATCAGTTTCAAAAACAGATTTGTATTCATCATAAGAATAGATTTTGGGATTTTCGCATTCGTTAGAATTTGCTTTGTCAAATGGATTTTTATTGTCTTTTAGAGAATATCCCATTTGTTTGTAGCCTTTAAGTCGGTTTTGGTACATTCTGTCAAAAATCGGAAGCCGGAAATCAACATAGTCATAAATCTGAACTTCTTCTTTACCTTCAAAATTTCTGTGTAAACGGCCACAATATTGCTGCAACATTCCTTTCCAGCTGAAAGGAAACGCGAGCATCAGTGTGTCCAGTCTTGGAAAATCAAAACCTTCGCCAGCGTATTTTCCAGTTGCAAGGACAATCAGGCTTTCATCATTTGGAACGGAGTTCAGTTTTTCAAGTTGCAATTTCTTTTGCTTTTGAGTTCCGCGGCCGGTAATCAAAATTATATTTTGGGCACAATCTTTAAGCAGAGTTTCAAGTTTTTGTAAATGCTCAATTCTATCAGAAAGAATCAAAGGCGTTCTGTTATTTTTTACAGCGGATTTTACATCTTCTGAAATCAAAATGTTTCTGGCTTTGTTTTCAGTAAGTTTTTCGTAATAGTCGTTTATTTTGGGTGATGTGTAAGTTTGATTTTCTGCAACAAAATGAAAACTTGTAAATCGAGGAATAAAAATGTGTGCAAAATTTTGAGATTGATTCATTTGTTTCGAGCTTGTTGAATACAAAATCGGTCCGCATTGGTAAAAAATGATTTTTTGATGACCGTCCCGGCGAATTGGCGTGGCAGTTAAGCCGTAAACATATTTTGAGCTAAAACTTGCAACAAGATTTTCAGTTTCAAAAGCAGAAACGTGGTGACATTCATCTACAATTAACATTCCGTATTTATGATTTCGTTCTTTTACTTCATCAGATTTTTTTTGTGTCAGTGATTTTACGATTGCAATATCAATTATTCCTGTTGATTTGTCTTTTCCGCCCGCGATTGTTCCTGCATCAAAATTCAAAAACTTTTTGATTTCTTTTTTCCACTGTTCAAGCAAAGAATAAGATTGCACAAGAATCAGCGTGTTTGTTTTTCGTTCAGAAATTAATGCAGAAGAAACGACGGTTTTTCCAAATCCCATTCCTGCACAAAGAATTCCATTTTCTGATTTTAAAAGGGATGATAAGGCTTCTTTTTGCTCTTGGTATAAAACGCCATTAAAAGAAATATCAATTTTAGCACCTGTTTCTCGTTCGTCTTTTAATTTATATTCTGCATTTGCAGATTTTAAGATTTCTAAAACTTTTGTTAAATTTCCGCGAGGTAGGAGCAAAAAATCATCATTTTGTTTTGAACAGTCGATGTAACGCGGTATTTTGTACAAAGGTAGATGTATTTTTAGGTTTTTAAAATATTCAGGATTCATAAAAACTGCTGTTCGACGCAAAAGGCTTAAAGCATTTTCTGAAATCCCAGATTTTTGAATTTGAATGTAATTTGAAAGGATTAAATGAACTTTGCCTGTAAAATCTTTTGATGATAAAACTGATTTTTGATTTTCTGATGGACTTGAAGGTGTTTTAATATCGTCAATTTTTGTCGTGAGATTTTTCGCCTTCATCTTTTTCAATAAAATCTGGAATGGACTTTTCAATTTGTGACAGAGTTTTTTTTAATAATTTTTCATCAACTTTTTGAACGGAAGACAAAAACTGCCACTGGTCGTCATAAGGCAAAAAATTGTCGTTAACAAAAACTGAGTGTCCTTGTTTTACAGCTTTTCCCTGCAATGGAAGTGCGATTAAATTTCCGTATCCGCCTTTTGGAATTTCATCCTGATTTGGAAAAATTCTATCAAAACTTTCAAAAGAAATGGAATTCCGATTTTGCATTGCCAATTTTAAAATTGCAGTTCCAAAATTGCGTGCAAGCCTTGCAGAAATATTTTCGCTGAAAAAAATCCACAGGTGAGCACCGTTTCCAGACCGGGAAACTTCAATGTAACAAGGAATTTCAAGAGAACTGCAAACGGTTTTTACAGCAAGAACATCAGCTTTCCAGTTTTCAATTTGAGAAGAAGATTTTTCTTCGTTCGCGTTGTGATTATCAAAATCAAAGCTGAGAAAACGGCATAAATTGCCCGGCATTAAAGGATAAAGACCAATGACATCACGACAATTTTCGTCTTTTCCGGCAAGATGATTAAAAATGTATGAGTCATTTAATGCTACATTTTCTTTAAACGGACAAGAGGCACAGGAATATTTTTTCAAATCACATTTTCCGCTTTGCCATTTATTTGCACAAACCGGAGAATATCCGCTTTTTTGAGTTTTGGAATTGAACCAGCGGAGTGCAAAAACGTCGTTTCGACCGATGAAAAGTGATTTATAAAGAGCAATTTTTTCTTGGGGAGAACTTTGCCGACTTACAATTTTTTGGAAAAGGGAAAAATCCTGAGAGGCGTTTTTGTTATAAATGGGTGTGGAGTTTTTTATGATTTCGGATTCTTTTGAGACTGCCTTTTTCTGTAAAAAATCTTTTGTTTGGGGAAAAGTTTGTTGTAGTTCTGTGAATATTTGTAAGAGTTCTGTTTTATTTAAGGATTCAAGGTAGGCTTTGACTTCCATGAGGATAGTTTACAGTGATTTTTTTGGAGGCGGAAGTGGAGGGAAAAGAAAAAAAATGTGATTTTCGTTGTATAACGGTAGTTTTCAAAAGAAATGAAATTTCTGTTAATACAGGAGTAAAATAAATAACTACTTAAACTTTTTACAGTTTTAACTTATAAATAACAATGATGAAGCCTGAACGGAACGGAGGGGGACTGCCTTTTATAAAACTGTATCTTTTGAGTATGGACTGTATAAAAATAAAATAACTTGGAAAATTTACAGCAATAAAAATCTCTTCAAATAATTTTGGCTATAGAAGAAAAATAAGATGGAAAATGAAATAGATAAAACTTCTTTACACATTCGTATTTTTGACAAACCGTACTTTTTCAGGCACCACCGAAGAAAATCAACGGCAGTGCTTAAAAGACTTAAGTTTTGGTTACTTTATTGTAAGTTCACCGATTTTCTTGTAGTTATCGTTCTGGTCGTAAACTTCGATTGCGCCTTCTACAATTCCAACGAGAGGAATTTTATTTTCCTGAGCAATTGCTGCTGCAAATGTGTTGTATTCATTTGAATCAAAAGCTGCAAGTTTGTACTTTAACAAAATCATAATTTTTTTATTAATGTTTCCATAACTGTTTTTTCTTCCCTGAAGGAATGTTTTTGCAGTGTTTTTGTCCATTGCGATAAAGTTGTATTTATCAAAATCTTGGATTTTTAGACCTAAACGATTTCCAAAATAAGAATCTCTTCCTGGCTCTATAGCATCTTTTGTTACAGTATAAACAGAACTCATAGGAAAATAAGTTGCTTCGCCGATAGAAACTGTATATCCTTGTTTATCAAAATCATAATCGTCAAATTCTATAGTTGTAGATATTGTATAAACCTGATCAAGATTTGCTGACTGAACTTTTTCATTAAAGTTATCCTTAATTTTTGAAAATTGTTCTTCCCATTCAAATGGATCATTGTGATATTTTTGGTAAGTAGGACCTTCAATAACCTTAGCATAAGGCAGATATTCATCTGTTAAGTCTGCCCCTGTTCCTTTTAAGAAAGAATAAAGGGCAATTTCAGGTGTCAAAACTACATCTGCAGGTTTTTCTTCAGTCTGTCCACTTGCTGCGTTCAATGCTTTTTTTGCAAGGTCTTTCAAATTTTTTGCGGCAAAAACGTTTGAAAGTGCAACGCTTGCAACCAACAATGTTAAAATGATTTTTTTCATAGTAAAACTCCTTTAATTTTACTATACAAAAAAAAAGTATTTGTACAAGATATGCTCAAAAATCGGCATAAAGGAAGCATTGTCTTTTCCAACTGTCAACGTTTATTATCACAAATCAAGTGCGGTAATTTTTTTTAGACATTCGCGGGCGTAAGTTCTTGTTGAAGAATTATATTTTGGGTACAAAAAGTTGGAAATTATTGTTTTTCCTTTGGAATAAAATGCCGGGCGGCCCATAAAAATGCAGATTGAATAAACACCGTCGCATATTTTTTCTATGATTTTTTCGTCTTTGTAACTTGTTTTTACGGAAAGTTCACTTAAAGAGTCTAAAAGCTGGCCGTCCGGGTCATAGCCGTTTTGTGAAATTCCTTCAAGCAATGCTAGCAAAAGGTTTTTATTGTTTATTTCTTTTAAAAATTTTGATTCGTAATTATTAAAAATTGATGTGCCAAAAACTGACAGCTGTTTTAGCATAAGTTCTGTGCCTTCTGCGTCTGTTTCAAAAACTGAATTTTCCTGGCGACTGTTTCCCGTAAAAGAATTCAACGAAACTGAATATGCCATCAGCATTTCTTTTAAATCTGATGCCATTTCTTTTTCAAGATTTCCGTAATCTCCGTTTTTTAAAATTAAAATCCGCTGTGAACCGGCAATTTTTGAATCAAGTTTTGTCATAAACGAAAATTTATATTCGTTAACGGTCGCGGGTAGCCATTGTTCATAATTTTCATGATTTTTTTTAACAAAATCCCCAGTTTGATCCAATTTATAAGCGTTTATTGACCAGTTTGTTCCAAAAAAAACTAAAACATCATCTTTTTTGTACAGAAGATAATTCCACTTGAATTTTGACTGTGGCTGAAAATTATATTTTAAGATTTCTTTTCCGGAATCTGAATAAATCACGGCAGTTTTATCATCGCAAATAAAAAAATGAGAATCCGAATAATTAAATTTTTGAATTTTCTTGGAATTTAATGACGAAATTTCAAATCCGGAAGTCAACGCACCGTTAGAATAATCAAAAAGTGAAATCTGAATTTTATTTTTCAGAGGATTTACATAAAGCACGCTGTCATTATTTTTGTTCAGTGCAAAAAATGCTTCATCGCTGCCTTCGTGATTATTATTCAAAACCCATTTATTTATGCAGTTTTTTTTGTCATCCGAAAGAGAAAAAAATCCGGCCGAACCATCCGCAAATGTCAGATAAATGCCGTTTTTTTCAGAAAATGCAGAAAGAATTTTCCCACTAAAAGTAATTTCTTCAAGGATTTCTCCGAATGGCGAAAGTCTTATGCCTTTTGTTTTATCATTTTCAAGTTCTTTTAAAAATACAACAAACGAACCGTCTGACAATTCTTTCAGTTCCAGATCCGACATTTCCGGAAGATTCATAGTCCATTTTCTGATTCCTGTAATTCCAAGACAATCAAGGCGGTCTTTGCCTTTCAAAAATATTCTTCCGTCACGCCCAGAACAAACGGAATTTATTTCAAAATCCAGATTTTTTTTCCAGATTTCACATCCGGAAGGATTTAAAAGTTGCAGAATCTGGCCGTCATTTTTGATAACTACAAGAAAATCATCTTTTAGAGCAAAAATTTTAAGGCCTTTTACATCTTTTGAAAAACCGGCGGACTTTTCCCAAAGAAGTTTTCCTTTATCAGAAAATGCAGAAATTGTTTTAGCATCCGAGTAAACAACAAATCCAAACGAGGTTTCAACGGGCGCGCACAAAACTTTTCCGGGAAGAACTGTCGTCCAGGAAGTATTATAATTTGTAAGATTTGTCTGAGCGTTCAGTTTTAGCGAAAAACACAAAATCAAAACGATTATTGCAAGAGTTTTTTTTAAAACGGAAAATTTGATTTTATTTTTTGTACAACACATCATTTTATTTCACAAATATTGCAAGACTTTCTATATGACTTGTGTTCGGATAAAAATCCAGAAGATATATTTTTTCAAGCGAATAACCGGATTTTATTAAATCTGCACAATCCCGCGCGTTTGTTGCAGGATCACAGGACATAGAAAATATCAGCGGAATGTCACTTTCGCAAAGATATTGACGAACCGCTTTTTCCATTCCAGAGCGCGGAGGATCCACTACACAAGCATCAAAATGAGGACACTGCGCAGAATAATTTTTTACCCAGTTTTCACCGCTGACGCCATAACTGATATGCTTTTTTCCCTGTAAATTCTGTTCGGCAAAAACAAGTGCATCTCGGTTATGTTCAACCAGCACTACATTTTCCGCTTTATCGGCAATAAATGCAGAAATTGAACCGCAACCACTGTACATATCAAGAACATTCTCGCAATGCGGAAGGTTACCCGAAATAAATTTTAAAACTTTTTCAAAAACAAAAAGATTTGACTGAAAAAATCCCCGCACATCAAAAGACAGATTTTTGCCGCCAAGATTTACTGTCACAGAATTTTCAGGCGAAGCGGCCGTTCCTGCAAAATAATGATTTTCTTTTATCTTCAATTTTTTTGAATTTTTGGAAGGCTGTATACTTTTTTGTACAGTTTTTTCTTTTGAAACTCTGATTTTTTGGGAATCTGTCATAAATTTACTACCAAAAATATGAATTCTTCCGTTTTTTCTTTCTTCAAAAGGAGTTTCGCTAAAATATTGATTAATACTTTCCTCTGCGCAAAGGCAGGCAGAAACGGGAACTATTACATTACTGTGCCGCTCGCTTAAACCGCCGTCATTCAGCTGAAATCTTGCGCGGTAATTAAAATCCGGGCCGGAAATCACGTCAATTTTATTGCCGATTTTAATTCCATTTTGTTCAAAAATATCGCAAAGAATCTGCTTTCTGATTTCAACCTGATAGTCACTTTTTACGTGAAGAAGATTGCATCCTCCGCATTTTCCGTAATATTTACACTGTGGAGTGACTCTGTAAGGCGAAGGGGTTAAAATTTCATTTATTTCTGCAATATCATAATCTCGTTTTGATTCTTTTATGTTTACGTCAAGTTCCTCACCGGGAATGGCATAGGGAATAAAAACTGTTTTTCCATCAATCCTGCCAATGGAATTTCCCCCAAAAACTATTTTTTCTGCTATAATCTTCATGCTAAAATAATAACAAATTGGAGTTTTACATGCAAATTAAGAGTTTTTTTAAAACGATGAGCGATGGTGCAGAAGTATGGACAAACAGATGGATGCCTGATGAAGATGTTAAAATCAAAGGAATTGTTGAGCTTCATCACGGACTTGCAGAACATTCTATGCGCTATGACCGGCTTGGAACGATTTTTGCAGAAAACGGATATATTTTTAATGCTTATGATTTTCGCGGACACGGCCGCACTGCAGAAAATGCAAAGTCAAAAAATAAAGGCGATTTTGGAATTCTTGCTGATAAAGACGGATTTAACCGCTGCGTTGAAGATTTAAACGAACAGATTGAAGCCTTAAAATCAGAATTTCCAGGAGTTCCGGTTATTCTTTTAGGCCATTCCTTTGGTTCTTTTGTTTCTCAGGGCTATATTGAAAAATATTCTGATAAAATCACAGGCTGTATTTTGTGCGGCACTGCAGGTCCTAGAAAACTTCTTGTTGGAAGTGGCAAAATCGTCGTTGATATTCTTAAATTCTTCCGTGGCGCAAAAACTGTTTCGCCTTTTGTTATTAAACTTGCCTTTGGTTCATACAATAATCACATAAAAAATCCAAAAACTTCAAATGACTGGCTTTCTAAAAATCAGGATAACGTTCACATTTACGAAATGGATCAGTGGTGCGGTTTCCCTCTGCCAATAGGATTTTTTGCCGACATGATGAGCGGTCTCAAGCAGATTCATAAATCATCGAATATCAAAAAAATATCAAATGATTTGCCAATTTATTTTATTTATGGCTCAGAAGATCCTGTCGGGGATTACGGCAAGACAATCAATAAACTTTATGCAATTTACCAGAAAAACGGTGTAAAAAATCTGGAAATAAAAGCATACGATACTCTTCGTCATGAATTATTCAATGAAGAAGAAAAAGAAACTATAGAAAAGGATGTTCTTACCTGGATTGAAAAAACTATCCGATAAGAATATATTAGATAAATCGTGTATTACAGATATGGTTCGGACAGTAAAGGAAATTTAGTAAAAAAAGCTGTCGTTTATACAAAAGATGAACATCTTATACCACATAACAAAATAGATCAGGATGCACTGCAGATTATTAACCGCCTTAAAGATATGGGATTTACCAGTTATATCGTTGGCGGGGCAGTGCGGGATTTAATTGTCGGTAATGTTCCTAAAGATTTTGATATTGTTACAAATGCAACTCCTTCTAAAATTAAAAGGATTTTCAGAAATTCAAGAATAATTGGCAGAAGATTTCGCCTTGTTCATGTAATTTTTGGCACAAAAGTTTTTGAAGTCAGTACATTCCGCTCAAATGCAGAAGGTTCTGTGGGCAATGATTTTGGCACCATAGAGCAGGACGTTTTGCGCCGTGATTTTACAATCAACGCACTTTATTATGATCCTTTGCAGGAACTTGTTATTGATTATGTTAACGGCATGCGGGATATAAAAAAGCATCAAATCCGCCCAGTAATTTCTCTTGATACAATTTTTATTGAAGACCCGGTTAGAATGTTGCGCGCAATAAAATATTCTGCAACGACAAATTCAAAAATGTCACACAGTTTGAAGCATAAAATCAGGGCAAACGCAAATCTTCTGTCACAAATTTCGCCTTCAAGGCTTACAGAAGAACTGCTGAAAATTATCAACAGTCCTTATGCTTTTGAAATTGTAAAAGAAGCGCTTGATTCGGATCTTTTTATGTATCTTCAGCCGGCCGCAACAAATTTGATTTATGATAGCCGTGATTTTGAAAAAAAATATCTTGAAAGCATAAATCAACTGGCAAAATTAAATCAGTCAGAAGCCGAAAAAACTGAAAAATCAGTAAGACTTGGGCAAAAACTGACATTTTTAATCAAAGATTTTATAGAAACGCTCACAAACTGGCCGGAAGAAACTAAAGAAAAACAGTCCGCTTCAGAACTTTACTCAAGAACCTGGGCTCAGTGCAGAAATTTTATTCTGCCGATGAATCCTGTCAGAAAAGAACTGGAATTTGCGGTAAAAAGCGTTCTGATTTCTCTTGGCGTAAACATGAAAATCAAAGAACCAAAAGAAAAACTGGAAAAGTCTGAAAAATCAACAAAAAAGCCAAGACAAAAAAAATCGCCGGCCGCAAAACCGGCTAAGTCAGAGTCTACTTTGTCATGATTTTATCGATAATGATGTTTACTTCTTCGATTAAAATTCCGGTAAAACTTTCAATCTTGTCTATGATGTACTGCTGAAGTTTGTGAATTTTTCCCGTCAATTGCGTGCCAAACGGTACGTCAATTGTCACAAGAAGTTTATATCCGTGAGCATCAGTTTTGATAGAAATCTTTTTTACTTTTATGTCCGGATCGCTTTCAAAAACGCAACGGATAACCATTTGAGTCAGTGCCGCTTCAGAAATCTCAAGTCTTCCTTTTTTTGAAAATTCCGGCTGCACAATAGATTTTTCAAAAGTTTTTTCTTTGCCCTTTTTTATAAAATTGCGCCGTGCAAAAAAATCTCGCACTGAAGAAGAAAAAATCTGAGGATATTTCCGCTTAATTTCAATACTTTGAACCGGAATAACGTGTTTTCCTTCAATATTTCTGGATTTCTGAGCTTTTTCAATTTCTTCTGGCGTTGCAATTTCTTCAATGTGAATCATTTTCATTGGCTGCGGCAACTGAAGGCGCTCCGTAATTTTTATTACCATTTTTTCCGAAGTGCCAAGTACCAGAAGTTTCTTTATATGAGACTTTTTTAGAACTTTTGCAACTTCATCGCGCTGATTTTTATCATCAAAAAGAGCCACACGAACCGCGCCCATATAAGTTTTTTCGCGTTTTGCAGTTCGCCCCGCAAGAATTTTATCATCTTGAATCAAAAGTCCGTCATCAATAATTGCCTGAATTCCATATTGCGCCGCAAGCGACTTAGAA
Organism: Anaerobutyricum sp.; assembly: GCA_963638805.1. Taxonomy (GTDB): domain Bacteria; phylum Spirochaetota; class Spirochaetia; order Treponematales; family Treponemataceae; genus Treponema_D. The sequence goes on from CAVHTI010000018.1 coordinate 12,076, forward strand.
TGATAACTTTTTCCCGTTCCACCCTGGCCAACAAGCGCATAAACCTGCATTTTTCTGAATTTGTTTTTAAATAAATCTAAAAATTTGATCATCGTTGTATAAATTATAGTACATTTTTTTTCTATGACAAAATAAAACGCGCAAAAATATGCCGAATTGTTGATACAAAAATATGCCGTCTTTTTATAAAACTCATTTTATGATATGCTAAAAAAATCGAGGAAAATATGAGCGACGAAATTCAATACACAGATATCAATAAAAGTTACGAAGCAGCTGTTGAACGCAGTAAAAAAATTGAAGCAGACCTTTTAGTAAATCCTAAAAAATATAGAGTTTTAACCGGCGACCGCCCGACAGGTCTTTTGCATATCGGTCATTATTTTGGAAGTTTGCAGAACCGCGTGCGTCTTGCAAATCTTGGTGTTCCAACAATGATTTTAATTGCGGATTACCAGGTTTTAACTGATCACGATGCTTTTGATAAAATCAGTCAGAATACAAAACAACTTGTAATAGATTATCTTGCAGCGGGAATTAATCCTGAAAAACAGGATGTAATTATTTATCCTCATTCTTATGTTCCGGAAGCAAATCAGCTTATGATTCCGTTTTTAACACTTGTTTCTAACGCAGAATTAAGTCGAAATCCTACCGTAAAAGAGGAGATTCAGTCAGCAGGTTTAACAAACGTAAATGCAGGAATGTATACTTATCCTGTGCATCAGGCCGTTGATATTCTTTTTTGTAAAGGAAATGTCGTTCCGGCTGGAAAAGATCAGCTTCCTCATATAGAAATGGCAAGAACAATTGCAAACCGCTTTAATAAAAAATTCTGTCTTGATATGAAAAAAGAACCAGTTTTTCCTCTTCCGGAAGTTCTTCTTTCTAAAACTCCAAGTATTATGGGCCTTGACGGAACTCAGAAAATGTCAAAATCTCGCGGAAATGCAATTATGCTTTCTGCAACAGAAGATGAAACTGCAAAACTCATCAAAAAGGCAAAAACTGACGGTGAACGAAACATCACTTACGATCCTGTAAATCGCCCGGAAGTTGCAAATCTTTTGATGTTGATTTCTCTTTGTACCGGCGAAGAACCTCAGGCAATTGCCGCAAGAATCGGTGAAGGCGGTGGCGGAATGCTTAAAAACACGCTCACAGAAGCCTTGAACGAAAAACTCCGACCATTGCGCGAAGAACGTAAACGCCTCGAAAAAGATCCTGAATATATCAGACAGGTTTTGCTCACTGGCGCTAAAAAAGCCCGCGAAATTGGTATAAAAACCCTGGAAGAAGTTCGCGACGTTATGAATATGAAGATTTAAAATAAAGAAGGGGCTGACTAATAAGTTTAATGCGTAGTGTCATTTCGACACTGAAACGAGGTCATGGTGACGTTTCGGAATCTCTACACTAGATATAGTGTAGATGCTGAAATAAATTCAGCAGGACATTGGTTTTAAGCCAGCTCCTTTTTTACGCCCCGCAGAATTTTTCTTTTAGATTAAGTGCAATTTTCAGCAATTTTTCTTTTTTGTTCATCTGCGGATCTTCTAGGACTGTATTAAAAAGTTCATTTAAAATAATTCCGATTTGTTTACCGCTAGGAATTCCGCATTTAATCAAATCGTTACCGTTTACCGCAAGATCTTTTAAACTTAAGGCGGATTTTTCTTCTTCGATTTTTTTTATTCGGTCAGAAAATTCAACTAAAAGGGCACAGGCAGCAGAGTCGTGAATACGCACATTTTCATTATATTTTCCGTACATATCCGCAAGTCTTAAATCAAAAAGATTTTCTATATTTTCCTTTCCAACTTTTACAATAAAACGTCGGATGGCAGAATTTTTCCACTCAGATTTATAATTAAACATATGATTTTCAATCAGATGACAAACCTGTTCAATTTCATTATTGGAAAATTTCAGTTTAATCATGATTTCTTTTGCTTTTTTTGCAGAAATAATTTCATGACTAAAAAAATTGTAGATTTTAAGTCCGTTTTCACATTTTTCGGTTTTACTTTCAGGTTTTCCGCAATCATGAAAAAGTGCTGCAAGCCTAACGATAGGTTTTTCAGCGGGCGCACCGTCACAGGCATAAAAACAATGATCCATAACGTCAAAAACATGATAGCCGCGGTCATCAGTTTGAATACAATTGCGGCAATTTGACATTTGTGGCATAAAAAAATCAAGAATTGAATATTTTTCCATAAGTTTTAAGCCATCAGAAGGTTTTTGAGTTTTTAAAAGCTTCATAAGTTCGTCACGGAATCTTTCTACAGAAATGGACGTGATTTTTTTGAAAATTTCAGGATTTTCCAGTGCGCGCAAAGTTTTTTCTTCAATTTTAAAATTCAACTGACTTGCAAAACGTATTGCCCGGATAGGCCTAAGGCCGTCTTCCATAAAACGTTCTTCAGCTTTTCCGACCGTTTTAATTATTTTTCGTTTTATATCGCCTTTGCCGTCATAAGGATCAACAATTTTTCCGTCACTTAAATCTACGGCAATTGCATTCATTGTAAAGTCACGGCGGCTCAAATCCTCTTCAATTGTTGCCGCATAATTAACCTTATCAGGATGGCGCCCGTCAGAATATCCGCTTTCGGTCCTAAAAGTTGTGACTTCAATTTCTTTTTGCATAAAATGAACGGTCACTGTGCCATGTTCAAAACCTGTTGGAACAACAAATTTAAAAATTTTCATCACATCCTGAGGAGTTGCGTTTGTGGCCACGTCCCAATCGTGAGCTTCTTTGTTCAAAAATATATCACGGACGGCCCCGCCAACAAGATATGCCTTGAATCCGGCATTATTAAAAACTTCGTAAAATTCTTTTAAAATTGCAGGAATTTGTATTTTATTTCCAATATTATTCATAAATTCACCCAAAATTTTAAAAATCAATTAAATCCGCTTGCAAGAAAACTTATCACGGCAGAAATCACGACGCAGGCAAGATTAAAAATCATATTTAAAATCATCAAAATCAAAGAAATTATCCCGCCTTTTATATTTTGTCTTGTGAAAATCATAAAAATATTTTCAATTATCACGGGAATGGAAAGTAAAAAATTTAAAATTGAAGAATAGAGCAGTGCGGTTAAAATTATTTCCTGGCTAGAATCCTGAAAATTCTGATAATTTCCGACTATATAAAACGCAAGAAGCAGAAGATTAAAAATCGACAGACAGACTGTAATCAACTTTACAATCTTATAAATAAGAGATTCTGTCTTATTTTCTTTTTCTTCCGGAAGCAGTATTTTTTTCATATTTCAGCAAAGTCAAATGAGTAAAATTGCATCATTTGAGTTAATATTCTTTTTTTTTTGAAGATAAGACATTATAATAC
>CAVHTI010000018.1:15449-34966 GCA_963638805.1 Anaerobutyricum sp.
TTAAATGAAGAAATTTTGTCTTGCAGTTCTGATTCTTGCTGTTTTTTCAGGCGTTATTTTTTTTGTTGGTTTAAGTTCCCTAAAAATCAAAACTGATGAAACGGGCGTTGTAATTTCTAAAACTTCTGGAATTTCTCCAGAACCGGTAGTCAACGGAAAATTATGCTGGAACTGGCAGTTTCTTCTTCCAACAAATGCGGTTTTAAAGAAATTCAGCATAAAACCTTTAAACGTAACAAAAAAAATCTCCGGGGAACTTTCAAATGACAATCCTTATTCGTTTACTTTTGAAATTTCGCTTACAGCCTCGCCGGAAAGTATAATTTCACTTTTAAAACAAAATAAAATTTCTGATGAAAAAGATTTTGAAAAATATCTTGAAAATGCGGCCGGTGCACTTGCTCAAATGACTGCAAATTATTATTTGAACAGAAAATCTCAAAATCCGTCTTTTCAGATAAATTACGCAAGGCGTGAAGATATTTTGCGCGCCATTAATTTTTCTGATGAATATCCCGAGCTTATTCTTTCATCATTTTCGTTAACAGATTTTACACTTCCAGATTTTGAAACAAACAATAATGATAATACTGATAATTTAACAGGAGAAACTTTATGAACAAAGTTGTAAAAGCAATTAGAGGTGCGTGTTGTAGTGCAAACACAAAAGAAGAAATCACTAAAAATGTCTGTGATCTTTTTAATAAAATCGCAGGAGAAAATAAACTTGAATCAGAAGATTTAATTTCAATTCACTTTACCGTTACAAAAGATATAACTGTTTTAAATCCGGCAACCGCGCTTCGTAAAGGAAATCCAAATATTGATGTTACACAAGCCGCTCTTTTTTGCACTCAGGAAGCAGAAATTGAAGGCGGACTTCCTTCTATGATCAGAGTTATGGTTACTGCCTACATGGATTCTGAGTTACAAAAGACAAATGTCTATTTAAACGGGGCCGAAAAACTTCGTCCAGATTATTGTAACAAGTAATTTCTGAGGATTTTTATGACTCTGTGGATTGCAAGTATGGAATGTGCCGGCATTGCAGAAGCCGGTGGCGTAAAAAATGTCACTTACTCGTTGTGCAAAGAATTTTCGGCACTGAATCATAAGGCAATTCTTTTTATTCCGGTTTTTGGTTGCAATTCCTGGAATGACATAAAAAATCTTACAGAAGTTGGAAAAACTGACATTTCCCTTTGTGAAAAATCTGAAACCGTAATTTATTCAAAAGGATTGTGCATTTCCGGTAATTTTGAAGTAGTTTTTATAAATCACAAGATTTTTCAAGAAAAAGAAGCAATTTATACCTACACCGAAAAAGAACAATCGCAAAATCCACAGCATATAAAGGGCAACGGCCACACGGATAGTCTTTATATGGACAGTTTTTTTCAAAAGGCCGTTGCTGCGTACTGTAACTTTGCAGATTTATCAGAAAAACCGGATATTATTCACTGCCAGGATGCTTCAACCGCGCTAATTCCGGCATTTATAAAGCAATATGATTTTTTTTCAAAAACAAACAGTGTCGTTACAATTCATAATGCAGGCCCGGCATATCATCATGAATTTTCTTCTTTTGATGAAGCTGAATTTTATACAAATCTTCCTCCAGAAATTTTAAAAAATTCTCAAAACGGCAATCGTGTGGAACCATTTTTGATTGCGGCAAATTGCGATGCAAAACTCACGACAGTTTCAGAAAAATATGCAGAAGAAATTTCAAATCCTGAAAACGCAAACAGCACGGATGGACTTGCCCCGCTTTTTTATTCAAAAAAAATTAAAATTACAGGAATTACAAACGGTTTTGATTTTTCAAGATATAATCCGTCCCGAAAAAAAGAATCGTTACTGCCATTCGCATTTTCGCCGGTAAATTTGAATCTTGAGGGCAAGTACAAATGCCGCTCATATTTTCTAAAAAACACGGCCTCAAAAAATTCTAAAAAAATCGAAGGAATAAAAAAATACGGTTTTATTGAAGCTGAATCCGGAAAAGAAATATTTTTGTGCTATCACGGGCGCATTACAAGTCAAAAAGGAATTTCAGTTCTCACAGATTCTATTCCTCAGATTTTAAATAAGAATTCTAACCTCCGTTTTGTTATTGCGGGTCAGGGCGAACAGGTTCTTGAAGAAAAACTTATTTCACTAAGTAATTCTTATCCGGGAAAAATTATGTTTTTAAACGGTTACGAAAGGCTTACGGTCAGGCTTTGCACGGCAATTTCTGATTTTATTGTACTTCCATCCTTTTTTGAACCTTGCGGCCTTGAAGATTTTATTGCCCAAACCTTTGCGACACTCCCAATTGCCCATAAAACTGGCGGTTTAACAAAAATTATTGACGGCAAAACCGGATTTTTATATGATGAAAATACCGCAGAAAAACTTTCTCAAAAAATTCTTGAAGTAACGGATCTTTTTTGTACTCAAAATGAAAAAATAAAACAGATGATTCAAAGCGCTGCAATTTATGTAAAAAAAGAATTTAACTGGAAAAACGTGATAAAAAAATACTACCTGCCATTTTTCAAAAAATTTGAAAAAAATTCAAAAAAATGACACTTCTGCTATTGACCAAAAAATCAATAGTCTGTATATTATAGAAACATTCAGCAACAACCAAGTCGCTGATAACTAAATAAAATATGCTGCCTTAGCTCAGCTGGTAGAGCACGTGATTTGTAATCTCGGGGTCGTGGGTCCAAATCCTACAGGCAGCTTTTTTTATGGGGAGTTCGCATAGCGGCAATTGCAAGGGACTGTAAATCCCTCGACTAACGTCTCCAAAGGTTCGAGTCCTTTACTCCCCATTATCAAGAGTAAGTTTCGCGCTTACTCTTTTTTTTTGTATAAATCATTTTTAAAATCTTGTTGCAAACTCATTTATTTTTTATAATTATAGATATAAAAAACGGGCGGAAATAAATTGAAATTAAAATTCTGGGGAGTTCGTGGCTCTCTTCCAACTCCATTAACACCTCAACAAATTCAGTCAAAAATTATGGCTGTTGTGCAAAGAATAAAACCAGAAGATATAAAATCATCTGAAGCTAAGGCAAAATTTGTTGCAGATTTACCGCAATGGATTTTTGGCACAACCGGCGGAAATACAGCCTGTGTAGAATTAACCGCCGGTAACAACGAATTTATTTTGGACGCGGGTTCTGGGATCCGTGTTCTTGGAAAAAATAAAAAATCTTCTGAAAATCATCATTACAACCTGTTTTTTTCTCATTTTCACTGGGATCACATTCAGGGATTTCCTTTTTTTGATGATATTTATAATCCAGATGCAACTTTTGATGTCTATTCTTGTGTAAAAGACGCCCAAAAACTTCTTGAAGCGCAAATGAGCCAGCCGTATTTTCCTGTTCAGTTTGAGTCTGTTTCTAAGAATTTTAAATTTCATTATTTAGAACCTGGGAAAGAAGCGGATATTAATGGCGTAAAAGTCAACTGTGTAAAAATGTTTCATCCTGGTGATTCTCATAGTTTTTCGTTTGAAGTTGGCGGAAAAAAGGTTGTTTATGCAACGGATGTTGAACTTCGTGCCAGTGATTTTTATTCAACGTTAGCCGGAACTGCAGTTTTTAAAGATGCGGACTGTATCATTCTTGATTCACAATATACGGTTGAAGAATATTACACAAAATCAAACTGGGGACATTCCGCATTTTGTTATGCTATTGATTTTGCAATTTACTGGAATATAAAAAAAATCTTTTTGTTTCATCATGAACCAACGTATGATGACAAAAAATTAAATTCTATTCTTGAAGCGGCAAAATGGTATGCACAATATACAAATCATTCTGAAATTGAAGTTAATCTTGCAAAAGAAGGGCTGGAAGTAAAATTATGAGCGAAGTAATTGAAAAAAATCCTAAAAAATTTGAGTTAACATATACTTTTACTTCTGATGAAATTACAAAACTTGCAAAATTTTTAAGATCAAAAGAAAATGAGTTACCTCAAGGAATTGAAAATTTTTGTAAGGCGCTGGAAGATTCTGTTTACAAGTGTCTTTCGCTAGAAGAAGTGAGTCGTTTTTATTCATGAAAAAAAGCATTAAAATCCCGCTGATTATTTTTTTAGTACTGTTAGTCTTGTTTGCCGCAGTTTACTTTGGCTTGTTTTATTTAACAAAACCGGTCGCAAAAGTAAATTCAGAAAATGAATCAACCGTAAGAATTGAAATTCCAGAAGGAATGACTGTAAGTAAGGTCGCTAAACTTTTAAAACAGCAGAATCTTATAAAAAATGAGAAAATTTTTTATTATTCGGCACGTTTTCCTTCAATTTTGAAATTCGTTTTTCAAAAAACAAATAATGATTCTTTTATGCTAAAAAGTGGAATTTATTACGTAAAAAATTCCATGAACATTGCAGAAATTCAAGATTTACTCAGTTCCGGGCAGACAGAATATGTAAAAGTTTCAATTCCAGAAGGCCTTACAAAAACTCAAATAGCACAGATTCTTGAACAGAACAGAATTTGTACAAAAGATGATTTTTTACAATCCGTACATAATTCAGAAATTCTTGAAAATTATAAAATTCCGTCAGATTCTGCAGAAGGTTACCTTTTCCCTGATACTTATTTTTTGAATTACAATATGTCATCAGATTCTGTTGTAAAAATCATGATTGATAACTTTTTTGAAAAAATTAAGGAAGTCGAAAATCTTTCAGAAAAAAATCCGGAAGACCTTTTTCAGACCGTCATTCTTGCTTCCATTGTTGAAAAAGAGTACGGAACTCCTGAAGAAGCGCCTTTGATTGCAAGTGTTTTTAAAAATCGGCTGAAAATCAATATGGGACTTTATTCCTGTGCGACGGTAGTTTATATTGTCACAGAAATTCAAGGAAAACCGCATCCTTCAAGAATTACAGAAAAAGAAACTTCAATTGATAATCCGTACAATACTTATAAATGGGCGGGACTTACTCCCGGTCCAATTTCAAATCCTGGTTTGATTGCTCTTGATGCTTCGACAAATACTCCAAAAACAAAATATTATTATTTTCAGGTCGTAGATCCAAAAACTGGAAGACAGGAATTTACTGAAACATTTGATGAACACAAAATCAATCATAATTATAATTTAAAAAAATAGAATTTTATGGGCGGAAAATTTACAAAAAATACAATCGAAAGAATAACATCATCTTCGGATATTGTTGCTGTCGTCAGTGAATATACAAAATTGCAGCGAAGAAGTGGAAATGATTGGTGGGGCTGTTGTCCTTTTCATGGTGAAAAAACTGCATCTTTTCATGTTGATGGTGACAAGAAATTTTATAACTGTTTTGGTTGCCACAAAGGCGGAAACGTCATTTCTTTCCTCATGGAAATGGAAAAAACTTCATTTTATGAAACGGTTTTAAACTTAGGCAAACGTTTTGGAATTGAAATTCAATATGAGAATGGCTCTGCAACTCCGGAAGATTACAAACCGGACAATACAAATCAGCTTTACATTGAGCTTTATGACAGAACTGCCTCAATGTTCAACTATATGCTTTTGGAAACTCCGCAAGGCAAATTCGCCCTTGAATATGCACTGAAAAGAGGTCTTACTCGCGAAACTATTGAAAAATTTAAACTCGGATATGCCCCGGCAGACCGCTACTGGCTCAAAAAATTTTTAAAATCCAAAAATTATAGTGATGAGTTTTTAAATAATTCAGGGCTTTTTAGTAAAAAATTTAATGACATTACATTATTTTCTGACAGACTTATGTTCCCGATTTTTGACAGGAAAGGCCAGGTAGTTGCTTTTTCCGGAAGAATTCTTCATGAAAAAGGTGAAAATGACAGAAAATACATAAATTCCCCCGAACTTCCACATTATAAAAAAAGAGAAACTTTATTTGCGTTCAATTTCGCAAAATCTGCAATTCGGACAGAAAACAAAGCTATTGTCTGCGAAGGTAATATGGACTGCATTGCGTATCATCAGTGCGGCATTGAATATGCAGTCGCGCCACTTGGAACCGCTTTTACGGAAGAACAGGTTAAGATGCTTTCTAGTTTTGCAGATACAATTTTACTTTCATTTGATTCTGATAAAGCAGGGCTTGCAGCAACAAAAAAAGCCATCCTGATGTGCAGAAAAAATAATCTGACAGTAAAAGTCATTCAACTTAAAGGTGGTAAAGATCCTGCTGAAATAATGATAAATCTGGGCAAAGAAAACTTGACGGCACAGGTAAATAATGCTATATTTGATAGCGACTTTTTTCTAATTAAACTTGGGGAAAAATATCGCTTAAATACTCCGGAAGGAAAAGCAAAAGCCGCACTGGAGTATTTTGAATACGTTGATTCTCTTCAGTCTGACATACAAAAAGAGTCTTGTCTGGAACAACTTTCACAGACATTCAATTTAAAACCGGAGGCTGTAAAAAGGGATTTTATTAACCGAAATCAAACAATTCAGCGGTACAACCGGCAGGAAAATCCAGAAAATAATCAGCAGACACAAATTAAGCAGAATGCAGAATTGCGTGGCTTATTGTCTGTAACAGCAGACCTTGACCAGTTCAAAACAATCCGCTCTGAATTAGAAGAGTCAGACTTTAATAATCCGGCTGCACGGAAGTTATATAAAATTCTTGATGACTGTTTAACTGAAAATACTTTTTCCATTCCTGAAATACTTACAAAATGTGACGATACTTCGCTTACAAGTCTCATCACTGATGTAATTTCTTCTGGTGTCTATCAAAAGCAAAATGTGAGTGCCATAGTAAATGACACAATTAAAATGATGAAAAAAAATAAAATTGAAGAACAGAGAAATAAAATACTTCAGAGAATAAAAACCTTTCAGGTTGTGACGAAAGAGGATCAGGCACAGTTTGACCAACTGCTTCTGAAAAAAATGGAACTTGATAAACAAGTTCAACTTTTAAAATAAAAAAGGTGATAGTTTTTTATGGATGAAACTAACAACGAGGCTGTCAAAAAGCTTCTGGAATTTGCAAAAACAAAACCATTTATTACATTTGATGACATCACAGAACATCTTGGACAGGATTTTGTTAATGATGATGATTTAATGGAACCTGTTTTAAAACAATTAAAGGATATTAACAGAGAACCTGTTTCTGACGAGCCTGTAGACGACGATGAAGACGAAGATTCAATGCTTCTTGATTCTGAAGATGGTGAAGATCTCGTAGGTCAGGATGACAGTGTTTCGGAACTTGAACGGGCAGAAAAAGAATCAAGTTCAGCTTCAAAAATGGTTAATGGCGATAAAGAAGCCGCTGTTGACGATCCTATCAGATTATATCTTCGCGAAATTGGAAAAGAGAATCTTCTTACCGCAGAACAGGAAGTTGAACTTTCAAAACAAATGGAAGAAGGTAATAACATTATCAAGGATGTTATAAAAAATTCCGGCATTATGATTCCTGAATTTTTTGCTATTGCACAAAAAGCCTTTAAACGAATTGATATTCACGAGCCGGGAAAAACTCGAAAGGAAATAAATGAAGAACAGGCCGATAAAAGACGTCTCAAGAGTTTTTACGGTGAAAATATAAAACCAGTTCTTTCAGAAATGAAGCAGTACATGGCTTTGAAAAAACAGCTTTTTGAAGTAGAAAATTCCTATAAAATTTTTGAAAACGAACAGCTTGTCGCTTTAAGAAAAGTAATTCTTCCTGAATTGAAAAAAGTTGACATTCAGACAGAAGAACTTGATAAATTTACTCAGAAATATCGTGATACAACGCGAAAAATTGAAGAATATCATCAGAAACAAGACAAAATGATGCGGGAGTTGAGAATTTCTAACGCTTCGGAACTCAGAAGTCTTGGTCGAAAAATTGCAATTAAATCTCAGACCGTAAAACTTGAACAGGAACTGGGAATGAATTCTGATGAAATTCGTGAAATTTACACAAATATTCAGAAAATTGACCGCAAACTTCATCGTCTTGAATATGAATTTGAAAACAGTGTTGATGACATTTTAAAAATGGCAGAAGACATTGAACGTGGCCGAATAATGATGGAAAAAGCAAAAAACAAGCTCATAAATGCAAACTTGCGACTTGTTGTTTCCATTGCAAAAAAATATACAAACCGCGGACTTCATTTCTTTGATTTGGTTCAGGAAGGAAATATTGGTTTGATTAAGGCCGTAGAAAAATTTGAATATCGAAAAGGATTTAAATTTTCTACATACGCTACCTGGTGGATCAGACAGGCAATTACTCGTTCAATTTCTGATCAGGCAAGAACAATCCGCGTTCCAGTTCATATGATTGAACAGATTAATAAGGTTGTGCGCGAAAGCCGTCAGTTAATGCAAAAACTTGGCCGTGAACCGAATGACGAAGAAATTGCACAGCAGCTTGGCTGGCCTGTTGCTCGTGTAAAGCAGGTTAAAAATGTCGCCCGTGAACCAATTTCTCTTGAAACTCCAATTGGAGAAGAAGAGGATAGTCAGCTTGGAGACTTTATTGAAGATAAGGAAGTTGAAAATCCAGCATCTCAGACAGCATTTACTCTTTTACAGGAGCAGTTACGTTCAGTATTGAATACACTTCCTCCGCGCGAACAGGAAGTTTTGAAAATGCGTTTTGGTCTTGAAGACGGCTATTCACTTACATTGGAAGAAGTTGGACTTTATTTTGATGTAACAAGGGAACGAATCCGACAGATTGAAGCAAAAGCGTTGAGACGACTTCGCCATCCACGAAGAGCCAACGGTTTAAGGGATTACATCGAAACTTAAACAAACAGCCGTTCAGGTCTTTTTAAAAGCACTGAATGGACTAAAACAGTCAATTAATATAATATTTTAGAACAAATAATAATGGGGAAAACCGATGGTAAATAACGAAACTTTTGAAAACTTAAAAGCATTAGAAAAAATCTTAGTTGAAAAATACAAATTACAGGCAAAAGTTGAAGAATCGCCAAAACAGCTTGATATTCTTGAAACAGCGCTTGCAGAAACTAAAAAAGAATTTATCGCAAAAAATGCTGATTATGAGGATGTAAAAAGTAAAGTTTTAAAACTTGAACTTGAACTTGAAGAAGCACAAAAATCACGGGAAAAGGGTGAAAAAGGAATGGATGATATTAGTACCCACCGTGAATATGAAGCTTTGGAAAAACAGATTAATGAAGCAAAACTCAAAGAAGAAGAAATAAGACAGGCTAAACAGCGCGAAGACAAAATCTTAAATGATCTTCAGGAACAGTTAAAAGAAATTGAAGATGATATAAGTGCTCAGGAATCTGAACTTTCTGAAAAAAAGGAAAATTTGAATTCAGAAATCAGCGGATATAAAGAAACTCTCGCTGAACTTAAAGCTGAGGAAGATAAAATAACGCCGAATATCGATCAGGAAATTTTGTTTAAATTTGAACGAATTATCCAGAGAAATTCAGAAGGTATTGTTTCTGTAAGAAATGGCGTTTGTTCTGGTTGCCACATGATTCTTCCGGCACAGTTTGCAAACACTGTACGAAAATCTGAAAATATTAATTTCTGTCCATATTGTTCAAGAATTCTCTTCTATGAGGAAGTTTCGGAAGAAGAAGAAAAGTCATTTGCAGACTTTGGAACAGCAGGAAGTCTTGCAGATTTGGACGATATTTCTGATGAAATCACAGATTCTGACGACAGAGACGAAAATGATTCAGACTACGATTCAGATTCTATGGGCTCTGATTATGACGGACAGTCAATTGACGATGCTGAACAGTCAGGATACAGAGATAGTCAGGACGATGATTCTGATGAAGATTCTGACGATGATGAATTGGATGATGATTCAGAAGATTAATTGTAATTTTAACAGATGAAATATAATCGCGTTGTTTCAGATTGATGATAATTTGAAATGATGAGTGAAAGTCCGGGCTCCTTCGGATAAAATGCCGGGTAATAACCGGGCGTTCGACGGTAACTGTATTCAAAATGCATAGTCCGTTGAATGACAGAAAGTGCAACAGAAAATGAACCGCCTTAATTTTAAGGTAAGGGTGAAAAGGCAGTGTAAGAGACTACCGTAAAACTGGTAACAGTTTTAGCTGGCAAACCTCATTTGGAGCAAGACTAAGCAGCAGTTATGTGTATCCGAGCAATACTGCGGGTAAGTTGCTGGAGCTGAATAGCAATATTCAGTGCAGATAGATGGTTATTGTAATGAAAATTACAGACAGAACTCGGCTTATTATTTCATCTGTTTTTTTATTTTAAAATTTTTTATAATTAGGGCATCTCTAAGAATTGCAATTTTTAGAGGCTCCCATTACTAAACGTAACAGTTTTAAAAATGAAAAAAGACGATAAAACAAATTCAATAACAGAGCGAAATCCTATTGTACAACGAAAAAATCCCTGGCCACACAGAATTTTTATTTTTGTCCTTATTTTGTTGGGGATTGCTATTGTTTTTTCTGCCATTTTTTTTCCGATAAACAGTTATTTATCACGTAAAGTTTCAATCAAAATGGTCAAAGAAGCCTGGTCTGAATATAATTACGAAAAAGTTTATGACCTTTCAAAGCAGTTTTTAGAAGAAAATCCTTACAATAACACAGTTTTAACGTATTACAGCTATGCCTGCTTTTTTCTTTCTCAGTCTCAAACCGAAAATCAACAGTCGCAGGAATATCTTAATGAATGTATAAACAACCTTAGAATTGCAATTTATGATGCTTCAAAAGAACTTTTGCCACAACTTTATTATATGCTTGGACGTGCCTATTTTTACAAAAGTTCCTTTTCTGCCCATTATTACGCGGACCTTGCAATAAAATATCTGCTGCTAGCTAGAAATGAAAATTATGACGCTGTGGACATTCCAGAATATTTAGGCTTGAGTTACGCGTCTTTAGGAATGACAAAAGAAAGTATTTCATCATTTACAGAAGCACTTTTAGTCAGAGAATCTGATTCACTATTACTTTCGATTGCAGAACAATATCATAAATTAGGTGAAAACAACGCCGCAAAACAATATTTGTACCGAATAACTCAAAATAGTAAAAATGATGAGGTTATTGTTTCATCTTTATTGTTGCTTGCGAATATTTATCTTGAAGAAAAAAATTATGAAGAAGCAGAAATTGAATTTAATCAGGTTCTGGAAAAAAATCCTGATTCTGCAGATGCTTACTTTGGCTTAGGTTTGATTCTTGAACAGCAGGGGAATATTGTAAAAGCCCGTGCTCAATGGCGTCAGGCAAGAAAAATTCAGCCTAATCACTCTGGAGCACTACAAAAATTGTCAGAATACTGATATAATTTTCTGTACTTTATAAAAGATTTTACGGTTAGATATAAAAAGTCACGGGAGGACTTCATGGGATTTTTTGGTAATTTTTCTACAGATGTTGGAATTGACTTAGGAACTTGTAACACACTTATTTATGTCCGTGACAAAGGAATTGTTATCGATGAACCTTCCGTTATTGCTGTTGAAAGAGGTACAAAAAGAATAGTTGCCGTTGGTAGTGAAGCAAAAAGAATGCTTGACAGAACTCCGGGAAACATTATTGCAATCAGGCCGTTGGCTGACGGTGTAATTGCAGATATTGACAGTACCGAAAAAATGATAAAGTACTTCATTTCAAAAATTATTCCCCGACATCAGATTTTTAAATCCGTAAGAATGAAAATTGGAATTCCGTCTTGTATTACAGAAGTTGAAAGACGAGCCGTAATTGAAGCGGCAATGAAGGCCGGTGCAAAGGAAGTTGAAGTAATTGCAGAATCTTTAGCAGCAGCAATTGGTGCTGAAATTCCTATTTTTGAACCTGCTGGTCACATGATTTGTGATATTGGAGGCGGAACAGCAGAAGTTTCTGTTATTTCACTTGGAGGCATGGTTGTAACTCATTCTATACGTGTTGGTGGCGATAAATTTGACGAAGCAATCATAAAACATGTAAGAAATATTCATAACCTGATAATTGGGCAGCCGGCAGCAGAAAAAGTAAAAATTCAAATTGGAAATGCGGCTCCTGAAAAAACTATTGAAAAAATGGAACTTCGCGGTACGGATTCTGTAACGGGATTGCCAAAACGTCTTGAAATTGACAGTGTTGAAGTCCGGGAAGCTCTAAAATATCCGGTAAATAAAATTATTGAAGAAATAAAAACAGTTTTGAGCGAAACTCCTCCAGAACTTGCCTCTGATATTATTGACCAGGGAATTGTAATGACCGGAGGTGGCTCTATGTTGAAAGAACTTCCAAAACTCATTTCAAAAGAAACTGGCGTTCCGGTATTCCTTGTTGAAAAACCTCTTGAATGTGTTGCTCTTGGCGCTGGAAAAGCATTTGAATTATTTAAGGATATGTCTTCTGAACGTTCAATTTACGATAGTTTAAATGAATAGGCCCTTTTATGGCAAAAAGAAAACTCAAATCTTTTAAAATCAAATTATCAGAGATTTTACTTCTGATTTTTTTGTTTTTCTCAGCTGTCATGCTTGCGTTCAGTTCCGGCGGTTTTGTTTTAAATTTTAAAAAAATCGGTTTTACTTTTATATCCTCCATTGATAAGGGGATTCATTATGTGGGAAATGGTGTAAAAGACACTGTTAATGCAATCGGTGAACTGCACAAACTTCAAAAAGATTACGAAGAACTCACGTTAAAACTGCAAAATTACGAGGAAATGAAGCGGAATAACGCTGATATCAGAAAAGAAAACGAAAGATTAAAGGAACAGCTTGATTATTCGGTTTCTCTTGATGTAAAAAATATCCCGGCGCAGATTATTTCCCGCGAACTTGATAATTCCTACGGTTATATAACGATAAACAAGGGTAGTACTAACGGCATAAAGAAAAATATGCCCGTTGTTGGAATTCAAAACGGAAATAATGGTCTTGTAGGAAAGATTGTTCAGGTTGGACCTTTTACAAGTCAGATTATGCCGATTTATAATTCTGATTGCATTGTTTCTGCAAGAATTCAAAATACACGTGATTTGGGCCTTGTAAGCGGACAGGGCAGAGAAGATATGCCGTTGATTCTTCAGTACATTAGAAAACGTGTTTACGATGAACTTCACATAGGCGACGTGATTGTAACTTCCGGCGAAAATGATAATTATATGCGTGATATTCCCGTTGGTTCGATTACAAAAATTGATATTCTGGAATATAATTCGTCACTTTTAATTCAAATGACGCCAATCATAGATTTTTCAAGGCTGGAAAATGTGATTGTTGTAAATCAGAAGGAATTAAATGACAGAAAATCTTAATTTTTTCTGATTTTTGAATAATTTTTGGATGGGATAAATGATAAAATCTTTAATTTCAAGTATTTTAATTATCTTTTGTGCAGCAATTATTGAACTTTCTATACTTTCTAACATTCCAGTTCTGATTGTTGTGCCGGACTTGATTTTAATCTGTTCAATTTATTTTTCGCTTTTGAATGGGCGCGCGTACGGTGTTACGACAGGTTTTCTTTCGGGCGTCATTCTTGATTTTGCGACAGGCGTTCCATTCGGTTTTAACTGTCTTTTAAGGCTTTTGATTGGTTATTTTTACGGATTTTTTTCTAATTTTCTGATTGTTTCAGGAATTTTAATGCCGATGCTCAGTGTGGCAATTGGAACAATCGCAAAAAATCTTTTGAGTTTTCTTATCAATTTTTTGTATCCAAACGTTCATCTGAACATTGCACCTTTGATTTCTAATGATTTTCTTTTTGAATTAGTTGCAAATATCATTTTGGCACCGATTATTTTTAAATTTTTAGGCATTTTTAAAAACGCTCTTTCATTAAAGACAATTCAGGATAAGGTTAGTAATGCAAGAAAACGAAAATAACGGTGGCCTTTCAAAAAACACAAAACTCCTCATAATTATGCTGTTTATAATCGCGGGCATTGTGATTTACAGTTTTGTTCTTTTTAATCTGCAAATTGTAAAAGGCTCGTCTTACGAACAGCAATCTCAGACAAATTCGCGGTACACAACGACAATTCCGGCCCAGCGCGGTGAAATTTTTGACAGAAACGCGAATGTCCCAATGGTTATCAATTCGGATAGTTTTGCGGTGCAGGTCATTCCCGGTGAAATTCCTTCAAAAATGTATGACACCGTCATTTTAAAACTTTCTCAGTTATTGGGAATTAGCAAGGCTTCAATAGATAAAAAAATTCCTGAAAAAATCAGACGTTCATATACTACGGTTCAGGTAAAATCTAACGTTCCTTTTTCTGTGATTTCCAATATTGCAGAAAATATAAATGATTTACCGGGAGTAACTTGGGCTTCAAAACCAATCAGAAATTATCTTCACACGGGCTCTCTTTCTCATATTGTGGGGTATGTTGGCGATATTACTCAGGAAGAAATGACAATGCTTTACAATCAAGGCTATACAAACACTTCAATTATTGGAAAAACAGGCATTGAAAAACAATATGATTATCTTTTGCAGGGAAAATCCGGAATGGAAATGTCCACAAAAGATGTTCACGGAAAAATTATTTCTGATACGCCGGAATTTATCCCTCCGGAAATGGGAAAAAATCTTGTTTTGACAATAGATTCAAGAATTCAAAAACTGGCGGAAGAAGCGTTAGGCGACAGAGTAGGGGCCGTTGTGGTTCTTCGTCCTTCTGATGGTGAAGTTCTTGCGATGGTTTCTTATCCGTATTTTGATTCAAATATTTTTAATTCAGATGACAGTAGCACGCAATATGCAAAACTCTTGCAGGATAAATCAAAACCTTTGATAAATAGGGCCGTGCAGCTTTCTTATCCGCCGGCATCAACGTTTAAAATTGTTATGTCCGCGGCAATGCTTCAGGAAAATGCATTCCCGTCCACAAAAAAAATTGAATGTAAAGGCGAAATGTCTTACGGTGGACATACTTTTCACTGCCACGTTCATAAACCGGGACACGGCTGGCTGGATTTAAAAAACGGCCTTGCGCAGTCTTGTGACGTTTATTACTGGACAATTGGAAAGGACAATCTTGGAATAGAAAAAATTTCTTCATATTCAAGAGAATTTGGATTAGGGCAGAGTGCTGAAATTGATCTTCCAAGTCAGGTTTCTGGGCGCGTTCCTACTGCTGAATGGAAAGAGAAAACCTATCATCAAAAATGGCTTGGTGGCGATACAATGTCTTGTTCCATTGGTCAAGGTTATATGGAAGCAACACCTTTGCAGATGGCAAACCTGATTGCAATGGTTTCTAACGAAGGTGTTATTTATAAACCTCATTTGCTGAAAGAAGTGCGGGATCCTGTAACAAATGAAGTTATTGAAAAAAAAGAACCTCAGATTTTAACAAAAACGACAATTGATAATGCAGTCTGGAAAGAATTACAGGAAGATTTGCGATACGTTGTAACGGACGGAACTCCAATTTATCCTATGCATAACAAAAATGTTCAGATTGCCTGTAAAACTGGTACCGCCGAAGTTACCGGTTACACAGATACGTGGCATTCCTGGCTGGTCGCTTATGCTCCGTATGATGCTCCGCCTGAAGAAAGAGTTTGTGTTGCAACAATTGTTGAAGCGTGCAACGATTGGGAGTGGTGGGCGCCTTATTGTACAAATATCATCATTGAAGGTATTTTCCAGAACGAAACTTTTGACGAGTCCGTAGACACATTAGGATTCAGATATTTGGTTGATAAACATAACAAACATCAAAAAACAGAAACAATAAAAAGGGAATAATTTTTCATGCGAAGAAATTTTCTAAAAAAAATTGATTTATTTCTCATACTTATAGTTCTTGTACTGATTATTATTGGAATTTCTTTTATTTATTCGTCCGGATTTAATTCTTCAGGAATTCTAGTGACTAACTACTGGCAAAAACAAATTATCTGGGCGTCAATTGGCTTTGTGCTCATGACATTTTTTACAATGTTTGACTATAGAAAAACCCAAAGGTATGGGTTATATCTTTTTGGACTTTTGATTTTACTACTCATTTACACAAAATTATTTGGCAGACACGTAAACGGTGCAAACAGCTGGATTGGAATTGGCGATTTTGGAATTCAGCCTTCTGAATTTGGAAAAATTATTTTCATTCTTTATTTATCAAAATTCTTTGCTGAACATCAAAATATGTCAGATTTAAAAAAGATTTTTATTTCACTTTTGATTTTTGCCGTTCCTTTTGGATTAATTATTTTGCAACCTGATATTGGAACGGCCAGCGTTTATCTTCCAATTTATCTTTTGATTTGTTTTATTGCCGGAATTCATTTTCGCTATATCGGGTATTTTTTGATTGTTTTAATTTCTGCGGTCGTTTTTGCAATTTTGCCGTTTTGGAATTCTACAATTCCTGACAAGCCGATTGCATTTTTTACGGTTTTTTCAAATACAAAGTACAAACTGATAATTTTTGCCGCCTTTTTTATTATTTCAGCACTTGGAATTATCATACGACGATATTTTCACGGACCAAAATATATTTACTGGATAAATTACTTTTTTACGGCCATCACAATAGGTCTTTTGCTTTCTTTTGCAGTAAATTTTGTATTGGACGGAAAAGAATATCAAAAATTAAGATTGATTGTTTTCTTTGATCCATACAAAGACGGTTACAACGGCAGGGGGGCCGGCTGGAATATTTTGCAGTCTAAAATTGCAATTGGTTCCGGCGGACTTTTTGGAAAAGGATTTTTAAACGGCTCGCAAAGTCACTTGCGCTATCTTCCTGAACAGCACACCGACTTTATTTTTGGAATTCTTACAGAAGAAATTGGTTTTATGGGCGGACTTTTAATTTTTGGTCTTTACCTCATGTTATTTTCAAAAATTATTTACATAATAAAAAAATGTACAAATAAATACGGCATTTATATTTCAACCGGAATTCTTGCAATGTTTGCATATCATTTTTTTACAAATGTCGGAATGGTTATGGGAATTATGCCGGTAACCGGAATTCCTTTGTTGTTCTTATCTTACGGCGGTTCATCATTGTGGACTTCTATGATTTGCATAGGAATGTTAATGAACATAAATTACCGCCGAAAACAGTTTATGAGTATTTCTGACGAAGAATAAATTTCTTGATGATTTTACCCGTGTTTCCCGGTTGGATTTTTTTGTAAAAGTTATATTTACTTTTTATAACGTGTATTCTGTCGACCAGATTTAAGAATTAAGTACATGTAAGCGTCAATTTTTAACCACTTGAGCATCAGATTTCCATGTTCCCTTTTCATCAAATTCAGTAATTCTGATGTTCCATGGCAGTAATTTTTCAAAATCTTTTTCAGATTCACAGTAAGGTTGCCTGATCAAAAACACAGCGGAGATAATCATACGGGTCAAGTTTGTAGAGTTTTGCGTTTTCAATAAGAGTAAATAAAAAACACGAACTTTCAGCGCCGGTTTCAGAACCTGTAAAGAGCCAGTTTTTGCGGCCGATGACAAACGGCTTGATGGAACGTTCGGCAATTGAATTATCAACAAAAAGTTCAGGACAATCTAGGTAATTGAGAAGATGATTCCATGCAGAAAGTGCATATTTTATGGCGCGGCCGAACATGAGGCTCGGTGGAACTTTCGGCTGCATTTCTAAAACCCATTCATGAAATTCATCAAAAACCGGCTTTATGAGTTCCTTACGTTTTGAGACAAGTTCATCAGGAGAAAGGTTCATTGCAACCAGTTCTTCCTCTGTCCTGTATATTTTCTGAATATACTTCACTGCCTTTCCGGCTCCAGGAGTCGTTCCGTTCTGTGAGGCGTCGAAGAATTTTCTGCGCACATGAGCAAGACATGCGACAGAATGATTTTATCATCCGGATATAAAAGCGCATGTTCATTGATTGCAGTTTCGTATCCGGGATATTCATCTGTCTGAAGGTATCCTTTGAATCCGTTTATGAACGGATTTTTGTATTTGTGGTGCCGGCTTTCGTAGTATCTGTAGACCTGTTAAGAATCATTGAGACTTTATTTTCTCCTGCTCTTCCCTTAATTTCCGGCATCTTTATGCCAAGAAATATCATGAATGAGAAAAATAATACTGCTCCTAAGAGTAATAAGCTTCATCTATTAGATAACCAATATCTTCAAATCCTTTAAGACCACAAGAATGAAATGCTTTATATATTTCCTTTCCCTTATTTGCTAATAATGCATCTCTAAAAAAATCCACAATTTTTCTTGCAGATGTTTTTTTAGCAAGTCTGTCAGCTGTATTCTTTACACTTGCCTTTATATTTTCTGGGAGTTCTTCACATGCTAATGCTGGAGTTAATACTTCATCATTGATGATTTTAAGGAGTTTTTGTTTCTCAGCCCTGTGTAAATCAAGAATTAGTTTATCTATAGATGTTTGGAAAAGAACTGCAGCTTGTTTTATGATTTCCCTGTCCTTGTAAAAATCATTATAGGAATATTCAGAATGATCAGTATGCATAATATCATTCCGTATATCTTTAATAGCAAGTATTAAATTCCTGTTATGATCTTCATAAAAATGATTTTCTTCTGGAAATAATTTCTTAAGTTTATACCAATTCTTGGTAAGTAGTTTGGCCTGATAATAAATGTCTAAGTCACTTGCCTTACTTTTTCCTATGTAATTATCAGTATTCTTTTCTTCAGAAAGAAAAATATTCTGAAACCAGTTATCATCCAATTTTTGTAAATGTGCATCTAAATATTCACCAAGAGGAAATGATAAAGCGTATAGCCATTCGAATGTATCCTGAAGAACTCTAATAGATTCCATACACTCTCTACCTAGGTAACTTATATTCAATAGAAAAAGTTGAACTTTCACCTGATGCAGTTTCAGATTTTATTATATCTATTCCATCACGAAATATTTTACGCATTGCTTTACAGCACATTGGGCAACGATTATGGCCTTTCTCTGTCGTAAATGGTAATAGTTTATTTAAGTCACCTGCAATTACAATTACAGACGCTTTTCCTTGTTTTTCACTTTCTGTAAGTAAATCTTGTAAAGTCTTATCAACTTGAAATTGTCTCATATGTCTTTCCTGTATTTGCTCTCGATAAATTTCTAGCAAATTTCCTTCATCATCTTTCCATTTAGACGATTTTCTGATTACGCACTTGAACGAGGAACGAACTTTTATCCTCTTTCAACTGATAAAAAACAGGGAGCTCAACGGAACTTCGACAATTGTTACCTGTCAATATCCGGCAACTGACTGGGGAGATTTTATGGGCTCTCAAAATGAACCTGCTCTGTCTGATGCAATTCGCAGAAGACTTACCTCTGGCTTCATTTTGAACATTGAATCTGCTTAGTTTTATCAGTCCCCTTTTGGACGCCGGCTGTCCTCTTTTGAACGCACCGGCGTCCTTTTTTGAACGCCGTATGTAAGAATTCTGCAAGTCGCTTGAACTTTTGAATTTTTACCTCTCAAAATTGACAAAATTCCACCGATTTTACCTTTGAATTTTGACAATCTCAAATGCCAAGAAATACGGCAAGCACCCAGCGGTGAAAATTGCAGATTCAAATGTTGTT
>CAVHTI010000019.1:0-33440 GCA_963638805.1 Anaerobutyricum sp.
AGAGACTTTCGAGTTTTAATTCGTTGATATAGCACGAATTAAAACGTCGCGTTTTCTTTCGTTGCCTCTAAAAATTGCAATTTTTAGAGGCTCCCTAAATTATAATTTTTGGACTGCTTCATTTTGTTTGTGGGGCAGTTCACTTATTTCAAGTGATAAAATCAGAATCATTTGAGATAAACTTTTCAGTTTTGACTGCAGACTGAAATTTTTTTACGTTTTTTATATGGAATATTCAAAATTAGTTAATTATTTTTCATCACTTTTTAAAACTGAACCATCCTCAGTAAATGATTTTTTCAGCATGTTAAAAAATATGTGTTCTGGTTCAGCTACTTCACTAAGCATCTTTTTTCTGACACTTTTATTTTCAATTCCTCTTGCTTTGTTTATCGCAATGGGAAAAATGTCAAAAAATAAAATTTTATCGCAGACAACAAACGTTTTTCTTTTGATAATTCGTGGAACTCCTTTGATGCTTCAGTTGCTGGTCGTTTATTTTGTGCCAAAACTGATTGCAACAAAGTGTTTCAATAAAATAATTCAGTGGCCTTCTTATGTTGCAGCCATAGTCGCTTTTTCAATTAATTATGCCGCGTATTTTGCTGAAATTTATCGCGGCGGAATTGAATCAATCCCAAAAGGTCAGTATGAGGCGGCAAAAGTTTTAGGCTACAGTTCCGTTCAAACATTTTTCAAAATTGTTCTTCCGCAAGTAATAAAAAGAATTGTCCCGGCAATGGGCAACGAAGTTATAACGCTCGTAAAGGACACTTCCCTTGTGACAATTCTTTCAGTCCCTGAACTTATGTATTATGCAAAAAGTTCTGCAAACCGGATGGTTTCTTTTACTCCGCTTTTAATTGCCGGTGTATTTTATTTTCTGATGAACTGGGTTGTTTCTACCGCGTTCAGAAAACTGGAAAAGAAACTTTCTTATTATTCTTAAAAAAAGGATTTTGTTATGTCGCAGGATAATCTGGTAATTGATGTTAAAGATTTAAAAAAATCATTTGGTGAAAATGAAATTATAAAAGGAATTTCTTTTTCCGTTCATAAGGGCGAAGTTCTTGGAATTATCGGGCCAAGCGGTTCTGGAAAGTCCACAATTTTGCGTTGTGTTTCTCAACTTGAAAAAGTGACAGACGGCAGCATTTTTATTGGCGGTTTGCCGTTGGTTCAAAACGGAATTTATTCTGATAAAGAAACCTGTCACAAAATTACGCTGAAATCCGGTCTTGTTTTTCAGAATTTTAATCTTTTTCCGCATTATTCTGTTTTGCAAAACGTTGTAAATCCTCAGATTTCTGTGTTAAAAAAGACCAAAGCCGAAGCTCTGGAAACTGCCCATGAACTTTTAAAGCGAATGGGACTTTCTGACAAAGAAAATAATTATCCGTGCGAGTTGAGCGGTGGCCAGCAGCAACGCGTTTCTATTGCCCGTGCGCTCGCGCTTAATCCCGAAGTTTTGTTTTTTGACGAGCCGACTTCTGCGCTTGACCCTGAACTTACCGGCGAAATTCTTGCCGTCATAAAAGAACTTGCGGACATGAAAATGACAATGGTCGTTGTCACTCACGAAATGGCTTTTGCCCGCGACATTTCTACCAAAATTATTTTTATGGACGGTGGCGTTATCGTTGAGCAGGGAAATCCGGTCGACGTAATCAATAATCCTCAGCAGGAAAGAACGAAGGCATTTTTGTCACGCTTTAATAAATAGATTTTTCTGGGTGCATTTGCCGTTCCGGCAAACCGGGTGTTCCACAACTTGCTAACGCGCGGTCCTCCTTCGTCGGACTGCCTTCGGCATTGCTCCATACCCTTGCACAGTTTTCCAAAGTTTTAATGCCTTGAAATTATTTCAAAAATCAATTAATATAAATTCGTTTTTACGGTACCCCGGAAAAAAGGAGGTGAACAAAGAGTATGGCAACAATCAAAGTTGAAGACAGTGAGAATCTGGAAAAAGCAATTAAAAGATTCAAACGTATGGTTGAAAAAGAAGGAATTATCCGTGAATATAAACGTCGCGAATATTTTGAAAAACCTTCTGCTACTCGTCACCAGAAAAAAACTACCCTTGAAAGAAAACTTTTGAATAAAAGACGTAAGTTGGAAAAGAAAGATTACTAATTAAGCGGTAAAAAAATGAACCTCCGGAAACTTTCCCGGAGGTTTTTTTATACCCTGAAGTCTTTACATATTTTCAAGAATACTTTTTGCAAAATAAACAACTTCAGCTTTATCTGCAATTTCATAAAGTTTTGAAGTACAAACCACAATATTTTCAGTTTGCCACAAAAGTCCAAGTTTCCAGTTGCGTTCAAAATTATCAATTGCCTGAACTTGTGGCACAACATCTGTGCCTAAAAGATTTACACACGTAGCATGGGAAACAATATTGTACCACTTTGGAGTTGTGTAAGTGTCAGTTTTAAAATCTGAAAATAATGGAGAATCATTTTTTATTGTAAGTCCTAATGTTCCAACCGGAACTGGCTTTTTCATGCTTTCAGAAATGCTTTTAAACATCGGGTAGCACCAAAAATCCGTGCAGTAAGTTCCTGGAACCGTCTGAATTTCTTTTTCAAAAGATTTTTCAAGGCCCGGTAAATTTTTATCAATATTTTCTGGAATTAAAAGAACTTTTTTTCCTTCAGAAGCCTGTTTTTTTGCTTCTTGAGAATCTGTTGTAAGAAAAATGTCACCGTAAGTGCAGTGTCCGCTTTCCTTTAAAAAATCCAGCGCTTTTGAAACTTCTTCGTCCGCTTTTGGATAAACGTGAAGAATATAGGAATTAAGGAACTCCACTTCAGACGAATTATCAGAATTATCCTGTTCTTCATCAGACGAATTCATATAAAGAACAAGATTATATTTTTTGTATTCATTTATTTTTTGGAATTTGTAATTAAAGTTTCCAAGCTTTTGGACACCGGAATCTTCATTTTTAATTTTCCAGGAATCTTCAGAAAGAATTTCATCAGTTTCAGTATCAATAAGATAAGCGCAGACGGTGCAATTTTTGAAAGCTTTGTCGCTGTAAGAAGCAAAATAAATCTCAGCATCAAAAGTTTCACACTCATTCCAGACAAATTTCTTAAAAGCGGCAAGCAAAACAGTTTTGTTGCAGAAAGAACGCCACTGTTCGCCCGTTACAATTCCTTTTGATTCCATAAATGAATCCAAAATTCCAACAACGGCAGTGCCCTGTCCGGTAAAATCCTGAATGTCCAAAAGTTGAAATCCCGAAATTTCTGAACTTCTGATAAGTGCTTCAATTTCCTGTTTGTAGCATTGAACGGCAAGTCGTGACGAATCTCTGAAAAAATCCTCAGCTTGAGAAATCATAGCGCTGTTTTTTAGCCTTTCACGGAAAATTTCATAATTGTAAGGTTTTAAAACACCGGTGTACTTTTCAATTTCTTTAAAATCAGGATAAGAACAGTACTGTCCGACTTCGTGTGAAATTACAGGTTTATGTGGCAAAAAATGCTCATTTGCAGAAATTGAACTTGCTTTTACTTTTTTTACGCCAGTTCCGTATTGAATTTCAATTTCACGGTCTTCGTTTTTTTCATCATCGTTGACAGGTTTTACTGGCACGGAAAAACAAAGATTGTAATCGTGATTTGTGCAAGGTTCTTCGGTTTGAATAAAACCTTGAGGCGCGTCGCACATGGCATAAGAGCCACGGATAAGGGAATCCTTGTCAAAGCGGCAGCCTACAAAAAAATCTTCGTATTGCATTGTCTGCGGCCAGAATTGAAAATTATTTGAACCGCTTGTATAAAGATGCAGACTGTCATAATCATGATAATTTTTGAGAATAAAATTAAGTCTTTCGGCACTTCCCCAAAGTTCATTTCCCAAAGAAAGCATAACAAAAGAAGTATGATTTCCAAAATCATCGAGAATTTTATAACCTTCAGAAATTAAATAATTTTGTTCCGTTTCGTTAAAACCTTCTTCGCCAACATTTTGAATTGTTCCCCAAAACGGAAGTTCACTTTCCATGTAAATTCCAAGCAGGTCAGCCGCAAAAAATGCTGCATCAGGCGGGCAACAGGTGTGAAATCTGTAGTGATTTATTCCATATTCCTTGGACGTTTTCATAACTTTAAGCCAGCTGTAAACGTCCGTGGGCGCGTAGCCGGTTTTTGGAAAAATCATGCCGTCGTGTTTTCCACGCAAAAATTCTTTTCGGCCGTTAATTTCAAAATGAGTTTCGTTTACACTAAAAGTTTTGATTCCGCACAGTTGTGCCTTTATAAAATTTTCTGATTCTAATTTTAATCTGTAAACTGAAGGATTTTCTGCGCTCCAAAGTTTTGTGTTTTTTGGAAGTTCAAAGGTAAAAGTGTTTTTTCCCGGTAAAAATTCAATTTCTTGTGTGTAAAAAGGATTTTTTTCATCAGTTGAATGAATTTCTGCATTTTCTTCAGATTCAGAATTATTCTTTAAAAAGTTTATGTATTTTTCTGAATCAAAATTGCAAAGACTTAGACGAGCGGAAATTTTTTGTTCTCCGGTAAAATCTGCAGTGAGCGTTAAAGTCGGATTTTTATTTTTTGTGGCAGAAGTTGAAATCCTAAAATTTTCAAGATGATTTTTATTTTCAATTTGAATTTCAATTTTTCCGGTAATTCCATTCCAGTTTGTCTGAGTGTCAGGGCTTGTCATGTGGCCACCACGGGTAGGGTAGGACGTGTTATCAATCATTATGATAAGTTCAATTTCGTGATTTTCTGCCTTTTTTACAGAATCCGTGATGTCGTAAAAATGTTTTCCACAAAGTGAATTATTTTCGCCACGGTATTCATTGTTTATCCAAAGATGAGAAATCCTGGTGCGCTCCAAAAGAAGTTTATAAATATTTTCGTTTGAAAAATCATTCACTGTAATTTTCTTTTTGAACCACATAAATCCGCTACAGGAATACGGATCAGTTAAAAATCCCGCGTTTTTTTCATTATTTTGAGGAACTTTTTTCTGTTCAGAGACTGTTCCCGGAAGATTAATAAAATCATTCCATTTCAATTTTGTAAAATCGACGTTGATAGTGCTGTCATCATTTTTTTTCAGAAGTTTTTTTTCACAATCTGCAATAAAATCCCATTTTCCGGATAAATTAATATTTTTCATAGCAGAATTATAACGCAAATTATTTTCAAATAGAATGTCGCGTTTTTAGTGCATTTAAACGCTGTTTCTTTTTTTCAGGGAAATCTTTATTATTACTTGCATGCAGGAAAATTGTACAGAAAAATCTGATGTAAAAAAACGCATTCCATTTTTGGAAGGTCTGCGCGACGGGCTTCCAATTGGTTTGGGATATTTTGCAGTTTCTTTTTCGCTTGGAATTGTTGCAAAAAAAGCAGGACTCAATATTTTTCAAGGTGGCCTTGCAAGTTTGCTTTGTGTTGCCTCCGCCGGGGAATATGCGCTTTTTACTTCGATTGAACAGGCCGTAACTTATATTGAACTTGCCTTAATAACTTTTGTTGTAAATGCGCGCTACCTTTTGATGAGCTGCTCGTTAAGTCAGAAATTTGCGCCGGAAACTAAATTTTTTCACCGGCTTATTATAGGTTACGGCGTAACTGATGAAATTTTTGGAATAACAATTGCCCGCCCGGGTTTTATTCAACCGTCCTATAATTACGGCGCGCTGGTTGCTTCTGTTCCGCTTTGGACTATTGGTACGGCGCTTGGAATCTGGATGGGAAACATTTTGCCACTTCGCGCGGTAAGCGCATTGTCAGTTGCACTTTACGGAATGTTTATCGCGATTATAATTCCTGCTTCTAAGAAAAATCTGGTAATTTTGTGCGGGGTTCTTGCAAGTTTTATTTTAAGTTATGCTTTTACTCTTATTCCGTTTTTAAAGACACTTTCTGCAGGATTAAAAACAATAATTCTTACAATTCTGATTTCCGCTGTGATGGCAATTATAAAACCTGTTAAAGATGAGGAAAATTAAATGAATAATATATATTTTTATATTCTCACGGCATTTTTTGTTTCGTATGCAATAAGAGTTTTGCCGTTGACCTTAATCAGAAAACCAATAAAAAATCGTTTTATAAAATCTTTTTTGTACTATGCACCTTATGTGACGCTTTCTGTTATGACGTTTCCGGCAATCATACAGTCTACGCAAACTCCCGTGTCTGGAATTTTAGCTCTTGTGATTGGAATTGTTGTTTCGTATTTTGGAGCAGGGCTTTTTCCGGTTGCCTGCATTTCCTGTGCGGTTGTGTTTTTAAGTGAATTATTTTTAGTTTAAAAATAAAAAGGACGCTGAAAAAATCCGCCTTTGAAAATATTTTCAGCGCCCTTAAAAGTGATTTATTCAAAACATCTTAAAAAAGTTTTCGGATGTTTAGTTTTTTATGGGAGCCTCTAAAAATTGCAATTTTTAGAGATGTTCTTATCTGTTGCTGTCGTCAATTAATCCCTGCCAGCTGTTCTTTGTATTTTCATACGCTTCCTGAGGAGTTGTCCAACCGCCCCAAATGCCGTAAACCATGTCGCCAGTCTGCAATCCTGACACAAGAACGTCAAAACGAGGATTTGGATTGTCCATCATAATCTGGAGTGTTTCGTCAACAGCGCGTGAATCACGGAAACTTGCATAATAACTTTCTTTCCAAGCGTCAGCTCCGTCATATCCAGGAACTGGTTCAAGGTAAAGGTCAACGGCTTTTGCAATTTTTTCTACTTTTTCTGCACCGTAAATGTTAGGAATTACGCACATATTTGAACTGTGAACTGTTTTGTAAGTCTGGTCGCCACTAGGTCCAAGTGGGAAGCATACAAATCCAAAATCATCTTTCATGCTTGAGAATTTGCCCTGTGGCTGAGCATTATATTCCTGGTCAACTAAGAAAGCAGCTTCTCCGTTTACAAATGCACTATAGAACCAATCCCAGTTTGCTCCTTCCGGCTGTGGTTCCTGATAATTCTGTACAATTTTTACAATCCAGTTCCAGGCTTCCATTGATTTTTCTGAACCGGCATTGTTGTAGAAATTGCCGTCAGAGTCTCTTTCAATGTAACTTCCGCCATTAGATTCAAGAGCCGCAATACAGAAAGTTGTACTGAAAGTTGTAAGTCCGTAAGAATCAACAACGCCGTCGTTATCTGTATCACGAGTCAATTTCTTGAGCATTTCTTCAAAAGTTTCCCAAGTCCATTTTCCCTGTTTTTGAAGATCATAAGGATAGTCAGCAGAATAGCCAGCTTCCTGCAAAAGTCTTTTGTTAAAGAAAACGCCTTCGCGTGGTTCTGGTTTGCCCCAGTTGAATGCATAGAATGATTTTCCTTTTGTAAGCAACTGAACTACACCCTGATCATATTTTGAAGCATCTTTGTAATTTACAGATTTGATTTTAGAAAGGTCGTAAAAAAGATTTGCTTTTACGCCAGTATTTGCAGAACGTCCGTCAATAAGGAAAACGTAATTTTTATCTCCGCCGGTTATACAGTAGTTTGTAACAAACTGAGGATTTGAACCCCAGCCTGTGATTGATTTTTGAACAACGTTCATATTGTAAGTGGAATTTGACCATTCGTGCCAGGATTTTGCATCTTCCTGCTGTTTTGAACTTGCCTTTGCATTAGGATTTGTCCACCAGTCACCAATTATGACTTCAAGGCCGTCAAAGTTGTAAACTTTCTTTGTTTTTGGATCTTTTTGTTTTTCAGTTTTTTTGAACTGATTGTTTTTGTTAGACTTCTTTTTTGAAGCAGCTGTAACACTTGATGTTGCAAGTAAGGCAACAAGAACTACCATCAAAATTTTTTTTATAGTTTTTTTCATAGTTTTATTTTCTCCTTGAATAAAATTATGAATCAGGATTTGCAGAATTAAATAAGAACTATTACCTAAGATTTTTGTGAAGGTGGAGAACTGTGCGCTTTTATTATCAGGGCAAAAAAAAACTTACACACCCAAAAGTATGTAAGTTTGAAAGAGTCGGGCAAACGGGATTCGAACCCACGACCTCAACGTCCCGAACGTCGCGCGCTACCAACTGCGCTATTGCCCGAATAAAGTATTATAAATTTAATAAGATTGATGATGACTGTCAAGATGTTATCCTGTTTGACTTTGCAAAATGTGATTGGAAGAGAAAAATCAAAAGGGCAAAAAAAAACCTGAAAGATGAACTTTCAGGTTTACTCGCGAGCGACGGGGCTCGAACCCGTGATCTCCGGCGTGACAGGCCAGCGCGATAACCAGCTTCGCTACGCCCGCTTGATGTATTTCATATTATAGGAAACGAGAGTTTAGGTCAATAGTAAAATTGTAATTTTTTCAAAAAAAATGAATTATTTTCGGAGGGCTTTATTTAGAGTATAAAAAATCACTCAAAAAGGCTGAAAATCTTGTAAAAAAGCACAAAAAATCAATATTTTAGTGTAAATGGATATTTCTTTTATTCAGATTGGCTGTAATCTTATCTTAGAGTAAGAAATCAAAGAGCCTGAAAAGGCAGGGAGAAATTTATGGATAGTGTTTCGATTAACTGTTCGCAGGAAGGAAAACAGATTTCCAGAGATATTTATGGTCATTTTAGTGAACATCTTGGACGATGCATTTACGGTGGCTTTTGGGTTGGAAAAAATTCTGACATTCCGAATATCAACGGATATAGAAAAGATGTTGTAGAAGCTTTTAAGGAAATTGATATTCCGAATTTACGATGGCCGGGCGGATGTTTTGCAGATGAGTATCACTGGCGGGACGGAATTGGTCCTTATGAAACAAGAAAAAGAATGATTAATACTCACTGGGGCGGAGTTGTTGAAGATAATAGTTTTGGAACTCACGAATTTTTTGGACTTTGCGAAACTTTGGGTTGTAAACCTTATGTAAACGGCAATGTCGGTTCTGGAACTGTTCAGGAAATGTCTGAATGGGTAGAGTACATTACTTTTGGCGGAGAGTCGCCGATGAGTAAACTCCGTGAAAAAAATGGTCACAAGGAACCGTGGAAACTGCCGTATTTTGGAGTTGGTAACGAAAACTGGGGCTGTGGCGGAAATATGAGGCCTGACTATTATGCTGATTTGTACAGAAGGTATCAGACTTATGTTCGTCAGTATGGTCCTGATAAAATTTTCAAGATTGCTTGTGGTCCAAACTGTAATGATTATAACTGGACAGATGTTGTAATGAAAAATGCGCATCAGTTTATGGACGGTTTGAGTCTGCATTATTATTCTGTAGAACCTGACTGGAATACTCGCCCGACTGCTGCCGGTTTTGATGTTCACGGATGGTATAATATGCTTGCGAAAGCTTCTTACATGGACGAACTTGTGCGCAAACATGATGAAATTATGTCAAAATATGATCCTCAGAAACGCATTGCACTTGTAGTTGATGAATGGGGAACGTGGCATAAGGTTGAAGACGGTACAAATCCGGGATTCTTGTATCAGCAGAATACTGTGCGCGACGCTCTTGTTGCCGGAATTACGCTGAATATTTTTAATAATCATAGTGACAGAGTCAGAATGGCTTGTATTGCGCAGGCCGTAAACGTTTTGCAGTCGCCGGTTTTGACTGAAGGCAAGAAGATGATTCTTACTCCGACCTGGTATGTTTTCCACATGTACAAGGCTCATATGGACGGAACTGCACTAAAATCTTTGGTTTCTTCTGAATGGATTGGACCCGAAGATGCAAGAATTAACGCTGTAACTTCTTCTGCAAGTAAAAAGAACGGAGTTTACACCGTGAGTCTTACAAATGCCGATTTGGAAAAATCAAGGACTGTAAGAATTAATCTTGACGGTTTTGAAGGAAAAATCAGCAGTGCAGAAGCAAAAGTTCTGGAAGGCGAAAAAATGAACAGCATGAACACTTTTGAAAATCCTGACCAGGTTAAAGAAAAGGCGCTTGATGTAAAGATTTGCGGAGACAATTTTGTTGAAGTAACTTTGCCGGCAAGAAGCGTTGCGTGCGTAACATTAAAGTAGCGCTGGGAGTTTAAAATGATTTTTTGTCCTGTCTGTGAATCTAAAAAGGAACTGGCTACTATGGAAATGTCTGTTGATGTCGTTGAAGAAATGGCTGCGGCAGAACCTTGTGCTGATTTTTGCGGGCAGGAAGTTTATGAAATGCGGCTTGCAGTTTGCAGGAGTTGTGACAAACTTATTGACGGCATGACTTGTGCAAATTGCGGCTGTTTTGTTCAATTCAGGGCAAAGCATATTACGGCGCATTGTAGTGATGGACGATGGTAAAATGATTTTTGCCCCGCGCGGTAGGGATTGTAAGGCCGCGCGCAGCGCGAACTTTTGCAGTTGAACAGAAAAGTTATAGGGGCTGTTTAAAGACGTCATGCTGAATTTCCGAAATGTGAATTTATTTCAGGGGCGGAATGACACTTTGTGCTTATTAGACAGCCCTTGATACTTTAGATTATA
Source organism: Anaerobutyricum sp. (assembly GCA_963638805.1). Taxonomy (GTDB): domain Bacteria; phylum Spirochaetota; class Spirochaetia; order Treponematales; family Treponemataceae; genus Treponema_D. The sequence goes on from CAVHTI010000019.1 coordinate 10,447, forward strand.
ACTGAACTGTAGAGTGCAAAAGTTTGAAGCGAACAGCGTAAGCCTGAAAAGCCCGGCCCGGAGCGCAGCGGAGGGAACCGTCCGTATAAAAAAAATTCTAAAAATACTGAGGATATTTTTTCATAACCTCTTTTGAATCCAGGTGGAGGCGGTTTAAATGCGAAAGGCACAGTTCTTTTGCTTTTTCTGCGTCTTTGTTTTTAAATGCATCGAGAATCTGGCGGTGCTCCTGAACAATTACGTCCGGATTTGATGCGTGCAGGCGGAGTTCGCGGAAGCGGTCGTAGTGAATGTTCATGGTTTTGACAATGTAATAGCACTGCATTTTGTTTGTGATGTGATAAAAAAGTTCGTGAAAACTGTTGTCCAGGTTCATAATCTGGTCGAGGTTATTTTTTTTAAGGTAAAATTCCTGCAAAGTGAGATTTTCTTCCAGCTGCTGAATCTGCTCTGGAGTTGCAATGCGGCAGGCCATTTCTGTGATGGCGGATTCCAGTGTACAGCGCATAAAAAGTGATTCTTCGATTAAATCCATATTTATTAAATTGACAAAATTCCCGCGCTGAGGGCGAACGTCAATTATTTTTGTACGGCTTAATTCCTGCAAAGCTTCGTGAACGGGGGTGCGCGAAAGGCCAAGTTCATCGGCAATGTCCTGTTCGCTTAGCATTGTGCCCGGTTTAATTTCCAGATTTATGATGTTTTCACGGATAACGCGGTAAGCATAGTCGTGATTTGTTTCTTTTGGCAATTTTTCTGTGTTTCGCAATTTATTTTTCCCTTAAATCAGAATTATAGTACTGGGCATCTCTAAAAATTGCAATTTTTAGATGATTCCTACAGTTGGTTGTATTTTTTAAGTATATTCGTTTCTGCGCTGTTTTGGCGTTACTCCTCTGATTTTTTTGTAGGTTCTTATAAAGTGGCTTGCGTCTGTAAATCCTGTTTCCTGGCTGATGAAGTCTAAGGTTTTGTCGGTGTAAAGCAAAAGTGTGTCTGCTTTGCAAATTCGCACAAATTCAATGTATTCTTTGCAGGTTCTTCCAAATTGTGATTTAAATTGCTTTGCAAAATTGGAATAGCACATTCCGCAGCGGTCGGCAAGTTCTTCTATGTTTATGTTTTCTGAAGAATGTTTGTCTATATATTCCAAAACGGAAAAATCTTTATTGCTGAACTGGTCAAATGTGGTTTTTGTGGAAAAAACAAAGCCACGGCGGAGCCAGATTCTGATTAATTCCGTTACGATAAGGCTGATTGTTGAAGCAACTTTTATGTCGTAGCCAAATTGTTTGTTATGCGTTTCCCAAATGCAGTTTTCAAAAAAAAGTTTTACCGGGTTATATTTTAATTCTTCTGCGGTAATCAGATTAAAATAATTTTTGCTCTGATTTGCAGTATTTAAAATGCGGGGAAGTTTTGGTGAACCTGGCGTTGTGTTTGAAAGAATCATATCGTCAAATTTTATAACGTAAAAAAATAATTCTTCGTCACCGGGGTTTGAAGCGTATTCAAGAAAAGTGTGAATTTGTTTTGGAAAGAAAATTATAAGGTCGCCGGCAGAAAGATTGTATTTGCGACCTTCAACTTCTGCAATCAGTTTTCCTTTTACCAGGTAAACCATTTCTGTAAAATAATGCCAGTGCGGGCGTACGTCCTTCCATGAGCCGGAAAATGCCTGAAAAGGTGCATTTAAACTGTCTGAATATTCAAAAAGTTCGTCCATTTTTTAAATTCCTGATTATATAGATTTGTACAATTTTTGACTAAGAATTTTATAGCACAGTAAAACTTTAATTACTAGATTATTTAATGTATTAATCAAAAAATTACACTAAAAAAGTGTAAAAAAATCAGATTAATAAGCAGAGGTAATCAGATGTTTAAGTGGATCTGGTCGTATGTAAAGAAATTTGGCTGGCTGATGGCACTGGGACTTGCTCTGACGGTTTCAGTTTCGGCTTTGAATATGGTAAACCCGGTCGTTTCGGGAAAAATTGTAGATAAAGTTATTCGCGGCGGGAATTATTCAATTCTCATTAAATTGGTTTTGATAATGATTTGTACAACTCTTGTAAAATCAATTTGCCGTTATCTTTATCAGATTATTTATGAGCACTGTTCGCAGAATGTTGTGCGTTCTATGCGTGAGGATTTGTACGCTCAGGTTCAGACTTTTGATTTTAAGTGGTTTGACAATGCCCCGTCCGGAAATGTTATGACGCTTTTAACTAGCGATCTTGATGCCGTGCGTCATTTTGTTGCCTGGGTAATTTATCAGACAGTAGAAAATATTTTGATTTACGGTTTTTCAATCATCACTTTGGGGTCAATTAACTGGAAACTCACGATTGCGTTTATCTGCATAATGCCTTTTGTCGCTTTTTTGATTTATAAATTCAAGATTCACATAAAGCCGGCTCATCTTTGGGTGCGCGATCAGTTTGCGGTATTGAACACAAGATGCGGCGAAAATATTGAAGGCAACCGCGTTGTAAAAGCATTTGTCCGCGAAAATTATGAAATCGAAAAATTTGAAGTTGACAATAATGAATATAAAAAGGCGGCCGTAAACAACGCGGACGTTCGTGTGCGCTATACACCGTGGATTGAAGCGTTGTGCGGAATTCTGCCGGTAATTTTGATTTTGTTTGGCGGTTATCTTGTAATCAAAAAAGAAATGACGATTGGTGAACTTGTTACTTTTAACGGCTTGATGTGGGCATTTACGCAGCCAATTAATATGTTTGGAACTCTTGTTGATAATATGCAGAAATTTAATGCCAGTGCAGAGCGACTTTATGAACTTCATAATACAAAACCTGAAATTAAAAACTGCGAAAATCCTGTAAAAAGTGATGAACAAGTTAAAGGCAGCGTAGAATTCAAAAATGTCAGTTTTGCTTACAACGAAACTCCGGTAATAAAAAATATGAGTTTTAAAGTTGAACCGGGAATGACGGTTGGAATTCTGGGCCCGACCGGTAGCGGCAAGACAACTATTGCAAATCTTTTGTGCCGTTATTATGAAGTTTCTGACGGCGAAATTCTTATTGATGGCGTAAATATTAAAAATTATGACCTTCAGTATTTAAGAAAAAACGTTGGAATTACAATGCAGAACGTTTTTCTGTTTAGCGACACGGTTGAAGGCAATATTGCGTTTGGAAAATCTGATGCAAGTTTTGACGAAGTTAAAAAGGCCGCAGAACTTGGCCGCGTAGAAGAATTTATTGGAGATTTGACTGACGGTTATGACACGATTGTTGGCGAGCGCGGCGTTGGACTTTCCGGCGGACAGAAACAGAGAATCGCGCTGGCACGACTTTTCCTTGCAGATCCAAAAATCATGATTCTTGATGACACTACAAGTGCGGTTGATAACGAAACGGAAGAAAGAATCAGGGAATCTATAAAGCAGCAGAGTGCGGGGCATACGTGTTTTATCATAAGTCACAGACTTTCTTCTTTTCAAAATGCGGATTTGATTTTTGTAGTTCAAGATGGTCAGATTACGGAAAGTGGAAATCATAAATCTCTGCTTGAAAAAGGCGGATATTACAGCAAAGTCTGGAATGAACAGGTTTACGGTGCTTAATTTGGAAGGTAACCACCTTAAATGTCTGGAGGAAAAAAATGGCTAGAAATAAATTTGATACAGATGAACACCTTGATGAAAAATTTAAACCTCATGTAATTATGGAACTTATGCACTGGATAAAACCGTTTACCGGAAAAATGATTTTGTCCTGTTTTATTATGCTTCTGGCGTCGGCAATTTCGCTTACAAGTCCGTATTTAATTCGCCTTGCAATTGATAAAGCAATTCCAAACGAAGATTTTAAAATGCTGATTATTATTTCCGCCGCGATTTTAGTTAGCGTTATTCTTGTGCGCTTTTTACTTGCGGCAAAATTAAAAATCATGACTCGCGTAGCAAATCAGATTATTGTGAACATAAGGACTGATGTTTTTAAAAAATTACAGAGCCTTCCGTTCAGTTATTTTGATGCGCGACCACACGGAAAAATTCTGATTAGGGTTGTAAATTATGTAAATTCCCTTTCCGATTTGCTTTCTAACGGAATTATTCAGCTTATAAGTGATCTTTTTAATATCATCGTAATTATTGCGTTTATGATTGCAATTGACGCTCGACTTACGCTTGTTTGTATGGCAGTTCTGCCGGTTTTAGTGATTGTTCTTCTTGCCTTGAAGCGAAAACAGCACCTTGCGTGGCGAAATGTCAGTGCCAAACAGTCAAATTTGAATGCGTATCTTTCTGAATCTTTGAGCGGAATGAAAATTACACAGAGTTTTGCGCGCGAAACTGAAAATCAGGGAATTTTTAACCGCCTTTGTGATAACTGGAAAAAAGCCTGGATGCCGGCGGTAAATATCAATAACGTTATCTGGCCGACCGTCGATAATTTGCAGACAATAGGAATGTCTCTTGTTTATGTTGCGGGAATCAGCTGGATTGGCGGCGGTCTTTCTGCGGAAGGTGGCGTTTCTATTGGTACATTGGTTGCGTTTGGCGGATATATTTCAAGATTCTGGCAGCCGATTCAGAATATGGGAAACTTTTACAATTCTCTTGTAACGACCGGCGCTTACCTTGAGCGAATCCTGGAACTTTTAAAAGAGCCGGAAGACATTAGCGATAAAGAAGGTGCAAAGGAACTGCCTCCAATTCGCGGTCACGTAACTTTTGATAACGTAACGTTCAGTTATGAAAAAGGAACTCCTGTCCTAAAAAATGTGAATTTCGTGATAACACCGGGAATGACGGTCGCAATTGTAGGTCCTACCGGCGCTGGAAAAACCACGATTGTTAATCTTCTGAGCCGTTTTTACAATCCTGATGAAGGAAAAGTTCTAATTGATGGTCTTGATATTCAGGATTTGCAGATAAAATCAATCAGAAAACAAGTTGGAGTAATGCTTCAGGACAGTTTTTTATTTTCCGGCACAATCATGGAAAATATCCGCTACGGCAGACTTGATGCAACGGACGAAGAATGTATGGAGGCTGCAAAAACCGTTCAGGCTCACGACTTTATTTCGGCTTTCCCAGATGGTTACAACACAATGCTTTCTGCTAACGGCGGTGGTTTGAGCCAGGGACAAAAGCAGTTAATCAGTTTTGCAAGGGTACTTTTGAGTGATCCGCGCATTTTGATTTTGGACGAGGCAACATCTTCCGTTGATACAGAAACTGAGCACGCTTTGCAGATTGGTTTGAATAAACTTTTAAAAGGTCGTACAAGTTTTATTATTGCGCACAGACTTTCTACAATCCGCAATGCAGACGTAATTTTTTATGTAAATCACGGTGAAATTATAGAAAGGGGAAATCACGCCGAACTTATGGCATTAAACGGCGAATATGCAAAAATGACCAGAAAACTTCAGTTTGAAGACTAGAATTTTCCTGACTTTTTATTCTTTTTCGTGATGATTGTGAAGCCAGTTGTCGCCCCGGCGGTATTCTGTCGGGGTCATGCCGGTTTTGTCTTTAAACTGACGCATAAAAGCATATTCTGATTTGTAATTTGTTTTGGTTGCAATTTCTGCGATTGAAAGTTTTGTACTTGTTAAAAGTCTTTTTGAATATTCAATGCGACTGTTAATAACGTCCGTCATAACGTTTGTGCCAAAAGTATTTTTGTAATGATGCTGAAATCCTGAGCGGCTTATGTTCATAAATTCGGCCATGGCATTAACATCTTCAAAAAATGAAGGATCAGAAAAAATTTTGGAACGCAAAAATGTCAGTTTTTCGTTTTTTGTTGCAAAAATGTCCGCAGATTGATGAAGATTGCTTTTTATAATTCTGCTGAGCTTTAAAAATAAAATATTTGCGTAATTTTCTTCCATTTCTTCGTGATAAAGGTCGGCGGAATAGTGTTCAAAGGTCAAAAAATGGATTATTGATGAAATTTCGTCTGATTCTTCAAGGTAGTGAATTACGTTAAATTCAATTCCCATCTTTTTTATTGTCTGGGCATCTTCGTCGCTCATGTTGCAGTAACACCAGTCGTCAGTGTAAGTTTGATTTTTTGCCTTGTAAATGAGTTTTGTGGACGGTGAAATAATCAAAAAGGAATTAGGCTTTGCTTCAAAGTGTTTTCCGTTAATTTGAAAAAGTCCCGGAGTTTTTATGAGTAAAAAAAGATAGCAACCAAGTCCTTCTGGATATTCAAGAAAAAAGTTTTTTGGATGACTGTGATTGTATCCGATTGTTCCGACTTTAAAATTTTTTAGACGTAAATGTTCTTCCATACTTTTTTAGTATAGCACATTTTGTTAGTTATATAAGCAAAACTTTATATTGTTTTGCACATTTTAGCACTTAGAATGATTTTTATGATAAAAAATAACACAAAATTACATTTTTTAATAACACTTTTAGTTTTTGGCGTTTTGTTTTCAGTTTTAGGAGGCTGTGCAACGAATGCCGGAAATTCAAGCGAAAAAGGAGCAAAGCGTATGACTTTAAGCAGAAAGTATTGGAAATATCCTGGAAGAAACAATCCTATTTCTTCAAATATTTTTTGTGCGGATCCGACCGGAATAGAATATAACGGCCGACTTTATATTTATGGAACAAATGACCATCAGCAGTACGAGGCGGTTGGCAACAACGGAAAGAATACTTACGAAAAAATTAACTCTCTTGTTTGTTTTTCTACGGAAGATATGGTGAACTGGACTTATGAAGGTTTAATTAACACTAAAAAAATTGCTCCGTGGATTGTTGCTTCTTGGGCACCTTCTATTTGCAGCAGGGTAGAAGAAGACGGTCTTACTCATTTTTATCTTTATTTTTCTAACAGTGGCTGTGGCGTTGGCGTTTTGACTGCAACTTCCCCAACAGGACCGTGGACAAGTCCGCTGAAACAGAGCTTAATTTACCCTGGATTGAAAACTAAGTACGGAACTTTAACAAACAGTCCTGCTCCTTTTGATCCTGGAGTTGTAATTGACGATAACGGAGTTGGCTGGCTTGCATTTGGTGGCGGCGGAAAAGCTGAAAATGGTACTGAAGAATACCCTGGCGTTGCACGAATTGTAAAACTTGGCAAAGATATGATAAGCGTTGATTCTGATTTTATTGAACTTAAAGCTCCGTATTTTTTTGAAGCAAGTGAAATGAATTATTGGAACGGCACTTACGTTTATACATTCAATTCTTCATGGGTTGAAAGAAAAAAATGGGCTTATGACGTGCCATCTTCTACAACTTGCAGTATGAATTATATGACGACTAAAACGCCACTTGATTCTGATTCCTGGAAATATGAAGGAAATTACTTTAAAAATCCTGGAGAGCAGGGCTTTGATTATTCAAATAATCACACTCATTTGATGGAATATAAAGGCCAGAATTATCTTTTGTACCATACATTAAGTTTGCAAGAAAATTCTCCTACAAAAGGCGGATTTAGAAGTATGTGCGTTGATAAAATTGACGTAAACGCTTCTGATTCTGGAGTAAAAATTGAAATGTGCAAGGCCACAAGAGATGGTGTTCCGGCAATTGCAAATTTAAATCCTTATGAAACTGTAAAAGGCAGTACAATGGTCACTTCTGCAGAAATCTGGTGGGAAAGTCAGGAAATTGGAAAAGATGTTCCGGCCATGGCTACAAATGATGGCAGCTGGATTCTGGTAAAAAATGTTGACTTTGATGCAAACGGTTCTGGAGCGGCAAAAATTTTTGCAGAAGCAAAAGGCAGTGGTAGAATTGAATTCCGCCTGGATTCTTCGGCAAGTAAAGCTGTTGCAAGCGTTGAATTGAGCGAAAATTATGAAGCAAAAAGTGTAGAAATTGCAGAAAAATTGAGCGGAATTCATGACGTTTACATTTGCTTTAGCGATAAAGGTTCTTGTTTGAAGAATTGGCGCGCTGAGTAATTGGGGCGTTGCGGGGCGATTTTCAAAAAGATTTTAGCCGTCACGAAAAACTGGCGGTTTTAAAAAAAATTGCCCCGCTGGAAGGGGTAGCGCGCAACCGTGTGCGCGCGAGGGGAAGGCTTTCCCCACATCATCTTAAAAAAAAAGAGGTTTGTATGAAATTTAAAAATCCGGTTTTGAGGGGAATGTATCCGGACCCTAGTATGTGTGTCGCAAACGGAAAATATTATATGGTTTGTTCGACTTTTCAGTATTTTCCGGGGGTTCCGCTTTTTGAAAGTGATGATTTGATTAACTGGAAGCAGATTGGCCACGTTTTGACTAGAAAATCTCAGCTTTTGGTTGATAAAAATAATACCAGTGCGGGAATTTATGCCCCGAATATTCGTTTTCATGACGGCCGTTTTTATATGGTTGTGACGAATGTTTCAAATATCGGAAATTTTTATGTTTATACGGACGATATTTACGGCGAATGGTCTGACCCGATTCTTGTTGAGCAGGACGGAATTGACCCGACTCTGTTTTTTGATGATGACGGAAAAACTTATTTTATTTCTAACGGAAATGATAAGGACGGCACGGGTTACATTCAGATTAGCGAAATTGATATTACAAACGGCAAAAAATTGAGTGAAAACAAGCCTTTGTGGTATGGAACCGGCGGACGTTATATTGAAGCGCCGCATTTGTATAAATTTGGCGAATATTATTATGTTTTGAACGCGGAAGGTGGCACTGAGTATGGTCACATGGTAAATTATGCGCGCTCAAAAAATCTGATGGGACCTTATGAGCCTTGTCCGGCAAACCCGATTTTGACAAACCGTAATCTTGGCGGCTATCAGTTGCAGGGCGCAGGTCACGGTGATATTTTGCAGGCAGCGGATGGTACCTGGTGGTTCTGTCATCTGGCTTTCCGGCAGATAGACCGTTACATGCCGTTCCATCATCTTGGACGGGAAACTTGTATGGAACCGGTTTTCTGGAAGGACGGCTGGTTTTATATAGGAACTCAGTACAATCCGCGGTTTACGACTCAAGGATTTGGCACTGCATTGCTTGAAGTTGAAGCGCCAGAAAATCATAAATTTGCAAAACAGGATTTTTCTTATACAAAGACATTTGAAAATCTTAGCCAGAAAAATGACTGGTGTTTTCTTTGCAATCCTGATGAATCAAAGTACGTTTTTAACAAAGATTCAATTGAAATTACATCGTCGGCAGTTTCTATTGATAGCGCGGAAGGTTCGCCGTCTTTTACTGGTGTTCGCCAGTGTGAGTTTAACGAAACGACCGAAGTCAGCGTTGATTTTCTGAAGGTTAGTGATGGGGCAGAGGCCGGAATTTCAGTTTATATGGACCCGAATCATCATTACGATCTTTATGTAAAAGCGGAAAACGGCTATTATGCGGCTGAATGTTCTGTAAAAATTGGACCAGCGCGCCAGATTATTGCAAAGTCGGGACTTTCTGATGCAAAAGCAAGTTTTAAAATTGTTTCTGCGCCTTATGGATACACCTTCTATCTTATTGATGGTGACAAAGAAATCAATTTTGGTTATGCGGACAGCCGTTACCTTTCAAGTGAAGTTGCCTGCGGATTTACAGGCGTTTTCACAGGACTTTTTGTTCAGGGTGGCGACAATATTTCGCGTGCTAAATTTACAAAACTGAAGATTCATCATTTTGAGGAAGACTAAGGCTTGAGTGATTTTTTTGACGTGTGACACAGGCTGTGCACGGTAGATTTTGTTTAGGCGGTGAGGGTGTGCCGTGTGACACCGGCGGGTGGCAGAAGATTATTTTGATGCCGTGAAGGGTCGCAGTGTGACGGCGAGACTTAAGTGAAGATTATGATTATGCCGTGAGGGGCGTGCCGTGTACCACCGCAGACTACGGAACTTTTGTTTATACCGCGCGGAGCGCGCGCGACGTGGCATTTGCGGTAAACACTGAAGTTTATGCTTATGTCGTGAAGGCGTCGTTAAGATTCCAATTCCTAAAAATCTGCGTAAGTACAATATTGTGTTTTTTTTTAGACGAACACATTTTTTAGTCTTTTATGCGGTTTTTTAGGGCAGAGCCCTAAACGCTGCTGGGAAAGGAAGGGAGTCTGAGGGAAGGAAAACCGCCGCTCGCGAAGTAGAGGGTGTTCCTTCCCTCAGAAACACACGCGGAAGCCTTTTTTTCAGGGCGGGTTCACGCCGTAGACTTTTGTACTTTATGCTGTTGGACACAAAATTATTTTTGAACACGCAACTCCGCCGTTTTTACGTGCATTTTTTTTCACTAAATGCTCAAAATATATTATAATTAACACTATGAAAACAGCTGATTTTATAAAAAACGCTTACGGTGGCAATGACAAAAAAAAATCAGAAGACGCAGAAATCAACCATTCTGAAAAAAAAATAAAAATGCCGGTTTTTGAAAAAATATTTCCGGAAAAAACTAATCACAAAAAATCAGTAAAGACAAAAAATCCTGAAAAATCAGAAAATTTCGTAAAAAATCAAAAAACAGAATATACTTCGCAAAATTCTAATCAAAAATACGAAGACAAGGCCCAAGAACAGCGCCTTGAAAACGCCGCGGACTATTTAAAAAATAACGGACTTTTAAAAGTTCCTGTAAAAGATAAACTTCTGGACGGCAAAGATTCTGTTTTTCGCCGGGTTGCAAAATTCCTCATTCTTATTGGCGAAGATGAAGCGGCAAAAATTCTTCCGCATTTAAGTGAATCTCAAATTGAAAAAATAATTCCGGAAATTGCATCGGTACGGACGATTGATCCTGATGAAGCGCAGGTGATTCTTGCGGAATTCAAAAGTCTTATGGATAAGTCGCGGGAAAGCGGCGGTGTGGAAACGGCAAAGGAAATTCTGACCAAGGCGTATGGCGAAAAGCGCGCCGAAGAAATGTTTTTAAAAGTCGTTCCTCTTGAAGGAAAAAAGCCCTTTGAATATTTAAACGATGCTGACAGTGAACGGGTTTATCTCCTTTTAAAAGACGAAAGTCAAAGTATTCAAGCTCTGGTTTTGAGTCGCCTTGATCCAAAAAAATCGGCTGCGGTAATAAATCTTATGGATGACGATGAAAAAAAGGAAATTGTCATGCGTCTTGCAAAAATGGAGCCCGTTTCCCCGGAAGTTTTGCGCCGTCTTGATAATGCCATGCACGAAAAATCATTAAAGCAGACAAGTCAGAATGCAGAAAATATTGACGGCAGAAATGCTCTTGCTCAGATTTTGAAAAAAATGGATGCATCATCGGAATCAGACATTATCAATATGCTTTCGGAAGAAGATCCTGATTTGGGCCAGGATTTGCGCAACAGACTTTTTACAATGGACGATGTAATAAAAGCTGATGACCGTTTTATTCAGCAGAAATTGCAGGAAATGTCAGACGAGGACATTGCATATCTGATTGCCGGCAAAACAAACGAATTCCGCGAAAAAATCTTAAGTAATATTTCAGCTGGTCGCCGCGCAGAAGTTCGTGATCAGGAAAATATTTTAAAACCGATGCGAAAAACTGATTGCGAACGCGTTACCTCACAGTTTTTCAGCATTTTGCGCCGGGAATATGAAGAAGGTCATTTGATTATAAAAGACCGCAATGATGATGTTTTTGTTTAAAAAAATTAGATAATCAGAATTCAATAAAAATTAAGGAAAAAAAATGGATTTTACAGACGTAAAAAGTATTGGCAGTGAGTATAAAGGTTTTGTTGTTGTAAACGTTGAAGAAATTGCGGATTATAAGTCAAAAGGAGTTTACCTCCGGCATAAAACGACCGGACTTGAAGTTTATCACATCGTAAATGATGATAACGAAAATCTTTTTTCATTTTGTTTCAGAACTGGTGCAAAGAATTCCAAGGGCGCCGCTCATATTACGGAACATTCGGTTTTGTGCGGTTCTCAGAAATTTCCGCTGAAAGAGCCGTTTAATACTCTTGATCAGCAGAGTCTTAAAACTTTTTTGAACGCAATGACATATCCGGAAAAAACTTTATATCCCGGCTCTTCAGTTGTAAAAGCGGATTATTATAATCTGATTGATGTTTATGCCGACGCGGTATTTTTTCCAAAACTCAGTCGTCAGACATTTTTGCAGGAAGGTTGGCGCGTAGAACTTGATGAAAAAGGCAAGGCTTCAATTCAGGGCGTTGTTTACAATGAAATGAAAGCCAATTATTCAAGTTTCAATTCCGTTGCGGTAGATAAAATGCTTGCGGCAATGTATCCGGATTCAATTCTTGATTATGATTCGGGTGGCGATCCTCTTGAAATTCCGTCTTTGTCTTATGATGAGTTTTTGAATTTTCACAAAAAATTTTATAGTCCGTCAAATTGTCTTTTGGTTTTGTACGGTGATATTCCCACAAGTGAGCAGCTTGATTTTATTTGTGAAAAATATATTCCGCGCCTGGAAAAAGAATTTGGCGTTATCAAAGAAAAAGATTTCAGTTCAAAATCTCCTTATGTTGATGATGAAATAAAAGAAATTCAGACATTTAAGCGCATTGATTCAATCAAAGAAATCAAAAGTATTGCTCCGGACAATGGGGCTAGTGGAAATATGGTTGCCGTGGGATTTTATGCGGGCCCGGCAAGTATTGAACAGACCTTTATTTCAGAAATTCTTTCCGGTAATGATAGTTCTCCTTTGACTAGAAAATTGAAGGCATCAAAACTTGGGGAAGATGAATCGCCGGTAAACGGAAGTTTTAATTACGTTCAAAATGATTGTATTTTCTGTTACGGACTTTCCGGCGTAAAAAAAGGCCGCGAAAACGATGTTTATAATCTTGTTTTAAATTCTTTTAAAGAAATTTATGAAGAAGGCATTAATTCTGATGATATTGAATCTGCAATTATGAGCATTGATTTTAATCTCCGCGAAAAAAATCGTAATTTTGGGCCACCGTCAATTTCAATTATGTCGCGAACCGCTGCCAGTTGGGCAATCGGAAATTCTCCGTCTGCGCTTTTGAACCGCATCAGTGATTTTGAAAAAATTAAGGCAAAAGTTCGCGAAAATCCTGATTATATCAAGGAACTCATAAAAAAATATTTTATTGATGCTGAAATTTATTTAAAATTCACGGCGGAACCGTCAAAAAAGTATTTTGAAGAACGAAATAAAAAAGAAAAGAAAACTTTAGCCACATTTGAAAAAACTCTTGATAAAAATCAGCTGAAAAAAGAACTTGATTCTTTGCATGAATATCAGGAAAAACTTGAAACGGAAGAAGAATTAAAGTGTATTCCTCATTTGAGCGTAAAAAATCTTGAATCGGACATTGGCCAGATAGACACCGAATATTTTACGGTAAAGGGCGCTGACGGTTCTGACATTCCAGTTCTTTTGAACTGCCAGGATACAAACGGAATCATTTATCTTGATGTGTCTTATCCTTTTGATAATTTGCCACCTGAATACTTAAAATATCTTGATTTGTACAATAATTTTACTTCAACGCTGGGCTGGGGCGGAATGAACTGGGCCGATGCAATCCGCGAAGAAGGTAAAATTTTTGGAAATTATGGCAACAAAATCTTGATAAATACTCCTCGTGATTGTAAAGATGCAAACGACGTCATTGCTTCTTACCCGGATAAAAATCTTGTGTACAGAAATCTTTTTACTTATTGCACAAAATTTATTTCTGATAAAGCGGACAAGGCTTTTGAAACACTTTCCAAAATTTTAACGACCACTTCCTATGCTGATGTTGAGCACGCTGAAACTTTATTTTCTGAGCAGATAAATGATTTGCAGGAAAATTTTGTTTCTAATGCGGGAAAATACGTTAATTTGTATGCAAAACACCGCACTTCAATAGAAAATGCAATAAAAGAATTAGTTTACGGAATTTCGCAGTTATTTAATTACAGGAAAATTTCTAAAAAAATGATTCCTGACTTGTTAAAGAAATTTGAGCAGATGAATAAAGAAATTCGCTCTCAAGGCGGAATAATTCACGTAATTTGTGATGACAGCGACGTTGAAAAAGTCAAAAAACTTCTGCCGTCATTTGCACTTTCTTCGGAACTTACTCAAATTAAGCCAAAAAAGTCTTATCCGCTAGAGGATTATATTGCTCAAGTTTACGAGCCTGAAAATTTTGATGAATCAAAAATCACTTATATCCAGGCGCCTGCTCAGGCCGGCTACGCTTTTATTTTTAGTTCTGGTTCCTCTGAGTTGACGGCGGAATGTTCTGCGGAAAATGTCCTTTGTTGTTATTTAAACGGTCATCAACTTTGGGAAAAAATCAGAATGCAAGGCGGCGCTTACGGTAGCCGCTGTGGAGTTGACGGTCGGGCAAAACTTTTTTCTGCGCTTTCATGGCGTGATCCTTCTCCGGAAAAGACACTCGGCGCGTATGTTGCTGCTTTAAAGGAAGTTGCAGAATTTAATTTCACGGACGAAGATATTGAACGGTGCATTTTGTCAGAATACAGTGATTATATTGTTCCGGACAGTCCTGCAGGCTATGGTAACCGTGGTTTTACTCGTTATATTACCGGCTATTCAAATGCTCAGTTTAAAAAAGATGTGGAATTGCTATTAAATGTTAAGGCTGATGATGTTCACAATGCGGCATTACGGCTTTACAAAAACGTTCAGAAAAAATGTGTAAAGGTTGTGTTCTGTGATAATTCAATAAATTGTTGTGGAAATATTATAAAAATACCTTTATAATTAAAGCATTAAAGCAGAGGTTTTTTATGGACAAAAAAACAAAAGAATGTATAAAAATGATGCGTGATTTAGTTTCTGATGTTCAGGGTGCGCCTTTTCCTGGCGGTGATTTGAAGTCAGAATTATATGAAATCTGGTATGAACATGCCCAGAGAGCTGCTGTTGAATGTTTTGAATATCTAAATGCAAACTTCCCGGAAGAGCAGAGTGATGTAAACAAAACTCTAGATAAGATTTTTAAATAATCAGTAGCAGTCTAAAAAAATCCATTTAATATATCAGTTTTATAAAAGGGCAAATCATTAAGGTTTGCCTTTTTTTTTCCGAAAATAAAATAGTAAGAAGATTTTAGAGGGGAATCCTGATGAATGGTGTCACTAAAAGCGTAAAATTGAGCAGATTTGGTTTTACAGGCAAAAAAAAGAAGATTGGAGTAAATTACTGGAGATTCTTTTTTAATGGCGTTGAAAAGGATTCTTCTGTTGAACAGTGTTTTTATATTGAACTTGAAATGTTAAATCCTCATATTTCACCGGATGAAGTTCAGTTAGGATTTAAAACTCGTGTGTCTCTTACCGCCGAAGATTTGCAGTATACTCTTGCAGGAACAAAATCGGCACAAAATCTTCAAAATGAAACTTTAGTGCAGCCTTCTTATTGCGTTCTCCGGGCTGGAAAATTAGGAAAAGACGCACGGCAGCTTGCAGTTTATTTTCCTGTTTCTGATTTTAAATTTTATTCAAAACCATTTGGAATTGAATTTGCCAATAATTTATTTTCTGATGAATATCTTAAAGGTTCAATTAATGTTACAGAAGAAAGTTTAGTTTTGCATCCGGAATATCTTTGCAATTCTGGCAGTGCTTCATGGAATCTTTCGTACGAATATTTAAAGGATTCTGATTGCGGTTATACTTCATCTTCTACAACCTGGTTCCCGACTGGAATTAAAACCGGTTTTAAAGGTACTTTTGTTTTTGACGGCGTTGAATATATCGTCAATCCTAAAAAAAGTTACGGTTACGTAGATCGCTTCTGGGGAAAAGATTTTCCTAAAAACTGGTTTCATCTTTCATCAAATTCTCTTACGAGTATTATCAGTGGCAGTGCACTTTTTGATTCCGCTTTTGCCGTTCAAGGCGTTTTTGACAACAGAATTTCTTTTGTTGGCAATATTGAAGGCGAAAAAATTGATTTTTGTACAGAGTCTGGAAAGGGCAAATATGTTTCGACTTTTGAATGTACTCAGGCGCCGGAAAGCGAAAATCCTGACGAAAATCTTTTGCACTGGACGGTCAGCATAAATAATAAACAGTGGATTATTGATATTGATATTTATTGCAAAATATCTTCAATGTACAATCGCAAAATGGAAATGCCGGAAGGAAAACGTACAATTTTGAATATTCTTGAGTCTGGTAGCGGAAGCGGAGAATTAAAACTTTACCGCAAAAACGGCAAAAATCTTGAGCAGGTCGAAAATGCAACAATCACAAAGGCAATTTGCCAGTACGGCCAGATAGATTGTGAAAATCTTTAGACTTCAAATTTTTTAGACGATTAACACTTTTTTTATTATCTTTAGTTACAAAATAAGAAAACTGGAGGTAATAATGGGTTACGAAAATTATACAATCAAATCTCAGGAAGCAATTCAGGAAGCTTCTTCTATTGCTCTCCGAAACAAATCATCAGAAATTGGTGCTGAACACGTACTTCAGGCTCTTCTTGAACAAAAAGACGGCCTTATTGCGCCAATTGTAGACAGAATCGGCGTTTCTTCGGCTGATTTGTTAAAAAAAGTAAAGTCTGTGGTAGAAGAAAATCCACAGGTTAGTGGTGCCGCTCAGGTTTATTTTTCAAATGAAATGCAGCGAATTCTTGCAAATGCCGAGTCAGAAATGTCAGCTTTGCACGATCAGTATCTTTCTACGGAGCATATTCTTCTTGCAATGTCAGAAAGTGACGGAAAAGGCGGTCAGATTTTAAAAAATGCAGGAATTACTCATAAAGCAATCATAGAAGCATTAAAATCTGTTCGTGGAAATCAAACCGTAGATTCTCAGGATCCGGAAAGTAAAACACGAAGCCTTGAAAAATATTGCACGGATTTAACGGCCCTTGCTCGTCAGGATAAAATTGATCCTGTAATTGGCCGTGATGAAGAAATCAGGCGTGTAATGCAGGTTTTGTGCCGTCGTACAAAAAATAATCCGGTAATAATCGGTGAACCGGGCGTTGGTAAAACTGCAATTGTAGAAGGTCTTGCCCGCCGAATTGCAAGTGGCGATGTTCCAGAAAGTCTGAAAAATAAACGGCTCCTTTCTCTTGATTTGGGAAGTCTCGTGGCTGGTGCAAAATTCCGCGGTGAATTTGAGGAAAGACTCAAGGCTCTGATCAAGGAAGTTCAAAAATCAGAAGGTCAGATAATTCTTTTTATTGATGAACTTCATACTCTTGTTGGTGCTGGTTCTTCTGAAGGTTCAATGGACGCTTCAAACTTGTTAAAACCGGCTCTTGCGCGTGGTGAACTTCGTGCCATTGGTGCTACAACTCTTGATGAATACAGAAAATATATCGAAAAAGATGCCGCACTTGAACGACGTTTCCAGCAGGTTTACTGTGCAGAACCGAATGTAGAAGATACAATCGCGATTTTGCGTGGACTTCGTGATAAATATGAAATTCATCACGGGGTTAGAATTGAGGACGAGGCACTTGTTGCGGCCGCTACGCTTTCTAACCGTTACATCACAAACCGTTTTATGCCGGACAAAGCCATTGACCTTGTGGACGAGGCAGCCAGCCGTCTTAAAATGGAAATTGAAAGTCAGCCGGTAGAGTTGGATCAGGTTGAACGAAAAATTCTTCAGTTGCAAATTGAAAAGCAGTCACTTTCAAAGGAAGATGATCAGGCTTCTAAAGAACGTCTAGAAAAACTTGAAAAAGAACTTTCCGAACTTTCTTCTAAACGCGATGCAATGAAACTTCAGTGGCAAAATGAAAAAAACAGCATTGATAAAAGCCGAAAAATCAAGGAATCACTGGAGCAGGCTCGTTTTGATGAAGAAAAATACAGTCGAGAAGGCAATCTTGAAAAAGCTGCAGAAATAAAATACAGCAAAATTCCTTCTTTGCAAAAGCAGCTTGAAGAGGCACTTGCTGAAGAAAACAAGCAGAAAGAATCTGGTCGGGAAAGTCTTTTGCGTCAGAGCGTTACCGAAGAAGATATTGCAAAGGTAATTTCTTCCTGGACGGGAATTCCGGTTGCAAAAATGATGACTGGCGAAAAACAAAAATATCTTGAACTCGAAAATGTCCTGCACAAGCGTGTAATCGGGCAGAATGAGGCGGTTCAGGTTGTCAGTGATGCAATCCGACGTAACAGAAGCGGTTTGAGCGACCCTAACAGACCTCTTGGAAGTTTCCTCTTTATTGGTCCGACCGGCGTTGGTAAGACTGAACTTGCAAAAACTCTTGCAGATTTTCTGTTTAATGACGAAAAATCCCTTACGCGAATTGATATGAGTGAGTACATGGAAAAATTCAGTGTCACTCGTCTTATTGGTGCGCCTCCGGGATATGTTGGCTATGATGAAGGCGGTCAGCTTACAGAGGCCGTACGAAGACGTCCTTACAGCGTAATTCTTTTTGATGAAATTGAAAAAGCGCATCCGGATGTTTTCAACGTTCTTTTGCAGGTGCTTGATGACGGCAGACTTACGGATGGACAGGGCAGAGTCGTTGATTTTAAGAACACAATCATCATTATGACGAGTAACCTTGGCAGTGATTTGATTCTTGAGGCCGGCGAAAAAATTGAAAACGGTGGCGATGCACAAAAGATTCACTCAGAGTTGAGCGAGCAGATAAAAGTTCTTTTGCGACAGACTTTCCGTCCAGAATTTTTGAACCGTATCGACGAAACTGTAATGTTCAGGCAGCTTGGAAAAGAAAATATCAAGGGAATTGTTGTAAATCAGCTTGAAAGAGTAAAAACGCGCCTTGTAGACAGGCACATAAATCTTGATTTTAGCGACGATGCAATTTCCTTCATTGCAGAAAAGGGCTATGAGCCGACGATGGGTGCAAGACCTGTTAAGAGGGCAATTCAAACTTATGTTGAAAATCCTCTGTCAAAAGTTTTGCTTGCCGGAAATGTAACAGAAAATTGTACTGTAAAAGTCAGCCTTGATGGCGACAGGCAGTCATTAAAATTTGAGATTGCAAAGTAATTTCTGCTAAAAAAAATCCGTGCGATAATCTTAAAGAACGTCGCACGGATTTTTTATTGGAGGGTATAAAAATATCTTCAAAACGTTGATGTTAAGGCCTTGAGCAAAAGCGTGCCTTGACGCGATGTAACGACTAATTTTTTGATATTCTGATATTTTGAACGCTCGTAAAGCTTTCCCCGGAGTTTATTTCGTTCATTCCAGATTTTTCTTCCCACACGTGATTTGTATTTTCACTGTCCGGAAGGCCGTGCCACGGTTCTATGCAGACAAATGACGGTTTTCCAGCCGTGTTTTGCCAAAGCATACAGTACGGAAAATCTTTACTCGTGATTGAAATTAAAGAATTGTCTTTTTTGTTTCGTAATCCAACCCAGTTTGAAGTAAAGTTCGTAAAAAGATGACCGTTTCCAAAACCTTCCGCTTTGAGTGGAACAAATCCGCTTTTTTCTTCACCGTAAGGAGTTGTTAATGCCCCGTCCGCATTTTTTACGCTCTGATTTGCTTGCACAGTAAACGGGGATGCTGCAGTTTTTTCGTCACTTGATAAAAATCCGTCCTTGTTGCAAAGAACACAAGTGAGTTTTTCATGATTTTCAAATTCAATTTCATAATCGCTGTTTTTAGTGCCCTCAGGATCAGTATTTCGTGGACAGCAAAATGCAGCGTGAGTTCCAAGTCCAAATTTAAAAGGCTTTGAATCTGTATTTTTTACAGTGATTTTCCAGTCAAGGCCGTCATCGCACAAAACATATTCCGTTTGTAAACTAAAATGATACGGAAATCTGTACAAAGTGTCTTCGCTTTCTGTCAGTTCAAAAATGACTTTTGTTTTGTCTTGAAAAATCACTTTGTGCTCTAAGTCTCTTGCAAAACCGTGATTTTTAGAATATTCGCATCTTTTTCCGTCAATCATAAAATGACCGTCAAGGCAGCGACCAATAAACGGGAACAAAATTGGCGCATGATTTTTCCAAATTTCAGGATTTCCAGTCCAAATATACTCTGTTCCGTCCGAATTTGCGCGGAGATTTTGAATTTCTGCTCCGTGTGTGCTGATTACAGCAGTAAAATTTTTATTTTCTAAAGTTATATTCATACTTTCAGTGTATATTTTTTTTGATTTGAATGAAAGCATTTTTCACCATTGTAAAGACTATCTGACATTTTTTGAGTATAATTGATTTTATGAATTACGGATTTTTGCGTGGAGCGTGCGTTACTCCTGAACTTAAGGTTGCAGATTGTAAATTTAATGCAAAAAAAATTGTAGAAAGTGCCAGAATTGCTTTTGAAAATGGCGCTTCAATTATAGTTTTTCCGGAACTTTCCGTGACGGCTTATACTTGCGGTGATTTATTTTTTCAGCGTTCGTTGCAGGTTGCATCTGAAAATGCTCTTAAGGAAATTGCAGAAAATACTGCTGATTTTGATTCCCTGATTTTTGTGGGCTTGCCATTTGCTCAAACGGAAGGAATTTTTAATTGTGCAGCGGCTCTTTTTAAGGGAAAACTTTTGTGTCTTTTTGCAAAATCCTATATTCCAAATTACGGGGAATTTTATGAAAGACGCCAGTTTACTCCGTTCCCTTTTGCAGAATCTTTCCGGCTAGTTTCTTTTGCGGGGTTTGAAAACGTGCCTTTTGGTACAAATATTTTAATTCAGGATAAAAATGAACCTTCACTTTGTGTATCTTGCGAAATTTGTGAAGATTTATGGGTTACAAATCCGCCTTCTTGTGCTCACGCTTTGAACGGTGCAACCGTGATTGTAAATCCAAGTGCGGGCAATGAAATTATTGGAAAAGCGGATTATCGCCGTTCACTTGTAAAAGCTCAGAGTGCTAGAATTTTTGGCGCGTATCTTTATGCCGGTGCCGGTCACGATGAATCAACTCAAGATATGATTTTTGCCGGTCACAATATGATTGCAGAAAACGGTTCCTTGCTTGCCGAAAGTCCGCTTTTTTCAAATCAGACGATTTACGCGGATATTGATATTGAACGGCTTTGTCAGGAAAGACGACGAACGACATCTTTTTCGTACGGTGTAAATCAGTTTGCTAAGACGAGTTGTGATGCTTGTAGCTCTTATAAAATAATTCAGATTGAACTGTCAAAAAATGAAAAAAATCTTGAAAAAAAATTAATCAGAAACGTTGATTCTCATCCGTTTGTGCCTTCTGATAAATTAAAACGAAGTCAGCGAAGTTTTGAAGTTATTACGCTTCAGGCTGAAGGTCTTGCAAAACGTTTGCGCCACATAAACTGCCAGTCCGCCGTGATTGGACTTTCCGGTGGTCTTGATTCGACACTCGCGCTTCTTGTAACTTGCCAGGCCTTTGATTTATGCAAAGTGGAACGTTCAAAAATTACGGCGATTACAATGCCTTGTTTTGGTACAACAGACAGAACTTATAATAATGCCTGCCAGCTTGCAAAAGAATGTGGCGTAAGTTTAAAAGAAGTTAAAATTGCTGATTCTGTCCGCTCTCATATGAAAGATATTGGTCAGGACGAAAATAAACACGATGTCACTTACGAAAATTGTCAGGCCCGGGAACGAACTCAGGTTTTGATGGATTATGCAAATAAAACGAACGGCATTGTGATTGGTACCGGCGATTTGTCTGAACTTGCGCTTGGCTGGTGCACTTACAACGGCGACCATATGTCAATGTACGGCGTAAATTCTTCTGTTCCAAAAACTCTTGTCCGCTATCTTGTTGAATGGTTTGCCGACGATGCTTTTTCAAAAAATCAAAAGGATTTTTCTGATGTTTTGCGTGATATTCTTGCAACTCCTGTAAGTCCGGAACTTTTGCCGCCGGAAAAAGGCACAATTTCGCAGGTTACAGAAGATTTGGTCGGTCCTTATGAACTTCATGATTTTTATTTGTATTATCTTTTGCGTTTTGGTTTTTCTCCGGAAAAGATTTTTTATTTATCTGAAAATTCTTCACTTGAATATGACAAAAACACAAAAATAAAATGGCTCAAGACTTTTTATAAACGTTTTTTCAGTCAGCAGTTCAAGCGTTCCTGTATGCCGGACGGTGCAAAAGTTGGTACGGTAAATCTTTCGCCGCGTGGGGATTGGCGTATGCCAAGCGATGCCTGTGCTGCAGTTTGGAACGAAGAAATTGAAAATCTTGAAAAAAAATTAAAGTCCGGAGAAACAAAATAATGCTTTCTTACCAGCACGTTTTTCATGCCGGAAATCATGCAGATATTTTAAAACATTATGTTTTAATTTTTACTCTGAATGCTTTGAATAAAAAAGAAAAGCCTTACACTTTTTTTGATACTCATGCCGGCAGTGGTCTTTATGATTTTTTTGATAACCGAAGCCTAAAAACTGGCGAAGCGGAAAAGGGAATTTTATATCTTCTGGAAAATATTAAAAATCAGGCTGCAGAAATTCCTTCCTTTTGTGATTATGTTGATTTTGTAAAAAATTATACTTCAAAAAATCTTTATCCAGGGTCGCCGGAAATTGAACGTAGTTTTTTAAGAAATCAGGATTTTCTTGTTTTGTCTGAATTGCATCCCGCTGAGTATGAAAATCTTTGTCAGAATATTAAAAAAGATTCTAAAAATATTCAGATTAATAATAAAAATGGATTTAAGGTTTTAAACTCTCTTACTCCGCCTGTAACAAAAAGGGGAGCGGTTTTAATTGATCCAAGTTATGAAGAAAAACAGGATTATGAAGATGCCGCGCAAACAATTATAAATGTTCACAAAAAATGGAGTAACGGGATAATTTTGCTGTGGTATCCGCTGTTGCTTCATAGGACTTCTGACATTCAGTTGATGAAAGAAAAAATTGAAAATGCAGTTAAAAATCAAAATCAGAACACAGAAATTGTTGATTTGCAGTTACTAATAAATACTCCGGATTCTCATCGTGAAGTTTCTTTGGAAGATTTTGAAAAGGACAAAAAAAATCCGCCGCGTTTATATGGTAGCGGAATGTATGTTATAAATGCCCCGTGGCATCTTGCAGAAGAAGGCCAAAAAACCGTAAATCTTCTTCAAAAAATGCTTTTTCAAAAATAGTTTTAGGGAGCCTCTAAAAATTGCAATTTTTAGAGGCAACTCTGAAAACGCGATGTTT
>CAVHTI010000020.1:0-32483 GCA_963638805.1 Anaerobutyricum sp.
TGGAGAATAGGGGATTTGAACCCCTGACATTCGGCTTGCAAAGCCGACGCTCTAGCCAACTGAGCTAATTCCCCGTTGATGTAAATAATTTAGCGTAAACCGGCACAAAAAATCAAGTGATTTTTAAATATTTTCAAAGTTGCCTCTAAAAATTGCAATTTTTAGAGGCTCCCTTTTACGAATCTTCATCCTCGTCTTCAAAATCATCATCATCAGAATCAAGGAATAAATCTAAAATTTCTTCCAATTTGTTGTATTCTTCCAAATCCTTTTGTTTTTGGACTGGGTCACAGGAAATCACAAAATTATCAGCGTAAGTTGCAATGTAATCATAAACATCTGTGATTGTTTCTTCATCCTGCATTGCAAGGTCGTCAATGGTTTTTACGGTTTTTAAAAGTTCTGTAAGCTGATTAATCGTATATTCGTAATCTTCCTGAATTTCTTTGTACTCTTCAGAATGAAAATCCTTTACATAATCAGCGTCGTCTTTTGTAATTTCAAGAATTTTTTTTAATGTATCGGTAAAAAATGTATCTAATTCGTCAATTTCGTCCATGCGGAAGAATATAGCACTTTTATTTAAAAAGAAAAACGGGAGCCTGTCTGTCAGAATCTCCCGTTTTATAAAATTACTTCAAGTAAAAAATTACTTTAAGTTAATCATTGACTTATCGTAGTCACTTGGTGGAACAAAGCCCATCAACTGCATTAATGTTGCAGGCCAGCTTGAAATGCCAAGACCGTCGTTCAACTTTGTGTTGTCATATTCGCCTTTGTATTCAGGGTCATAAATGATTCCTGGAACTGGGTTCAACGAGTGAGAAGTCTTTGCTTTTGGCTCGCCGTTTTTGTCCAGTTTTACTGAACCGTCTTTTGCGTGTTCGTACATATCGTCGCTGTTTCCGTGGTCAGCTGTAAGACAGAGGATTCCGCCGGCTTCATCAATGGCAGCCTTTAAACGTCCCAACTGCAAGTCCATTCCTTCCATAGAACAAACTACAGCATTGAAAACTCCAGTGTGGCCAACCATATCGCCGTTTGGATAGTTCAAGCGGATGTGGTCATATTTTCCTGATTTGATTGCTTCGATTACTTTGTCTGTAATTTCGGCACATTTCATCCATGGGCGCTGTTCAAAAGGAACTACATCGCTTGGAATTTCAACATAATCTTCCAGTTTTTCATCAAATTTACCCTGACGGTTTCCGTTGAAGAAGTATGTTACGTGTCCATATTTCTGAGTTTCAGAGATTGCCATAAGATGAACGCCAGATTTTGTCAAATATTCGCCCATTGTGCGGTCAATGCTCGGTGGATTTACCAGATACTGATGAGGAATGTGAGCGTCGCCGTCGTATTCCATCATTCCGGCATATTCGCAAACTGGAACGCGTTTTCTGTCAAAATGATTGAATTCACTTCCGGCTTCAAATGCGTTTGTAATTTCAAGGGCACGGTCACCGCGGAAGTTGTACAAAATTACAGAATCACCGTCGTTGATTGTTCCAACCGGTTTTCCATTTTCCGCAATAACAAATTCGTGCATATCCTGATCCAGAAGTCCTGAATTTTCTTCACGGTAAGTTTCAATTGCTTTTGTTGCGCTTTCAAACTGGCGGCCTTCGCCCAAAACGTGAGCGTACCATCCGCGCTGAACCATTGGCCAGTCTGCGTTGTAGCGGTCCATTGTGATGAACATTCGTCCGCCACCGCTTGCAATTCTGTAGTCTGCATCTTTAAATGATGCAAGGTATTCTTCAAGAGGAGTTACGTAAACTAAGGCAGAAGTCGGGTCAACATCACGACCATCAAGAAGTGCATGAACGCGGATTTTTTTGATTCCCTCTTTATTTGCTTCCGCAACCATTGCCTTTAAGTGATCAATGTGGCCGTGAACGTTTCCGTCAGACACAAGACCAATAAAATGCAAAGTGGAATTCTTGTCTTTTACATTTTTGATGAGTTTTTTCCAGGTGTCGCCTTCGTACATCAAGCCAGTTTTGATTGATTCGCCGACAAGTTTTGCACCCTGAGCAAAAACACGACCACAACCGATTGCATTGTGTCCAACTTCACTGTTGCCCATGTCATCATCAGTTGGAAGTCCAACGGCAGTTCCGTGTGCCTTTAATTTTGTATGAGGACAGTTTGCTGTAAACCAGTCCAGATATTTCATCTTTGATGCTTTTACTGCATCGCCTTCTTCATATTTGCCATATCCTACGCCGTCCATAATTACAAGGACAACAGGACCACGACGACCTTTCCAGTTTGGATTTTTTTCCAAAACGTGCATTGTGTCTGCCATTTATAGCTCCTAAATATAAAATTTATTCCAGATTTTTATTAGGGACGCCCGTTATTTTTGAGCAATCCGGCTTTAAAATATAATGATTTTTGTTTTATTTTACAACGAAAGCAAAAACCTCCCGCAATGTGTAATTTATGTTAGTTATACCTAACTGAATATTTTTTTTCAAGGACTTGAGGTTTAAAAAGCCTGGCTCTGCGCGCGAAGGATTGGAGCAACCGCGAAGGTTGTTTCAACAACCGAAGCGGAAGCCCGCAGGCACGCTATTTGCGGGCCGAGGACTTTGAAGCGAAAGAGGAATTGCGGAAAGCCTGGTTTTTGCCTGCAAAAACGCGCCCAAAAGAATAAAAAATTATGTTTCACTAACCGGCCAAATTTGCTACATTAAAAGAATGTCTAAAACGAAAAAGCTTTTGAGCGGACTGGAAAAGAAATACGTTATAAACGCTTGTCTTTCGCCGGTCGTTATGATTGGGGAAGTAATAATGGAAGTTATTATCCCTTTTGTTATGGCAAAAATTATTGACGTTGGAATTAGTAATTCTGATTTGCCTTATGTTGTAAAAACCGGACTTTTGATGGTCTGCCTTGCGTGTATTTCGCTTTGTTGCGGAGTTTTGGGAACAAGATTTTCCACTTACGCGGCACAGGGCTACGGTGCAAATTTAAGACGGCGATTGTACGATAAAATTCAGGAATTTTCTTTTGAAAACATTGATAAATTCAGTACGGCTTCGCTGGTTACGCGCCTTACGACTGACGTAAATATGTCGCAGAATGTTTTTAGAATGTTGATTCATATGGTTTTCCGTTCACCGATTATGCTTGTGGCCGGAACTTTTATGGCCTTTAAAATCAATGCGCGGCTGGCGCTGGTTTTTCTTGTTGCAATCCCGATTATTGCTTTTGGCGTTCTGTTTATTTCTATGAAAGCCTACCCACGTTTTGAAAAAATGATGCACAAAATTGATTTGATGAACGGCGCGGTTCAGGAAAATCTGATTGGAATCAGGGTCGTAAAAGCTTTTGTGCGTGGCGATTTTGAAGAAAAAAAATTCCAGAAAACCGCTGATGATGTGCGCAAGGCTCAGGTTCACGCCGAAAAACTGATTATTTTTATGATGCCTTTAATGCAGCTTGTAATGTACATAACAATGATTGCCGTTATGTGGATGGGCGGAAGACAGGTTATAGGCCAGACAATGCTTTCCGGTGAATTAATCAGCTTTTTTACTTATGTAACGCAGGTTCTTTCGTCTTTGATGATGCTTGGAATGCTTTTTATTTCGCTTGTAATGTCAAAGGCTTCTAACAACCGAATCCGCGAAGTTCTTGATGAAGTTTCCGTGATTAAAAATCCAGAAAAACCGCTGACGAACGTTAAGGACGGTTCAGTTCAGTTTGAAAACGTAAATTTCAGTTACAACAAAAAAGAGGACAATTGCGTTCTTTCTGATATGAATCTGGAAATTAAAAGCGGCCAGGTAGTTGGAATTATTGGCGGTACAGGTTCTTCAAAATCAACACTGGTTTCGCTGATTCCGCGCCTTTATGATGTGCTTGACGGCAATGTAAAAGTTGGTGGCGAGGACGTCCGCAAGTATGATTTGACGGTTTTGCGTGACAGCGTTGCAATGGTTTTGCAGAAAAATGTACTTTTTAGCGGAACAATCAAGGAAAATCTTAAGTGGGGTAACGAAAACGCCACTGACGAACAGATTGAACAGGCTTGCCGTGCCGCCGACGCAGATTCTTTTATTCAGTCTTTTCCAAATAAATACGAAACGGATTTGGGACAGGGTGGCGTAAATGTTTCTGGTGGTCAAAAACAGAGACTTTGTATTGCCCGCGCACTTTTAAAAAATCCGAAAATTTTGATTCTGGACGATTCCACTTCCGCAGTTGACACGGCAACGGAATCAAGAATCCGGTCAAGTTTAAAGGAACTGGCCCCGGAAACTACAAAAATCATAATTGCCCAGCGAATTTCTTCTGTAAAGGACGCAGACGTGATTTTTGTTCTTGACGAAGGAAAATTGAGCGGACAGGGAACTCATGAGCAACTTCTTGAAAATAATAAAATTTACAGAGAAGTTTACGAATCTCAGCAGCAGGGAAGCGGAGACGCAGACCTTGAAGGAGAAAACTAATGCCACCGGTAAGAAATAAAGGTTTTGCAAAACCAAAAAATACTAAAAAAACAATTTCAAGACTTCTTTCCTACATGGGAAAATTTAAAGCCCTGTGGATTGTAGTTTTTCTGTGCGTTTTAATGAATTCCGGGGCTTCGGTTTTATCAAGCTACCTTATAAAACCTGCTTTGAACAATTACATTATTCCGGCCGCAGAACTTGTAATAAAAGCTGTAAGAAATTCTGAATCAAAGGAAGAACTTAAACAAAACGAAAGCGTTTCGCCGGTAAATCTTACTCAAAAAGAAATTTCAGAAAATAAAGATTTAATAAAGGAAACTTCCACATCACAGGAAGTTTTAACGCTGGTAAAGGGTCTTGGCGGTTTGCTGATGACCGTTCTCTGCCTGTTTTTGCTTGGAGTTTGCGCTTCGTGGTGCAATCAGCGCCTTATGCTTTATATTTCCACTCACCTTTTGTACAGAATCCGCGTTGATTTGTTTAACCGCATGGAAAAACTCCCCGTCCGCTACTACGATGCCCACACTCACGGCGAATTAATGTCCCGCTTTACAAACGACACCGACACTTTGCGCGAAATGATGAGCAGTACAATTCCTCAGTTGCTTTCATCGTCAATCACGGTAATTTCCATTTTTGTAATGATGATTGTTTTGAGTCCTATGCTCACAATTGTCATGCTTTTTATAATGTTTGGAATTTTCCAGTTGATTAAACTGATGGGTAAAAAATCCGCAAAAGCATTCCGCGAAAATCAAAAATCAATCGGCGAACTTAACGGCTTTATAGAAGAAATGATTGAAGGTCAAAAAGTAATCAAAGTCTTTAATCATGAACCAAAGGCAAAATCAGAATTTGGAGTTTTAAACGAAAATCTGCGCAAAGCTGGAACTGATGCCATGACCTATGGCGGCGTAATGGGCCCGATGACAAACAATCTTTCGCACGCTCAGTATGCAATTATCGCAATTGTTGGCGCCGCCTTTATGATTTTGGGTCAGGCAAATGCAGGCGTTTTAAACTGGTTTACCGGCGCACTCGATATTGGAACTCTCGCGGCATTTTTGCAGTACACACGTTCTTTTAGTCACCCGATTGGAATGATGAGCCAGCAGGCAAACTCAGTGTTAAACGCACTTGCCGGTGCCGAACGAATTTTCAACGTAATTGACGAAGAAGAAGAAATTGACGACGGTCAGATTGGTCTTGTAAACGCTTACGAAGCAAAAAACAGCGACGGTCAGGAAAAACTTGTTCAGTCCTTTGCCAAAACCGGCGAATGGGCCTGGAAAAATCCGGCAGACAACAGCCTAAAAGAATTAAAAGGCGAAGTTATTTTTGATCACGTGACATTCGGTTATGTTCCGGAAAAAACAGTCCTGCACGACATTAGCATTCACGCAAAACCGGGCATGAAAATTGCGCTTGTAGGTTCAACCGGTTCTGGAAAAACCACAATCATCAATCTTCTGACAAGATTTTATGATGTTCCGGACAATAACGGCAAAATCACTTACGACGGAATTCCTCTGAATCAGATTTCAAAAAACGCCTTACGCAAATCTTTGGGAATGGTTCAGCAGAATACACACCTTTTTACCGGCACAATCCGCGAAAATATCCGCTACGGCAATCTTGAAGCTTCCGACCAGCAGGTTTACGAAGCGGCAAAACTTGCAAATGCAGATCACTTTATCCGCCACATGGAAAAAGGTTACGACACAGTAATTACCGGCGACGGTGCGTCTTTAAGTCAGGGCCAGCGCCAGCTTCTTGCAATTGCCCGTGCCGCAGTAGCAAATCCACCGGTTTTAATTTTGGACGAGGCAACGTCTTCAATCGATACCCGCACGGAAAAATTAATAGAAACCGGCATGGACAGTCTTATGAAAGGCCGCACTTCCTTTGTAATTGCCCACCGACTTTCTACCGTACGCAATGCAGACCTGATTATCGTCCTGGAACACGGCCACATCATCGAACAGGGCACCCACGACCAGCTTATTGCCGCAAAAGGCCGTTATTACTTTTTGTACACAGGCAATAAAATTACCCTCGACGAATAGTTTTTTCATCAGGGCAGTCCGGCTACGCCGTCGCTATGTTCCGGGTTCCACATTCGTTCCAGCCACAGTACTCCGCGCCAGAACAATGGCGCTGCGTTTACTGTGTCCGCCTGCGGCGCCCTTCACAGCGCTACTGCGCAGAGCACAAAAATAATGCCCTGCATTTCAAACAGTTGAATTTAGAGTTTTTTTTCATTAGTATAGTAAGACATATTTTTGGAAATTTTTTTTTAAAGAGGTAACAATATGGCTTTTGATATTTCAAAGATGAGAAATATCGGTATCAGTGCCCACATTGACTCAGGAAAAACAACTTTGTCAGAACGTATCTTGTTCTACTGTAACAAGATTCATGCAATTCATGAAGTTCGTGGTAAAGATGGTGTCGGTGCTGTTATGGACAACATGGATCTGGAACGTGAACGTGGTATCACAATCCAGTCTGCTGCAACTCAGGTTCAGTGGAAAGATTACACTATCAACCTTATCGACACTCCGGGTCACGTTGACTTCACTGTAGAAGTTGAACGTTCACTCCGCGTTCTTGATGGTGCCATTTTGGTTCTTTGTGCAGTTGCAGGTGTTCAGTCACAGTCTATTACTGTAGACCGCCAGCTTAAACGCTATCATGTACCACGTCTTGCATTTGTAAATAAATGTGACCGTCAGGGTGCAAATCCACTTCGTGTAAGAATGCAGCTCCGCGAAAAACTCGGTTTGAATGCATACATGATGGAACTTCCAATTGGTCTTGAAGACAAACTTGAAGGTGTTGTTGATTTGATTGGCATGAAAGCTATCTATTTTGACGGACCAAGTGGAGAAGATTTACGCTACGCTGAAATTCCAGAAAACATGAAAGCTGATGCAGAAAAATATCGTGAAGAACTTCTTGATGCAGCATCTATGTTTGATGATTCCCTCATGGAAGACATCATGGAAAACGGATATGACAACGTTGATGAAGCAAAAGTTATTGCAGCTATCCGTAAAGGTACAATTTCAGAACAGTTTGTAGGTGTTTTCTGTGGTTCTGCTCATATGAACAAAGGTATTCAGCCGTTGCTTGACGGTGTTGTTCGCTACCTTCCTTGTCCTACAGATGTTAAAAACGTTGCACTTGATCTTGATAACAACGAAGCTGAAGTTGAACTTAAATCTCAGGATAACCTTCCTTGTGTTGCACTTGGTTTCAAACTTGATGATGGTCAGTATGGTCAGTTGACATATACTCGTGTTTATCAGGGAAAAATCAAGAAAGGTGAAGAACTTTACAACACACGTTCAAAGAAACGCTTTAAGGTTGGTCGTCTTGTACGAATGAACTCTGCCGCAATGGAAGATATTAACGAAGGTTGTGCCGGTGATATCGTTGCACTCTTCGGTGTTGATTGTGCTTCTGGTGATACATTCACAAACGGTGGCGTAAACTACTCTATGGCTTCTATGTATGTTCCAGAACCTGTAATTTCTTACTCTATTACTCCAAAAGACAAGAGTTCAGAAATGCAGATGTCTAAAGCTTTGAACCGCTTTACCAAAGAAGACCCAACATTCCAGGTTTACACAGATCCTGAATCTAACGAAACAATTATTAAAGGTATGGGTGAATTGCACCTTGACGTTTACGTTGAACGAATGAAACGTGAATACAATTGTGAAGTTATTACAGGTCAGCCACAGGTTGCTTACCGTGAATCTATTACAACAACTGGTGACTTCAACTACACTCATAAAAAACAGTCTGGTGGTTCTGGTCAGTACGGTCGTGTTGCAGGTTTCATGGAACCAGATTCAGAAAAAGATTACGAATTTGTTGACGCAATCAAAGGTGGTGCAATTCCTAACGAATTTATCCCATCTTGTGATAAAGGTTTCCAGCGTGCAATTAAAGAAGGTTCTTTGATTGGTGCTCCTATTGTTGGTGTAAAAGTTACAATCAACGATGGTCAGTCTCACCCTGTAGACTCTAACGATAACGCATTCCAGACAGCCGCTATTGGTGCTTTCCGTGAAGGTTATCTTAAAGCTAAACCAGTTATTCTTGAACCAATCATGAAAGTTCAGATGACTGCTCCTACAGAATTCCAGGGTAACCTTTTTGGTCTTATCAACCAGAGACGTGGTGTAATTGTTGATTCTTCTGATGAAAACAATACTTCTACAGTAAACGCTGAAGTTCCACTTTCTGAAATGTTCGGATTCTCTACAATCCTCCGTTCTTCAACTCAGGGTAAAGGTGAATTCACAATGGAATTTGAAAAATACGGTAAAGTTCCAAATGCTGTTGCAGAAGAACTTATTGCTAAACACAAAGCAGAAAAAGAAGCTGCTAAGAAATAAGTTTTAGCTTAAAAACCAAGCAAAAAAGGCTCTGTTTCCACGCGAGGCAGGGCTTTTTTTTATTCCGCGCGGCAGTCTTTCTGTGACCAACATCGTCATTCTGAGCTTGTCTCAGAATCCATTTGTTACCAGATGCTGAAATAAATTCAGCATGACACCAGTTTTAGTCAGCCACATGCCTTTTTTCATTTTACAAGACAGATAATCTCATTTTCGCTAGAATATCCGCGAGAGGTGTTTATATGAAGCTTCGTGCAAAGTCGATTTTTTTTAAGATTATTTGTCCTGTCGTTGCAGTTGTGGTCATTTGTGCAATAGGACTCATTGTTATGCTTTCTAAAGCCGTGACCACAAGAATGTCTGTTGTTGTGGAAAACAGCGTACGAAATAACCGCACCATTGTTGAAGACCTTGTAAATGAAGAAATTATTTACGGTGATGATGTTACGGACTTTGTTGCTCAATTAGCCGGCGATTTTTTTAATGATAATTCTGATAAATCAATAGATGATATTTGCAGTCTGGCGTTTGATTCTTTGGATTTGGAATACATTGCCATTTATGACACTGACTGTAATTTAATTTCTCCTGAAGAATATGCGCAAGGAGCAGTTGCCGGTGCGGAAGTAAAAGCCGCGTTAACCGGAGAAACTACTTCCACAATGAAAATGATTGACGACAAATATTTTACTACATACAGTTGCGTTCCAGTTTATTCGGGAGAAAAAATTGTCGGAGCGGTTGAACTTACAACAAATCTTTGCAGCGACTGGTTTATGAACCGAATGCCTCAAAAAGTTGGCTGTGAATTTGCAATCCTTTATAACGATAAAATTGTTGCTTCTACGGCTCAGTCTATTATGGGGTGGCAACTTCCGGACGAGGCATTAAAAGGCTTTGAAAATAAAGACAACTGGATGGGCTATCTTGAAATTGAAGGCGTACCGCACGTTGCTCTTATCTGGGAAGAAGCTAATCTTGATGACTGTAAACTTCTGGTTGCACAAAAAGCTACAAGCATTATTGATGCATTATCTTCTGTTACAGCAAATGTTGTGGCCCTTCAAATTATAAATGCCCTTCTTGTTATGGGAATTGCAGCGCTGGCGCTTTTCCTGGCAGTTTATAAACCTTTAAAACAAACAATGAAGGCAATTAATGACCTTTCTAGCGGTGAAGCAGATTTAACTTACCGTCTGCCAGAATCTGGCGGTGATGAATTTCAGGATTTGTCTGCCGGCGTAAATAAATTTATTGCAATGCTTCAGCAGATGATAAAAGATTTAGGAAACAAAACTTCTGATGTAAAAGATGTTGTTGAAGAATTAGGCACAAGTTCGCAGGAAACTGCAAGTGCAACCGCACAAATTATGGCAAATATTGAATCTGTAAAAAATCAGTCCGCAAATCAGGTGACGGCCGTCCAAAATGCAAATGCCGTTATCGCTTCTTCTGATGATTCTATGAAAAAACTCAAAGAAAATATTGCGGCCCAGACTTCCGACATTACAAAATCTTCTGCCGCAATTGAAGAAATGATTAGCAATATTCATGCGGTAACCGGTTCCACAGAAAAAATGTCTGCTTCTTTCACTGATCTTGAAAAACTTATTAAAGAAGGTGCCGAAAATGTAAAAGCCTGTTCTGAAGTTATTAAGCAGGTTGAAGCAAAATCTCTGGTGCTTGCAGATGCAAACAATACAATTAAATCAATTTCTTCGCAGACAAACTTACTTGCAATGAATGCCATGATTGAATCTGCACACGCCGGCGATGCCGGAAAAGGATTTGCCGTTGTTGCCGATGAAATTCGTAAACTTGCGGAAAATTCCAGTGAACAGGCAAAGGCTATTGAAGAAAACATCAAAGATATTACAAGCCTGATTAACGAAGGCGGTAAACTTTCTGATCTTTCGCAAGTTAGTTTTGATAATATTGATTCTCAGGTTAATATTGTTGACCCTCTTGTTTCGCAAATTTCAAATGCAATGGAAGAACAGGCTAGCGGTTCTTCGCAAATTCTTGATGCACTTGTAAGTATGAAAGACGAGTCTGTTTTAGTTGACGACAGTTCCAATAATCTTTCTGACGGTTTTGAAAAAATTAATCTTGATATGGAACAGGTTAACCAGATTTCTTCTACGGTTATGGGAAGTATGGACGAAATGGCTGCCGGTTCAAAACAGATTAGCGAAGCCACACAGATTGTAAGTGACCTTGCCCTTAAAACAAAAGATTCTATGGATTCTATAGACGACATTCTTGGCAAATTCAAGGCATAAATTTTGCGTTAGGGATTGTAGCAGGCGCGAAGGCAATTTCAATTGCCGAAGCGAAAGCCCGGAAGCCCGCTATTTGCGGGCTGAGGACTTTGGAGCGAACAGCGGAACTGCGAAAAGCCCGGCCTGCACTTGTGCAGGCAACGTCCGTATAATTGAAAATCATAAAAAATGGGAATATAATCTTTAAATCTTATTTTTAGTCTGTCAGGGGCTCCTGAATTTTTCACCTGTCCCCGGTATTAAGGAAAAATTTTATGGTAATTTTAACTTTAAACTGTGGTTCATCTTCAGCTAAGTATCAGGTTTACGACTGGGATAACAAAGAAGTTATGGCAAATGGCGTTGTAGAACGCATTGGAAACGAAGGTTCTGGTATTACTCATAAAGCAAAGGGTAAAAAAACAGAAATTCTGTCACCGTGTCCGACTCACAAAGAAGCAATTGAGCTGATTATTAAGGAAATTACGGATCCGGAAGTTGGCGTTATTAAATCTATGGACGAAATTGGCGCCGTTGGTCACCGCGTTTTGCATGGTGGCGAAAAATTTACAAAATCAGTTTTGATTACTCCGGAAGTTTTGGATGGATTCCGCGAAGTTATTGACCTGGGGCCTTTGCATATGCCGGCAAATATTATGGGTATTGAAGCCGCTCAGAAAGTTATGCCGAATATTCCGCACGCCGCAATTATGGACACTGCATGGCATCAGACTATGCCGGAAGAAACTTTTATGTACGCAATTCCACGCGAATGGTACACAAAATATGCTGCCCGCCGCTATGGTTTTCACGGAACATCTTTCCTTTACACTGCAAAACGTGCCGCTGTTCTTCTTGGAAAAAAGCCTGAAGATACAAATCTGATTATTTGTCACATTGGAAACGGATCTTCTATGTGTGCAGTTAAAAACGGAAAATGTTATGACACTTCTATGGGTATTACTCCGCTTGAAGGTCTTGTTATGGGTACACGTTGTGGTGATTTGGACCCTGCCCTTCCGTTCTACATTATGAGAAAAACTGGAATGTCCGCTGACGAAATGGACAAGGCATTGAACAAAAAATGCGGATGTCTTGGTATTACAACTAAGTACACTGACCGCCGTGACATTGAAATTGCAGCATCAAAAGGCGATAAATTGAGTCAGCTTTGTATTGAAATGGAAGCCTTGAGAATTAAAAAATATATTGGTCAGTATATGGCTGAACTTGGTCACGTTGATGCAATTGTCTGGACAGCCGGAGTTGGCGAACGTGGTCCGATTACTCGCGGTAAGGCTTGTTCTGGACTTGAAAATTACGGAATCAAAATTGATGAACAGAAAAATGAATGGTCATTTACAGGAAACGCTGAAACTTGCATTTCTGCTGATGATTCTGCAACAAAGATTTTTGTAATTCCAACAGACGAAGAGCTTGTTATGACAGAAGATGCCTACGCTTTGATGAAAGGCACTTATGACGTTCATACAAACTTTACTTACAGCTTCCAGAGCCCTGATTACGTAAACAAGGCCCGCGAAGAAGGCTTAAAAGGCGACTTAGTAAAACGCCCGAACCTTGCAAAAGTAATTGTTCGCCCGCCAAAAGCAAACTAACTTTTTCCCAAAAAAAATCCCCGTGGCATTGAAATGTGACGGGGATTTTTTTTGGCACCATGCCTTTCGCCACGGCCACTATTTTTAGTTGTATCTTAAATCTTCAATTCGCTTTGTCTTTTTTTCGCTGCGAGGCAAGTCACCAATTCCTACAACTTCTACTTTTGGAGTCATGTTGTATTTATTTTTAAAGAGATACTGAATATCAAGAGCAACTTCCGCACGATCTGTTCCGCCTTCAACTTCAACAAAAATCGTCATCTGATCTTTGCCGTCAACGTGTTCAACTTTGGCGCGGTATTCACTTGAAGTTCCCGGAACGGTTTTAATTACGTCTTCAATTGTGCTTGGGAAAATAATATTTCCTTTGACTTTGACCATATCATCAGAGCGGCCAAGAATCTGGCTGATTCGCGGATAAGTTCTTCCACACGGACATTTTTCTGTAATAAACGAAGCAAGGTCGTGTGTGCGGAATCTGAAAAGCGGAGCGCCCTCTTTTACCAGCGTTGTAAGACAGATTTCACCGATTTCTCCTTCCGGCACCGGCTTACCAGTCTGAGGATCAAGAATTTCAACATAAACGAAATCATCAAAAATATGCATACCGGCATCTGATTTTTCGCAGTTGATTCCAATTCCCGGGCCATAACATTCCGTAAGACCGTAAATATCGTAAAGCTGAATGCCAAGAATAGACTGAATTCGGCGTCGCATTTTTTCACCCCAGCGTTCAGAACCAATGACACCTTTTTTGAGCTTGATATTTTTTGCAATGCCACGCACTTCAACCTGTTCTGCAAGCAAAAGTGCGTACGAAGAAGTTGCACAAAGGACGGTTGAGCCCAAATCCTGCATCATCTGGAGTTGTTTTTCTGTATTTCCCGGGCCCATTGGAATTGCCATCGCACCAAGTTTTTCACATCCGGCCTGAAATCCAATTCCGGCAGTCCAAAGTCCGTAGCCTGGAGTGATTTGGATGCGGTCTTTGTTTGTAATTCCGGCAAGTTCATAACAGCGGGCAAACATCGTAGCCCAGTCATCAACATCTTTTTTTGTGTAAGGAATAATTACCGGCGCGCCAGTCGTTCCTGATGAAGAGTGAATTCTTACAATTTCTTCTTCCGGTACGGCAGCAAGCCCCAGCGGATAAGCATCACGCAAGTCCTGTTTAGAACAAAACGGCACAAGATTTTCAAAAGATTCCTGATCTTTAATATCTTCCGGTTCTACATTCTTAAATTTTTCTGTATACCATGGATTTCCGCAGGCTTTAACTCTTTTTATTTGTGCACGAATCTGATCCAGTTGTTTTTCTGTTAATTTCATATTTTTCCTTCTTTAATCTTGTTACTATTTATAGTAACACAGAAAAATAGAGATGTCAAACAGTTTTATTCCTTATTGATCAAATTGAGTAAATTTTTATGCCCAGTCGATTGCCTTGCAGTTTAATTCATAAAATTCAGGTTTTACCATGATTTTAAGAGCAGCTTTTAACTCATCTTTAGAAATCAGATTTGTCTTACAAGCGGCACCGAGCAGAACCATATTCACAACTTTTGAACTTCCCAAAGTTTTGCAGGCTTCGTCAGTATCTACGGCAATAACTTTACCGGCAGTTTTTTCAAGAAATTCAATCATAGTCTGTTCGCTGAACGTTACGCCCGTTAAACTTGCGGTTGTCGGCTGAATCACTTTTTTGTTTACGATTACAAGGCCGTCTTTTTTTAGATATTTTATATTCCGCACCGCTTCTGCAGCTTCAAAAGCAATAATAATGTGCGCCTGGCCTTCAGGAATCAAAGGAGAAAAAACGTCATCACCCATTCTTACGTGACTTGTTACAGAACCGCCACGCTGAGCCATTCCAATAGTTTCCGCAGAAAGCACTTTTTGACCACCTGCAATTGCCGCCTGAGACAGAACTTTTGCCGCAAGAACGGTGCCCTGCCCTCCAACTCCGCAAATCAATATATTTTTACTCATAAAATTCTCCGTAAAATTTTTAGTCAATTGCCTTTACAGGACAAACGCCGGCACAAAGTCCGCAACCAGTGCACAATGAACGGTCAATTTCTACAATCTGCTTGCCTTTTGAATTTTTATTCACAGACAAACTCAAAGCCGGACAGCCAAGTTCGTTTATACATTTGCGGCAGCCAATACATTTTTCGCCGTCAACATTTTTTGTCCCCGGAAATTTATAACCAAGTTTTCCGGCAATGCTTATACAAGGCGATTTAAAAATAATTGCACTTACCCCAGACGCTGCAACGGCAGTTTTTACGGCCTCAACAGATTCCTTTTGATTAAAAGGATCAACTTCAATAACAGGATTCACTCCGATTGCTTTTAAAATTGCCGGAATGCTCACTTTTTCTACGATTTCGCCCATCATTGTAACGCCCGTTCCAGGGTGAGGCTGATGCCCCGTCATAGCGGTTGTGGAATTGTCCAAAATACAAATAGTCTGATGACTTTGATTGTAAACCGCATTCACAACGCCCGTAATTCCGCTTGCAAAAAAAGTAGAATCCCCGATAAAACTAAAACAGTACCGGTCATTTTCGTTATGATAAAAACCTTGGGCCATCGTAATGTCCGCGCCCATACAAAGACAGGTGTCACACATATCAAGAGGCTTGGCATTTCCCAAAGTGTAACAACCAATGTCGCCACAATATGCAGTTTTCTGACCTTTCATAGCCTGCTTTACCGCATAAAATGAACCACGGTGCGGACATCCAGCGCAAAGAACCGGCGGTCGTACTGGCAAATCAGGAATTTCAGAGATTTTATTTGTCTCAGGATTTTCTGATTTTCCAAAAATTATTTTTTCAAGGATTGATTTTACAATTTCGACCGTAAGTTCGCCCGCTTCCGGCACAGTTTTATCAAGTTTTCCGCTAATGGCACACTTCAAATCATTTTTTCCAAGAAGATAAATCAGATTTTCTTCGATTACAGGATCAAGTTCTTCAAAAACCGTCACGGAAGAATGTTTTTTCATAAAATCAACGGCAAGCGCAGACGGGAACGGATAAGGAGTTCCAATTTTCAAAACTTCAATTTCATTCAAAAGTTCATTCTGAGGATTTTCTTCACGCAAAATTGAAATTGCTTCCATCAAATAACAGTAAGAAATTCCGCCAGCTGCAAAAGCAAACGAAGATTTTTCAGAATTTCCAGAAGCCATAATTTTATTCAATTCAGATTCTGAAAATTCCTGAGGCAAAATCTCCTCATTTCGTTTAAAAATTCGTTTATGATTATTAAAAGACGCCTTAGGAAAAATTACCCAGCGATGAGAATCTTTTTCAAAACTTCCGGTAGCACGGCAAGGCTCAAGAACTGGAAATTCCATAGATTCGTAGGCATGATCAACTCTTGTGGTAGGTCTGAGCAAAACCGGAGTATTATATTTTTCCGAAATTTCAAAAGCTTTTTGCACCATTTCATACGCTTCAGAGGGAGTTGAAGGGTCAAAACAAGGCAATTTTGAAAATTCAGCAAATTTTCTTGTATCCTGCTCAGTCTGACTAGAAATTGGACCTGGATCATCGGCAGAAACAATCACCATTCCACCTTTTACGCCGACATAAGAAAGACACATCACAGGATCACTGGCAACATTCAGCCCCACCTGCTTCATAGTAACTAAAGTGCGGCTTCCGGCATAACTGGCGCCCGCTGCAACTTCCACAGCGGCCTTTTCGTTTACAGACCATTCAACATAAGTGCCGGTTTTATCTTTATATTTACTTATAAATTCAATAATTTCACTGGAAGGAGTTCCCGGATAACCGGCAACCAGATTCACACCCGCTTTAAGAGCACCCAGGGCAATCGCCTGATTCCCCATAATCATTTGTTTAGACATAAAATTTATTATATCACCGGAATAAAGATTTTTGAATTATGCGGAAGAGAATCTAAATAAATTAAATGAGTGATGAGACTGATTGACACCGGCACACATTCAGATTTATTTGACTGATTTTCAAAAATCCTTTCTAATAAAACTTCTTAATCAACTCCACAAGATTATCCAAAGGAACCCCCGAATTTTTTGCCTCCTGGCAGGTCTTTTGTGCCAGAATTTCCGCTTTTTGATTCTTTTTTTCCAGAATTACTGATGGCGGCAAGTTGTTTACAAAAGTTCCACTCCCCGCCAAAGTTTTGATAAAGCCGTTTTTGTCTAGTTCTTCCCAAGCCATTTTTACAGGAATTACGCTGATGTGCAGTTCACTTGCAATTTGCCTGATTCCCGGCAGTTTTTGATCAGGTAAGAGGCTGCCATTCACAATCTGCAAACTGATTTGATTGTAGATTTGAGTGTAAAGAGGCTCTGAAGAAGTTTGATTTAAAACTATATCCATTTATAGATCCGCTTTTTCAAATCTTTTTGCACTGACCTTGTATGTCAAAATCCATCCTACAAAATAAATGGCAAGACCTGCAAAAAGAATTGGAAGTTGTTTTATTTGGCTTTCAAAATCAATTTTATCCATAGTTTTAAAATATTCTATACCAAAAGAATCTTTGCCCCAAATTGGAATTTCAAAGATTGCATAGAAAATCCAGAATGTAATTCCGGCGAAAAGAAAAGGAAGTCCAGGTTTTTCAGCTTTTTTGTAAAATTGAGTGAAAAAAACAAAATCAAAAACGGCAAAAAGAATAAAAGTCAAACCATAGCATGCAACATTTGCTTCAATGCCAGCAATATTTCCACTCGGAGAAATAATAGGGGCTAAAAAAGAGAGCGGAATGGAAAGTACAAGTCCTAAAATCTGATAGGCACAAACAAGAATGCAACGGGACTTGACCATATCCTTTTTTTTGATTGGCAAAATCATAGAATACTGAATATCTTTGTTTAATTCTGCATTGATAAAAATATAAAGTAGGCTAACACACAAAAAGAAAAATCCTACGTATTTTGGATAATTTGGAATGATGAGCATAGTCAAAAAAAGCAGATAAAAGTAATTGATTGGTGTAAGGCAAAGTTTAATTTCTTTATATAAAAAATTTTTCATAAAATCCTCCTGTAAAAATGCTTAAAATTGAGGGCCATTTTACCGCTCGCAATGAATCATTATGTCTTCAAGGGACGGTTTTGTGATTTCAAAGGAGGCAGAATCTGATTTTTCAAAAATCCCCCTGTCACTGGTCAAAATCATTCCTTCAAAACCAAAATTGTGGGTGTGAAGGCCTATGATTTTTTCTTTTATTTCATCACAAAGGTCTCTTTTTTTGCCGGCAACAAGAAGATAATTTTCTTTTAGCGAAACAATGTCCGTGCTGACCTGGATTTTTCCATTTTTGATGTAAGTGACGTAATCGGCACATTTTTCCAAATCAGAAGTGATGTGGGTGGAAAAAATAATGGAATGATTTCCATCTTCAACATAATCCTGAAAAAGGCTTACAAGTTCATCACGAGAAACAGGGTCTAATCCACTGGTCGGCTCATCAAGAATCAAAAGAGAGGCATCGTGGCACATAGCCAGGACAATCTGATATTTTATCTTCATTCCTGCGGATAGATTTTTGATTTTTTTGGATTCATCAAGATTGAACTTTTGGAGAAGTTCTTTGTAAAGTTGGTCATTCCACTTTGGAAAAAATCTTTTTGTGACATTTGTAACAGTTTTGATTGTCTTTGAATTGTAGAAGCAGTCCTGGCCAGACACAAAACCAATGGAATTTTTTATGAAAAGTTCATCCTTATCTATGTCAAAGCCGTTGATTAAAACTTTGCCACAATCAGGCTGGGCAAAATGCAGCATAGATTTTAAAGTTGTAGTTTTGCCTGCTCCATTTCGTCCTATAAAGCCCATAATGTAGCCTCTTTCCAGGCTAAAATTGACATTATCCAACTTAAAAGCAGGATAAGTTTTTGAAAGATTTTGAATCTGTAAAGAAAACATAAAAATCCTCCTAAGTGTGTATATTGAATATATACACTTTAACATAGGGGATAAGGAGATGTCAATAATGGAGTGTGTTTTTTACGATTTTACCGTTCGGGAAAAATTATTAAAAATCCGCCTGTTTTTATCTTGATTTTACCGTTCGGGAATGTTACCTTTTGAATATGAAGGTTACCGACATAGAATCAATTTCAAAACTTGTAAAAGAAAGAAGGCTTTTCTTAGGTTTAACACAGGCACAGACTGCTGAAATGTGCAATGTAGGAAATCG
Source organism: Anaerobutyricum sp. (assembly GCA_963638805.1). Taxonomy (GTDB): domain Bacteria; phylum Spirochaetota; class Spirochaetia; order Treponematales; family Treponemataceae; genus Treponema_D. The sequence continues at coordinate 18,967 of CAVHTI010000020.1, forward strand.
CTTTTTTTCTGAATTGGAAAATGCCAAATCCACATTACAAATTGACAAGGTTTTGCATTGCTTAGAAATGCTTGGAATAAATTTGTACGCTGTAAACCGCGAAGACGATTCGGAGAAAAATAAATGAAGCTGAATGTTTTTTTGGGAAAGAAAAAAGCCGGCAGCCTGTATTCAACTGATAATCGCGGAGTGGTTTTTGCTTATGACAAAGATTATCTTTTATCTGCTGATTCAGTAAAACTTTCACTTTCCCTTCCATTACAGGCAGAAGAATTTTCTCAAAAGCAATGTATTCCATTTTTTTCAGGACTTTTGCCGGAAGAAGATACAAGGAAAAAAATTGCGGACTATCTTCATATTTCAGACACAAGTACATTAAAACTGCTGGAAGCTTTGGGCGGGGAATGTGCCGGACTGATTTCTATTCTGCCAGAAGATTCTACTTGTGATTTTACCGAAAGTTTTCAGTTGAATGAAAAAAACTATGAAGAACTTTCTGAAGAACGTTTGTGCGAATTTATAAAAATGATGCCGGAACGTCCTTTGATTAAAGTTGATGATAAACTCAGACTTTCACTTGCCGGTGCCCAGGAGAAACTTGCTTTGGCAAAAATAGAAGAAAAATGGTATTTGCCGTTAAACGGAGCACCATCAACTCATATTTTAAAACCTGCAAAATACGGAAACTTATCTTCAATTGCACAAAATGAATATATTTGCATGACATTAGCAAAAGAATTGGGACTCAAAGTTCCTGATGTTGATTTATTAAATTTTGACGGAAAAGATATTTTTGTAGTTGAACGTTATGACCGCCACATTGAAGGAAATATAATTCAACGCCTGCACCAGGAAGATTTTTGTCAGGCGCTTGGAATTTTAAGCACGGAAAAATATCAAAGTGACGGTGGACCTGGAATTTTTTCCATATACAATTGTATAAAAGAAAATCTTACGGTTCCTGCTTTAGAACTCAAAAAATTTTTAACTTATGTCGTTTTTAATTATCTTGTAGGAAATTGTGACAGTCATGGAAAAAATTATTCCATTTTGTATTGCAAAAATACAACAACACTTTCGCCCATGTACGACATTGTGGCTACGACAATTTACCCTTTTCTTACAGATAAACTTTCAATGAAAATTGGCAGTCACTACGAAATAGACAAAGTCTGTAAGGAAGATTTTGCTCAGTTAGCAAAAGATTTAAACATAAAGCTGTCTGTTATTCAGGGGATTTTTAAAGATTTTTCCTCAAAATTAGATAGTGCATTTGAAAAGTTAAAAGAAAATCCGAAAATTGATTTGCTCCTGCTTGAGAAGATTTTTGATGAAGTAAGGGAACGGCTTTTTATTTTTCATGTGAAATGCGATATTCTTCCTTGATTTCTTGTGGCAGGCCGTTTTGAATCATCGCCTTAACTTTATCTTCATTGCCGTCTTTTATTGCCTGTTCATAATACCAGCACTTAAAATTCAACATTGCGAGAGTCTTCTTCAGCTGTTCAATTTCTTTTTCTGTCCGTTTTTTTTGTTCCTGAATCAGTTTGTACCGATTTGAATATGTGGAAGGTCCTTGTGCACACCAATCCATAAAACGCCTTATATCCTTAATTTCAAGACCGGATTTTTTAAGACATTCAATTACCCGCAAGGCTTCAATCTCCCTGTCACTAAACTGGCGAACACCGCCTTCCCTCTTTAAAAATGGAAAAAGCCCCTGATTGTCGTAATAGCGGAGGGTTGAAATTGGTAAATCAAACATTTGTGAAACCTGACCGATTGTGTACATGGAAAATCCTCAAAAATATCAAAAAAAATCTTGACCTAAAGTTAACTTTAGATTGTATCTTTAATATAGCACGGCAAAAAATGCGGTGCAAGTCGTAAAATCCCCAAACAAAGAGGAAGTAAAACAAATGAAAAAATCAATTTTAATTTTAGGAGCAATGATGATGGCAGCAATGGCAAATGCAAAATCAATCGTAGTTTATTATTCAAAAACCGGCGAACAGTATGGCGTTGGTGTGATTAAAGAAGGCAACACTGCAAAAGTCGCAAAAGAAATTGCAGCCCAGACAGGCGCGGACATTCTGGAACTTAAAACCGTAAAAGAATATCCGGAAGGCTACAGCGAAACCACAAAAATTGCCCAGAACGAACTTCGCGAAAATGCCCGCCCAGAACTTTCCACAAAAATCCCAGACTTGTCACAATATGACACGGTTTATTTAGGCTACCCAATCTGGTGGGGGAATGCTCCCATGTGCGTTTACACTTTTTTGGATGCGGTGGATTTGTCCGGCAAAACCGTAAGACCTTTCTGTACCAATGAAGGAAGCGGTGCAAGTGGCACTCAGGGCAAAATCCAGAAGGCTGCAAAAGGTGCGGAGGTAAAAGAAGTCCTTTCAATCCGGGGAACTGTAGCACAAAAAGATGCGGACACGGTGAAAAAAGAAGTTAAAGCGTGGATTGGGAAGTAAGGAATTTCTCAGAACTGTCATCACGAATTCAGTTCGGGATCCTTCAGCAAACAACATAACGTGCTAATATCTTCCCATGATTTTAATAATTTATCTGATTGTAAAAGCGATTTGGTTTAGAAAGTAAATTTGGGCGTGACCTTGGGCGTTCCGGCAGCAAGCTGCCGTCGGGCTTTTCGGGGTTCCGGCTTTCGCCTCCATTCCTTCGTTCCGTTCGGGCAAAGCCCTCTCTCCACTACGGAACGGCTACGCCGCCCCTACAATCCCTAACGCGAAAGTGTTAAAACTTTTACTTTTTTTCCAGATTGTCGGCGATGAGAGAAAGAAGTTCTGTTTTTTGCGGGGAAAGTGTTTCGCACTGTTCCAGAAGTTTGCGGTATTTGCGGGAAAGGCGCAATTCTTCCTGAGTTGACTGTGAATTTTTTGCAGTGGAAGATGAAGAAGTGCCGTTTACAAGATATTCTACGCTTACTCCCAGAACTTCTGCGATTTTTACGGCAGTGTCGGCGGAAGGTGTAGAACCCAATTTTATTCCCTGACCTATGTTTGTAACGCTAAAATCACATCTTCTTGCAAGTTCTGCACGATTTATTCCTTTGTATTCTAATTCTTCAACGACTCGATTCCAAAATTCACTCATATTTTTGATTTTGTAAGAAATTACTGACTTTTTCGCTTAAAACTAAATAATTACTGAATAAATATGATATACTCAGAAAATACTGAGCAATTTTCTTTTGCTAAGTAATTTTTAAGTAGGAGTATGTCAAAAAAATGGCAGGAAACAGCAATCTTCAGGATTCACGCAAACAGAAAGCGGATGAATTTTACACTCCGCTTGCAATGATAGAAAACGAGCTTAAACATTACCGGGAGCATTTCAAAGGAAAGACGGTTCTATGCAACTGCGACGACCCGCGCGTTTCTAATTTTTTCCGCTACTTTGTAATTTATTTTGAAGTTCTGGGAATAAAAAAAGTCATTGCCACCTGCTATAAAAACAACAATGCTGACCTGTTCAGTCAGGAAACAACGGAAAAAGCGGTCTGCCTTGAATATGAGGGAACTCCAAAATACACAAGTGAAAGCGATTTTGCAAAGATTCCGTGCAGGGAACTTAAGGGCAACGGAGATTTTAAAAGCGAGGAATGTGTTGAATTTCTAAAGGAAGCCGACATTGTCTGCACAAATCCGCCGTTCAGTCTGTTTCGGGAATATGTACCACTTTTATTCAAATACAACAAAAAGTTTCTGATAATAGGAAATATAAACAACATTACTTATCACGAAATAATTCCCTTGATTAAACTGCAAAAAATGTGGTGTGGATATACTGACGGTCATTTCTGGTTTCAAGTACCGTCGCATTACGAAGAAAAAGCAACTGATTACAAACTGATTGACGGAATAAAATACCGCCGTATGGGAAATATCTGCTGGTTTACAAATCTTGAAATTTCACGAACGCATGAACTTCTTGAAACAGGCAAAAAGTTTTCAGATGAAAATTATCGTAACTATGAAAACTACGATGCAATTCATATTGAAAAAGTAACTGATATTCCGATGGACTATGACGGTGTAATGGGTGTTCCTGTAACTTTTTTCACAAAATACAATCCTGAACAATTCAAAGTTCTTGGACAAACCGACGCTTCCGACACAAGTGAAGAAGTTGAAAAAATCAGAGTACAAGGAACATTTAGAGGCAGAGGCATTATTGACGGAAAGCAAAAGTACGCCAGAATCCTTATCCAAAAAATCCAACACTAACGGAGTTCACTTATGAACAGCAAAATGAAAATCACGGAAATTAAAGTAAAAGTCAGCGAGCTTGCGCAAGGCTATGAAGACAATGCAGAAAATGGAGTTGTAGCCTGGAACAAAAAACTTGATGTGCGCCCGGCATTCCAAAGAGAATTTGTTTATGACGAAAAAAAACGGAATGCCGTAATTGACACACTCATAAAAGGCTATCCGCTAAACATTATGTACTGGGCTAAAAACGCTGATGACTCTTATGAAATAATTGACGGACAGCAGCGAACAATTTCAATCTGCCAGTTTTTGAACAATGAATTTTCATTCAATAACCGCATCTTTAGCGGAATGACGCAGAGCGAGAAAGATGAAATCAATAGTTACGAACTTACAGTTTTTGTCTGCGAGGGAAATGACAGGGAAAAGCTTGACTGGTTTGAAACAATCAACATTGCAGGAGAGGAACTTGAAAAACAGGAACTTCGCAATGCGGTCTATACAGGAAAATGGCTTTCGGACGCAAAAAGATATTTTTCAAAAACAAACTGTGCCGCATATAACATCGCTTCAAAATATCTTGCGGGAGAAATGAAGCGACAGAAATATCTTGAAACAGCAATCCGCTGGCATGCAAATGCAAAAACCGATGATGAAATCCGCGCATATATGGGCGCTCATCAGATGGATAGTGACGCTCTTGAACTTTGGTCTTATTTTCAAAACGTAATCGACTGGGTAAAGGCGAAGTTCAAGGTGTACCGAAAGGAAATGAAGGGCATTGAATGGGGATTCATCTATAACAGATTTGACGAGAAAACGCGGAATTCTTTTGATGCAGAAAAAATCGAGGCGGACTTAAAAAAATATCTCGGCTATGAATACGAAGATCAGATAACGAATAAAAAAGGAATTTTTGAATATGTGCTTGACGGTGACGAGAGGCATTTAAATATCCGCGCGTTTAAAGAAAGTGAAAAGCGCGCCGCTTACGAAAACCAGAACGGAATCTGCGTAAAGTGCAAAAAACATTTTGAATACGACGAAATGGAGGGCGACCACATAACGCCATGGAGTAAAGGCGGAAAAACCGAACTGTCAAATCTGCAGATGCTGTGCCGGGACTGCAACAGGCGGAAGAGTGACAGTTAGGCAGGAATTTTTTACTTATAGCTGAAAAATATTCTGCGTTAGGCTATGGAGCACCGAAGGGCTTTTGTTTCAACAAAAGCCCTGAGAAGACCGCAGGGGCACTATTTGTGCCCCGAGGACTTTGAGGGTTACTGAAGTGCGGAACAGCCGACGTCGCAAAACGAAGTTTTGCGACGAACGCCCAAAAATTTATAAATCACCACAAAACAGCAAAAATGTGTTACAATCGAATCTATTGCACTTTTATTCAAAAAATGAGGATTTTTATGGAAAACGTTCGTGGAAAATGGGTTCATGGGGCAATTCCGGCCTTGCTTTTGCATTTTAGCATTGGTACGGTTTATTGCTGGTCAATTTTTAGTCAGGAAATTTCGGAGTATATTGGCTTTTCTAAAGGCGCCGTAGAATGGGCTTTTAGTTTTGCCATCTTTTTTCTGGGTATGTCTGCCGCTTTTTTGGGTGGGCTTGTAGAAAAAAATATTCATAAGTCATCTTTGATTGCAACTATTTCGTTTTCAGTTGGTATGGCCGGTACTGGATTTTTTATCTGGTACGGTGGAAGAGCTTATGCTGGAGGCGCTGGCACTCCTAGCGTTCTGGCCCTGATTGGAATTTATGTTTGCTACGGTTTTATTATGGGAGTTGGACTTGGAACAGGTTATCTTTCTCCTGTAAAAACGCTTATGCTCTGGTTCAAGGACAAAAAAGGTCTGGCAACAGGTCTTGCCGTTGCTGGTTTTGGCGGAGCTAAGGCTATTGCTTCTCCGATTATGCAGGCTATTCTGGATGGAATCAAAGATGGTGGAATTTACAAAATGTTCTATATTCTTGCCATTGCCTATTTTGTGATGATGTTTGTTGGCCATCTTCTGCTTGCAAAACCTAAGGATTGGGTTGAACCTCAGACCCGCACAAAAGAAGAGGGAATTATTGCAACCCTCAAGACCCGCCCGATTTCTTCTTACATTGGAATTTGGCTGATGTTCTATATCAACATTACTTGCGGTCTTGCAGTTATTTCTCAGGAAAAGATGATTGTAAAATGTATTGGACTTGGTGCATTTGCCGGCATCGTTTCTACAATTTCGGCTATTTTTAATGCCGGTGGTCGTTTAGGATTTTCTGCCTGGGCCGATAAGCTCAAAGACCGTAACTCAGTTTACAAGGTGATTTTTGCACTTTCGATTGTTTTCACGTTCCTGGTAATTTTTACAAAAGGTATTTCCAAAGGTTCAGAGCACGTTATTCTTGCAATCTTAGTTCTTGCGGTAATTTTTATTGTAAATGCGGGCTATGGTGGAGGATTTTCTAACATTCCTACCCTTTTGTCTGACCACTACGGCATGGGCAACATTTCCGCCATTCACGGAATTACACTTTCTGCCTGGGCATTTGCCGGCTTGAGCGGAAACCAGCTTGCTTCTTTCATTGTTCGCCACACAGGAGAATTTGTTGAACTTCACGGCGTTCAGGCAAATCCGACAGGCTACCAGAACGTACTTTTGGTAACAGGTTGTCTTTACATTGTTGCAATGCTGCTTTGTTGTTTCCTGGTTCGCCCAACTAAAGAAAAGAAATAGCAAGATTTTTTAGCTATTTTTTTTTACGAAAAGCCTTCCGCCCTTCGATAAACTTTATCGTTCCTGGTGGAAGGCTTTTTTTTTGTCTATTGAACTTAGTTTTTCTGAAGGGACGGAATTTACCTGCTGGGGAGTAATTTACGCTTCTAAACATTCCATTTTCCGACTGTGTTCTTTATGCTGGGGACTTTAAGCGTTAGCGATGTGCAGGGCGCGAAGCGGCCTTCCCAGCGCTACCGCAATTTCTCATACTTTTATTTATCCCATAATCGTGTTATATTTTTTTTATGGCACAAGGAAGATTTTTACCAATCGGCATACAAACATTTTCGGATATTCGCGAACGTAATGCGGTTTATGTTGATAAAACAGCTTTTGTTTACAAACTTGCAACTGAAGGAAAACCTTATTTTTTAAGCCGACCCCGCCGTTTTGGAAAGAGTCTTTTGATTTCTACGATGAAGGCTTATTTTGAAGGCAAAAAAGAATTTTTTACAGGTCTTGCACTTGAAAAACTGGAAAAAGACTGGATTGAATACCCGGTTTTAAATATCAGCTTTGGTGGAAATTCTTTTTATAAAACGGATATTTTAAAAAGTTATCTGAATAATATGCTTAGAGGCTTTGAAAAATTTTACGAACTGGAAGAAAGTAATTCCGATGACTTTGGAACTAGACTTGAACTTATTATTCAAAAAGCTTTTGAAAAAGCAAACCGCCCTGTTGTAATTTTAATTGACGAATATGATAAGCCGATTTTAGATGCTCTTTACAGTGATTATGAAAATCAAAATAGAGAAATACTTCGTGCTTTTTACAGTCCGTTAAAAAATAGCGATGAATATATCAGATTTTTGTTTATCACAGGAATCACTCGCATAAGTCATATGAACATCTTTTCGGGATTGAATCAGTTGAATGATATTTCATTAAATGAAAAATATTCTTCTATCTGTGGCGTAAGCGAAACTGAACTTACCCAGTATTTTATGCCAGAAATTGAAGAACTCGCTAAAAAGAAAAAACTTTCTGTTGAAGAAACAAAAAAACATCTTGCCCGAAAATATGATGGTTACCATTTTACACCAAACAGTGAAGGTGTTTATAATCCATTTTGTCTTTTAAAATGTTTTTCTGAACTAAAATTTGGCTCATACTGGTTTGAAAGCGGAACTCCGACTTTTTTAGTGAAAACCTTGCAAAATCAACCTTTCCAACTTTTTTCGATTTTGAACGGACGTAAAGCGACTGAATCTGAATTTAAAGATTACGACCCTGATAGCAAAAATATGCTTCCTGTAATTTATCAGAGTGGCTATCTTACTATCAAAGATTATGAAGAAAATGAGGATGATGGAATTTATACGCTTGGCTTTCCAAACAGGGAAGTTGAAAATGGGTTTATAAAAGCGGTTCTCCCAAAATTTTTGAGTGCTCCAAATGACAACTTAGGCTTATCTGTAGATTATTTACGAAAAGCCTTTGCTGCAAATGAACTTGAATACGCAATGCGGATTGTAAAGGCGTGCTTCTCTGACATTCCAACAATCGTGCAGAAAAATATGTGTGAAAACTTTTACGAAGCCATTACGCACGTTTTGTTCCGAATGACCGGCTTTGATGTTGTAAGCGAAATGCAGTCAATTTTTGGCCGTAGCGACATAATTGTTACAACTCAAACAGATGTTTACATTTTTGAACTAAAAACTGTTCCTCCGACAGATTTTGAAAAAGGCGTGGAAGAAGCCTTAGCTCAAATTGAAAAGAAAGGTTATGCGGAACGCTATTCAGTCAGTGGAAAGACAACGCACAAAATCGCACTTGTTTTTGCTGATGACGCAAGTGGCGTGCTGGGATGGAAAGAAAAATAATAGCAAAGCTTAAACTGCTAAGGTGTCATCAATTCAAATTCGCCTTCGGTAGAAATATAAACCAAGTGACAATAAGTTTGCGGATAGCGTTTCTGCAAATACAAAAATGACGTTTCTTTATTTCGTTCAAGAACTGCAATTTTTAAAACTCCATCTTCATAAAAGGGAATAAAAACAACCACACGGTAGTGCTGCCACAAAGAAGGTTCACTTCCATACATTCCGTTTACTGAACCAAGATAAATTCTGCCAGGATGCAATTTTTCCTGCTCAATAAGCACCGCCTCAATTTTTGATAACAGATAACCACAATTTGAAATATATTCAGAAATTGTTGAATCTGTGACATCATAGGTTTTGTAAGAAGGATTTTTGCCCATTATAACAAAAAAATGGGGAATTATTATTTACAAGTTACCCTACCGCAAGAAAAATCAAATTTTCTCTTGACCTAAAGTCAACTTCAGGGCGTATCATTAAAATGATTCTTTTTTAAAAAAGGAGAAAATCATGACCTTAAAAAAGCCCTTAATTTCCATTTTTATACTTTTTCTTGCATTGACTTCATCATTTGCTTTGGAAAACAAAAAAGCGGACTCCTACAAAACTCACGAAACAAGTGACAAAAATGCTCCTGTCGTTTATTTTATCCGCAACATTACGGCAGAATCATTGGTGAAAGTTTACAAGGCGACTGGTTACAAGGCCAGCGGAAAAGTTGGTGTAAAGGTGAGCACTGGCGAAAGTGAAAATACAAATTATCTGCGCCCGGCATTGATTAAAAATCTGGTAAAAGATGAACTGAACGCCACAATCGTTGAATGCAATACGGCTTACGGAGGAAACAGAAGCAACAACATAAATCATTTTCAGATTGCGAAGGACCATGGTTTTCTGGACGTGGCAAACGGTTTTGATCTTTTGGATGAAGACGATTTTATGACTCTTCCTGTAAAGAATGGCGAGCGACTTAAGGAAAATTATGTTGGCTCTCATTTTGCAAATTACGACGCTTATCTGATTCTTTCACATTTTAAAGGGCACGCTATGGGCGGTTTTGGCGGTGCGATAAAAAATCTTTCGATTGGGTTTGCTTCTGGAATAAGTTGTAAAAAATCTGGAAAACTGAATATTCACACGGCGGGCAGAAGTTCGACTTTCTGGGCTCGCTGTCCGCAGGATGAATTTTTGGAATCTATGGCGGAAGCGGCAAAATCTGTTTGCGACTATATGCAGGGCGGAAAAGGAATTGTCTGTGCAAATGTAATGAACCGACTGAGTGTTGACTGCGACTGTGACGCAAATCCTGCTGAACCTGATATGCACGACATTGGAATTTTAGCAAGTTTAGACCCTGTTGCTTTGGACCAGGCTTGTGTGGATTTAGTTTATAAGGCAAAGGACAGCGGAAGTTTGATTGAACGGATTGAAAGCCGAAATGGAAGTCACACGCTGGAACACGCGGAAAAAATCGGTTTTGGATCGCGGGAATATAGGCTGGTGGAAGTGAAATAAAAATGCGTTAGGCTATGGAGCACCGAAGGGCTTTTGTTTCAACAAAAGCCCTGAGAAGACCGCAGGGACACTATTTGTGCCCCGAGGACTTTGAGGGTTACCGAAGTGCGGAACAGCCGACCCGAAGCGTAGTAAGGGCGAAGGTCGAACGAAGCGGAGGGGAACGCCCTTATAATTATAGAAGAAACTTTTAATTTTGGAGGAAAAAATGAGCGTAAGTTCAAAATCAAACGAAAAAATTGTTCAGACAGCGGGACGGGCGGCCCTGGGGGATTTTGCTCCTGAGTTTGCACATTTTAACGACGACGTGCTTTTTGGCGAAAACTGGAACAACGGTAAAATCGACACGAAAATGCGGTGCGTTGTGACGGTCGTGGCTCTGATGGCCCAGGGGATTACGGACTCATCGCTCAAATATCATTTGGAAAACGCAAGAAAAAACGGCGTTTCTAAGGACGAGATTTCTGCAATCGTAACGCACGTGGCTTTTTACGCGGGCTGGCCAAAGGCGTGGGCGGTTTTCAATATGGCAAAAGAGATTTGGAGTTCGGATATGACAAAGGAAGAATTTGAAAAAGTCGACAAATTTGGAATCGGCTTACCGAACGACGGGTTTGCAAAATATTTTATGGGAAAATCTTACTTAAAACCGCTTTCGGACGTAAAAGGCGGCGAAACTCCGCTTTTCAACGTAACTTTTGAACCCGGCTGCCGAAACAACTGGCACGTCCACCATGCAAGCAAGGGCGGCGGTCAGGTTTTAATCTGCACGGCGGGAAGTGGCTGGTATCAGGAATGGGGAAAAGATGCAGTTTCGCTAGAAGTTGGCAGTGTGGTCGTAATTCCGGCAAACACGAAGCACTGGCACGGTGCCAAAAAAGATTCCTGGTTCAGTCACATCACTTACGAGCCGGCAGGAGAAGGCACGAGCAACGAATGGCTGGAAAGGGTGAATGACGAGGAGTATAGCAAACTGTAAAAATCCGCTTTAACGAATTTTTACAGTTTGCGTCGAGTTTTAACTTCTGAAAATAGCAGAAGTTAAAACTTCGCATTTTCAAAGAAACCTTCAAAAACTGAAGTTTTTGAAGGTTTCGATATAGGAAAATTAGGAGAACAAAAATGAAAATAATCTGTTTTATGTACGCAAGTCTTGACGGAAGAATTGATTGTGCAATGACCGAAAAAATCGACCCGGAGGCAAAGGCTTATTACACTCAGCTTGCTTCGTTTGGCGATTTTACGCAAATCAACGGAAAAACGACGAACGCAATGCACTACGCGGAAAGTGGCGTTTTTGTGGCAAAAAATTATCGTTCAAGTGGCGAAACTTTTTACAAGGCGGAAGATGCTGTCGGTTATCAGGTCTGCATGGACACGAAAGGCACTCTGCTTTGGAATACAAAGTGCGTTGACGGAAAGCCGCTGATTGTAATTACGAGCGAAAAGGCCAGCACGGAATATCTTGAATATCTAAAAGCGAAGGACATTTCCTACATTGTTTGCGGCACGGAAAAAATCGATTTGAAAAAAGCTGTCGGCGTTTTGGAAAATGACTTCGGCGTAAAAAAAGCGGTGATTACTGGTGGCGGTCACATAAACGGCTCTTTTTTGGATGCAGGTCTGATTGACGAAGTGCAGATGATGTTCGGTCCTGGAATTGATGGCCGCGAGGGCTGGGCTGCAAGTTTTGACGGTCGTGGGCAGGAGAAAAATCCGGTGGTGCTAGAACTTCTGGCGGTGGAAAGACTGGAAAATGACAGTGTACTTTTGAAGTATAGGGTGAAGAGGTAGGAGTTATACTTTTTATAAAAAATCATATATAATCATTAAAATTACGAATTATTTTTGCGGATATACGATAAAATAATTCGTAACAAAGAGTATATATGATAGAGCGTCCAAAATATTTAGAAAAAATCATCAGTAAAAAAGAGAATGGAATGATTAAAGTCATAACCGGAATCCGGCGTTCCGGAAAATCATTCTTGCTTACTGACATTTATATTCCATGGCTTAAAGAAAATGGTGTTGCTTCAGAAAATATTATTCATCTTTCACTTGAAGAAGCCCGCAATGCAAAATACAGAAATCCGCTGAATCTTTCAGAATATATAAGGCAAAAAGTTTCAAATAATGAAGACATTCATTATGTTTTTTTGGATGAAATTCAAAAGGTAGTCGATATTCAAAATCCGTATGTTGATGACAAAGATTCAAAAATCGGATTTGTGGATGTGCTTCTTGAACTGATGAAAATTAAGAATGTTGATCTTTATGTAACAGGTTCCAATTCCCATATGCTTTCATCTGATATTCTTACAGATTTTCGTGGTCGTGGCGACGAAATCAGAATGCAGCCTTTGACTTACAAAGAATTTTACAATGCATTTACAGATGACAAAAGGTATGCTTGGCGGGAATTTTTTACTTATGGCGGTTTACCTGCAGTTTTTTATCTAAAAACGCATGAGGAAAAATCAAAATATCTTAAGGACTTGTTTGAAAATGCTTATATCAGGGATATTCTTGAGCGTTATGACATAAGAAATGAATCCGGCATTTTAGATACCCTGCTGAATGTATTGTCTTCGAGCGTTGGTTCTCTTACAAATCCTACAAATCTTGCAAATACATTTTTAACAGTTGAAAAATTAAAAATAAGTCCGAATACGATTACAAGGTACATTGAATATTTTATAGATGCTTTTGTTTTGCAAAAGGCAGAACGCTTTGACATTAAAGGTCGTAAATATATCGGAAGTCAGAACAAATATTTTTTCTGTGATGTAGGCTTAAGAAATGCCCGCTTAAATTTCAGGCAGACTGAAGAAAATCATATTATGGAAAATATTATCTATAATGAACTTATTGCCCGCGGTTTTGATGTAGATGTTGGTGTTGTTGAGTATAATCACAAAAATGCTGAGGGAAGTAATGTAAGGACACAACTTGAAGTTGATTTTGTGGCAAACGACGGAAACAACAGATATTACATTCAATCCGCATTAAGTGTCGCGGATGAAGATAAACGACAGCAAGAAATAAATTCCCTTAAGCGTATAGGGGATTCTTTTAGAAAAATTGTTGTTGTAAAAGATTCTTTTATTCCCTGGACTGATGAAAACGGCATTTACTACATTGGCATAGAAGATTTT
>CAVHTI010000021.1:0-32427 GCA_963638805.1 Anaerobutyricum sp.
AATTTTAAGTGCGCTTCTTTTTTTAGCACTGGTGGTTTTGATTTCCGTGTTTGCAACAAAATCCAACCGTTCAGTTTTAAAACTTTCTTCTGTTTTGAATGAAGAAAAAACGGAAAATTTGATTTCTCTGGACAGTTTTTCAAAAAAAGCGTTTATAAAAAAATCTGGCCAGGCTTGTTTTAAATTTTCAGCGCGACAAAAAGAAACTTTTGAAAAAGTTTACAACGAACATTCTTCTGCGGCATTGACTTTGCGCATTCAGGTTTTTGAAGATGACGACAAAATTTTAAGCGGAAACGAATCGTTAAAAATCGGATTTCTTGCAAAAGACGATTTTAAATCCTCGTCAAAACTTTATTCTCAGGATTTTTCAAAATCAGAAAAAATTATAATTCTTGCCGATGAAAAAACTCTTTTGCGTTCTACGGACGGGCAGGGCATTATTGATTTGAGTTTTGCGTTAAAAAAGCCCGCCTCTTATTCTGATTCAGATTACAAAAAAGAATGTGTGCCGGAAGGTTTTTTTGTGCTTTCTTCGCTCAAATGTAAAATTTTGCAGGCGGCCGTTACTCAAGTGCAATTAGGTTTTGATTTGACTTCAGCAATTCCTTTTTACAGTTTTGCGCCAAACGGCGGTGTTGTTGATTTTAATGCCGAAACTTTTGATTTTTCCGGGGCGGCTTCTGTTTTTGCTTCAAAAAATTCAAAAAACACTCTTATGCCGGAATATGAAGTGACTTTTTGTGATGACCAGACTTTAAAATCAACTTTGCAAAATCCTGTAAGAATTGCGCTCAGACTCGGTGGCGAACGACTTTCACTTTGCAACGTGCCATCGGCTTCAAAAGTTTTAATTCCTTCCTCTGCGCTAAAAAATCCGTACGCAGAAATGGAAATCGGCCAAAACTCAAAAATGATAAAATCCGTAATTTTAAAAGATTCAGAAAAATCAAAAAATTCAGACACGGAAATTCAAAAAGTTATAAGTCCAATAAAAACGGATCCGGGCCTCATTTTGCGCTATCCTGTAAATTCCTGGCGAATTTCCGACTACGAACTTTTTGAGTGGGACAGATTCCCCGGCATTTTGTTTTTTGATACAAAAAATTATGACGTTCAGGACAAATTTTTTAGGCGAATGGCATATTTTGTAGAAAAAGCCGGTTTCAAGGGTACTTTAGTTTCTGACAGCGAACTTGAAGGCAAGCACGGCTATAACGCGCATGATTATAGGGCAGAATCTATGGCAGAGTTTTTTAATAAGGCTGCTGACGAAAATTTTCCGTTAAACAATGAAGAACTCAGTTTAAAAGAAATTTTAATTCAAAACGGACTTTTGGAAGCTGACGGAAATCACGTTAAGGCAATAAAAGGCGCCGTTATTTCAATTTCTCAGGAAACTTTGCCTGGCACGCGCTACAATCTTCTGGCACACGAAGGCTGGCACACTCTGTTTTTTACGGATGAGGAATTTCGCAATTATGTAAGTGCCGTTTATTACACGATGGATCCTTTTTCTAAAGATTTTTTGATTGAATATTTTAAAAGTCAGCCGTCACTTGGCTATGACACGAGCGACGAATATCTTATGCAAAACGAATTTATGGCTTATGTTTTGCAGTCTCCGCTGGAAAAAGTTTCGGAATATTTTGTAAATCACGCAAAATGGAACACTGTCCAGAAATTTACCCCGGAACTTTCCGCTTATGTTATCAGCACAAACGGCCAGGGCTTTGAAGATGCCGCGAATGCTCTAAATGAATTTGTTTTTGATAAATACGGCGTCGTTTGTGGAAATATTGCTCTTGTAAGGCGGTAATTTTTTAATTTTATGGGCACATGCTTTTCGCAGGCAAAAAGCACCGCGCTTTTCGCAGAAGTAGGATATTGCTAAAAAATTGCTCCAAGTATTCACGATTTTTTTTAACGCAATTTCAATTTATAAGATGTTCGCTCCAGCTTTGCACACTCCGCGCCAGAACAATGGCGCTTTGTATGTGCAAGTCCCGCTTCGCGGCTGCTACAATCGCTTGTGCGGGTGTGGATTTTAAAAATTCTGGTTAAAGGCCTTTATTGCCTCTAAAGTGGAAGGTGGCCCGTGGCCTGGCATCAAAACAATTCTATCTACTTGAGAAAAAATCTTTTGTTCAATATTTGATTTTAAAATAAATTCCGAATAACTTGAATTTGTACTGCCAATAAAACCTGCGCTCAGAACGTCCCCGCTGAACATTACGTTTCCAATGCAAAATACAAGACTGTCAAAAGTGTGCCCCGGAATTGACATATACCGGATATTCAATCCTGCGACTTGAAATTTTCCGTCCCCGGTAAGAACGGTTGTCTGCTCTGGGGCAACATTCCAGTCGGCCGCGAAAATTTTTGTAGTATAAATTTTCTGCAAAGTTTTTAATCCGTGAACGTGGCTTCCGTGATTGTGCGTCACAAGAACCGCATCAAGGCTCAAATGATTGTCTTCTATCTGCGAAATAATTTCTTCTGTAATTTGACCGGGGTCAATTATAAGGGCCTGCGAAGTTTCTTCGTTTACAACAACATAACAGTTTGAAAATCCGCCGGGATTTAAGTGAAAATAGATTTTCATTTTTTTTGTCCTCCGCTAAAACTTTCAGATTTTGTTTTATCTTTGCCGTCCACGATGGAATTTCCGTAAATTTTTTGAATTTTTGCAATTTCAGTTTTTTCTGAATCAAAAGTTGCTTCACGTGTGTTGGACATTTTAAACGAAACATTCGTGAATTTCGTTTTTGTAAAATCAGTTTTTTTCAAGTTGCAGTTTCTAAAAGAAGTGTCTACCAGTTGCGAAAGAATAAACCGTGAATTATAAAGGTCAGAATCATCAAAAGAACTTTGAAAAGATTTAACGCCGTTAAAATTATTTTGAATCATATCGCTGGCGGTTAACAGCGTGTGGGTAAAAGTGCAGCCTGAAAATGAAGTAAAAAGACTGTTGTTTTGAATCATTGTGCAGTCGTTAAAAACTGCAAAATCAAAAATGCACATTTTAATCGTGGAATTTTTTGAATGAATGTTTTGAAAAGTGCAGTGCGAAAAATTGCAGCCGTAAAATTTCTTGTCAGAAAAATCTGTATTTTGAAAAATCATGCCGCATGCAACAAGTCCAATGATTTTTTCGTGAGTGGCAATGTAATTTAAAATATCTTCCTTTGCTTTGCCCGGATTTGGCGTGTGGTCAAGGCAGTAATTCTGAGAATTTACAATATTGCCTTGCGAATCAATTGAAGAAAGTGCCTGATTTCTGCAGTAATGCACCATGCACGGATTTAATGTGAACATAATTGAATTATACGCAAAAAATCAAAAAAAATGTATTGAAAAATAAGGTATCTCTGGAAAATCATTTTCAATGATTTTCCAGAGATGGCCCACTGTAAGTTTTTTTAATTAAGCATTATTATTTTTTTAAGGTATATGGCTGTAGATTTTGTTTTTCTTGATTCAGGGACGGGTGGTATTCCATATCTTTTGAAGTTAAAAGAGCGTATGGCTCTTTCTTCTTGCATTTATGTTGCTGACACGGCGAATTTTCCGTACGGCGAAAAATCTCATGACGAAATTGTAAAATGCGTTTTTACCGTTGTTCAAAAAATTATAAATCAGTTTAAACCGGAAGTTATAGTGATTGCCTGCAATACTATCAGCGTTAATGCTTTGAATTTATTGCGCGAGGCTTTTCCGCTGCAAAAATTTGTTGGAACTGTGCCTGCAATAAAAATTGCCGGGGAAATTTCAAAAAAACGCTGCATTGGGCTTTTGGCAACAAATTCTACAATCAAACAGCCTTATAACCAGGACTTAAAAAATCATTTTGCGGCAGATTGTAAAATGATTTTGCACGGCGCCCCAGACCTTATTTCTTTTATTGAAAAAAAATCTTTTACGGCAACAAATGAAGAAATTGAAAGCGCTATAAAACCTTCCGTTGATTTTTTTAGGGAACAGGGCTGCGATGTAATAATTTTGGGCTGCACTCATTTTTTAAATTATGCTGAAGTTTTTAAAAAACTGGCCGCTCCAGATATTCAGGTGGTTGATTCTGTGGACGGGGTTGTAAATAGGGCCTTGAATATCGCGGGGGGCGTTGCGGGGGATACCCCCGCTAGAAAGGGTAGCGGAAGACCGCAGGGCTGGAGCGAGGGGAAGGCTTTCCCCACTTCTAAACTTTATATCACCGGATTTTCTGACAAAAAAGACGAAAAAGAGTATGATGTGATTTGTGAACGCTATGGCTTAAGTTTTGGCGGCATATTATAAAGCAGTTTTCTGCAAAATTAATCAAAAGAGGGCAAAAATGAAAAAAATTATTTCCGGCAAAGTTCGCGAAGTTTATGATTTGGAAGACGGCAGAATGGTAATTGTTACTACCGACCGTATTTCTGCATTTGACGTTATTTTACCAACGATGATTACTGACAAGGGTAAAGTTTTAAATGCACTTTCTAATTTCTGGTTTGATTACACAAAGGACATTGTAAAAAATCATATGATTTCTTCGGATTTGAAGGATATGCCGGCAGAATTTCAAAAACCTGAGTTTGAAGGCCGCACAATTCTAGTAAAAAAACTTAAGATGATTCCTTACGAAGTAATTGTACGCGGTTATATGTTTGGTTCAATGTACGAGGCATATAAAAAAGGCGAGCCGTTCCTTGGTCACAAATTTGATAAGGAATATCAGCAGGCAGAAAAACTTGAACAGCCGATTGTAACTCCTTCCACAAAAGCTGCAGAAGGCCACGACATTAACGTTACTTTGCAGTATATGAAAGATGATTTGGGCGAAGAACTTGGTTCAAAAATTGAAAAAGCCGCAATTGCAGTTTACAAAAAATGTTATGATCACGCTTACAAAAACGGAATTATTATTGCTGACACAAAATTTGAATTTGGTCTTGATGAAAACGGAGAATTAGTACTTGGCGATGAAGTTTTGACTCCGGATTCTTCAAGATTCTGGGATTTGTCTAAATATCAGGTGGGCGGAAGTCCAGCTTCTTATGACAAGCAGTTTATTCGTGACTGGCTTAAGGCTAACAATCTGGCAGGAGATCCAAATATCAAGGAAATTCCTTCTGACGTTGTGGCTAAAACAAGTGAAATTTATCACGAATGCGAAAAGAAAATCTGTCACAAATAACTTTTAGAACTAATTTTAATAAAGAGATTCCAAAAACAATTTTGAAAACGGCGCTTTGTCATTTTGATTTTGTGGCGGAATCTCTTTTCATTTACTTTTAGCGATACGCTTTTTTTATCTGATTTTATGAAAAAATATTTTACATTATTGATTTTTGTGTTTTTGACTTTTGGTGTTTTTGCGGACGAAAAATATTCGGGCTGGAAAAAAGCTGAAACGGAACATTTTAATTTTATTTACGAAAATACTGACAATGCCCGGCTTTATGCTTCTGCCTATGCAGAAATTGCCGACGAAGCCTGGAATAAGGTGGGCGAAGTTTATTCTTTTCCGCAAGATAAAACAAATGTGATGATTACTGACCGGACTTCTACGGTGAACGCGTTTACTTACTCAGGCCCGGAAGAAATTATGATGTTCACAACTCCGATTTTGATGTCTGAATTTGGATTCCGTGAATACTGGCCAGAACTTGTTTTTACTCACGAACTTTGCCATCTTGCAAATTTTACTTTTGAAGATAAGTCTTATGTCCTTTCAAAAATGTTTGGTAAGACAATGAAGAATTTTTATTATGCCGTGTATCCGTCATGGGCTTTGGAAGGTCTTGCGACTGTGCTTGAAACGCGCTTAACTGACGGTGGACGGGGCAGAAGTCCTTATTTTGAACTTTATTGCAAGGCAATGACGCTTGATAACGCTTTTATGAATTTTGGTGATTTGGGAACTTCAAGAACCGCGCCTTACAGTCAAAATTACGTGATGGGCTATCTGATTATGCAAAATATTGCGGACCGATGGGGATACGACGCTCTTGCGGACATTGAAAGAAATGTCAGTATCACAAAAAATTTTGAAGAAAGTGTGCAAACTGTTACCGGAAAGTTGCCTGAAGAAATTTACCGCGAAATTCAGCCGGCATTGCTAAAAAAATATGCTGATGAACGAAAAATCCCGGAAGGAAAAATTATAACTCCGCGTTTTGACAATTCTTATTATACAAAACCTGCCGTAATTTTTGATGATGGCCAGATGATTCTTTTAAGGGAGCTTGCGGGAAGTAATACTGCGGTCGTGAGATTTAATCCGAATGCTGATGATTCTGAAAAAGAACAAATCCTTTTTGAAGGCGATTTTGCGTCAACTATTTGTGCAGATAAAAACAGTACGGTTTATTCTGTGCAGCAAAGAGAGTTTAAACAAAAAGGACCTGGCGTAACAAAGGAAAATGCCCTTTACAAATGGACGGAAACTGACGGTCTTGTGCGGCTGACTTCCGGTGAGTCTTTTTATTCTCCGGCAGTTAGTGATGATGGCACGGTGCTTGTAGCGGTAACTGTAAAGGGATTGCAAATGGGACTTTCTTTGATTGACGTTCAAAATGGAAGTGTGACTCCTTTGCTTTATAATGATGACTTGAGTTTTGTGCAGCCGGCTCTGAATGCAGACGGTTCTAAACTTGCGTTTCTTATTGCGGACGGAAAACGGGCTAGAATTGCAGAACTTGATTTGACCAAAAATGAAAATGCAGGAATTTCAGCTTCTGATTACAGAATTGTTGCAAATGATTCAGAAGAAATTTTTGATCCGTCTGAGCCTTATTATGACAGTGACGGAACTCTTTTGTACAACTGCAATTATCGTGGCCGTGTAGAAGTTTTTGCGGTAACTGAAGAAAAATCTGATGACGGATGCGTTTACGGTGCCGTGCCGGTTGTAAGTGATCCTTGCGGGGCACTTTGGGCTTACAGAAATCAATGTGGAATTTTTTACGGTTCAGTTTCATCTTCTGGAATGGTTATAAAAATTAAACCTTCACAAGAGTGGGGAATTGTCCCAGATTTTAACGGCCCTTCCGTTCCTGGCGAAGTTGTAAGTGTAAAAGGTTACGTTGATGATTACGAAGACTTTAAGCCTTTTGAAAAAACTCATGAGTATAAAAAACGTGAGGCCGAATTTGCAGAAAAAGAGGCGGGCGATGTAAAAAATCAGCTTTCCGAAGAAAAAAAATACATTCCACTGCCTCAGATTTCTTTGTACGCTCCATTTTTTGAAGTTGTTGGAATTTCTGGTTCAAAACCGGCGTTTGGAATTGGCTATGCCGTGCTTGCGTTTATGCCAAAAATTCAGCAGCAGTTTGGTTTTGTAGAAGTTGACGGCGTTTATTTTCCGTCAATAAATAATTATTCTGTGAATGCGAATGCAATTCTTCCAATCAAAAATCATGAACTGGACATTTGTATAAACCGAATGCTTTATCCTGCAGAAATTAACGAAAAAAAGCAGATTCTTGAAGACACGTCCTTTTCTGTGGGCGGAAAATACACTCTGATTCATTTTAAGCAGGAACAGGAAGAAACTGATCTTTCCGTGATTTCAAATATTGGTTTTTCGATTCACCGTTATGACGAAAATTTCTTTTCTGCAACTGATAATGTTACTTGTCTGATGAATTTTGATGCCTTTACCGGTCTTGATTTTTACAAAGATTTTATTCCAAAGGGCAATTTTGAGCAGTCAATTTTTTCTCCGGTAAGTCTGGATTCTTCTTTGCTGGGACTTTTTTATTTTGATTTGTACAATAATTATTCTCAGAAAGTTTTTGCAGGGGCAGAAGCGGAGTTAAATTATTTCTTTGGCAATTCGATTTTGTTTAATTTTGGACTTGTCGGCCGATATGCTCAGTTGCCCTCACAAGCCCAGTATTCTTCATCACGAGTAAAACTTGGTTCTCAAATTATAAATTTTGAATATCCGGGACGTTTAGTTTGTAAGGCGGGCGTTCAGATTCCAAAACTTCTTTTTGGTTATGTAAATCTTAATGTTTATGAAGCGGCAATGATTTCTTTTGGTCATAATGCAATTGATTTTACAACGCCGGAAAATAATACATTTTTGAATTCAAATCTTTATGACAAACTTCTTACAGAAATTGAACTTTCTTTGCAGGCCGGGAGAATAAAATTTGGCGCGGGTTATTCAGTTTTTTACAGTCTTTCTCAAAAGCAATGGAATTTAGGCCAATTCCATCTTGAATGTAAACTGAACGGCTGGCGAAGATAAAAAAAATGCCCGGAAATCTTTTCTGATTTCCGGGCATTTTTTTTTGGGAAAAACTAAACTACAGTCTTTCTTTTATTGCGGCAATAAATTCCCAGGAATTGAGAATCTTTTTTGCAGGAGGATTTGCAAGGGCTGCAAGGTCGCCTGTCATATAGCCGTCTTCAATCGTATCAAGTGTGGCTTTTTCAAGTTTCTTTGCAAAGTCAATAAGGTCTTGAGTTCCGTCAAGTTCACCGCGTTTTGCAAGAGCACCAGTCCAAGCAAAAATTGTTGCAACCGGGTTTGTAGAAGTTTTTTCGCCTTTGAGGTAGCGGTAATAATGCTTTTGAACAGTTCCGTGGCTTGCTTCGTACTCAAATTCGCCGTTTGGAGAAACAAGTACTGAAGTCATCATGGCAAGGCTTCCGCAAGCAGAAGCAATCATATCTGACATTACGTCGCCGTCATAATTTTTACATGCCCACAGGAATCCGCCCTTTGATTTCATAACGCGGGCAACGGCATCATCAATCAAAGTGTAAAAATATTCAATTCCGGCTTCTTCAAATGATTTTTTGTAATTTTCATCATAAACTTTCTGGAAAATTGCCTTGAAATTTCCGTCATAAGTTTTAGAAATTGTGTCTTTTGTTCCAAGCCATACGCTGATTTTCTGATCAAGTGCGTACTTAAAACAACAGTGAGCAAAACTTTCAATTGATTTGTCCAGGTTGTGAATTCCTTGAATAATGCCAGGGCCTTTCATTACCTGAATTGTCTTTTTGATTTCTGTGCCGTCTTCACCGTGGAAAACAAGTTCAGCAGTTCCTGCACACGGAGTTTTGATTTCGCAGTTTTTATAAACATCACCATAACCGTGACGTCCAAGAACAATTGGTTTTTCCCATGATTTTACATTGCAGGCAATATTTTTAACAAAAATCGGGGCACGGAAAATTGTACCGTCAAGTTCGCCTCTCAAAATTCCGTTTGGCGAAGGGGTTAACTGTTTAAGGTGATATTCTTCCATTCGGGCTGCATTAGAAGTGATTGTTGCACATTTTACGCCAACGCCCAGTCTTTTAATTGCAGCGGCAGCTTCATAAGTTATTTTATCATCAGAATCATCACGATTTTTAAGTCCCAAATCGTAATATTCAGTTTTAAGGTCTACAAAAGGAGTAAGGAGTTCGTCCTTAATCACTTGCCATAATACGCGTGTCATTTCATCGCCGTCAAGTTCAGCGATGGCATTTTTCATTTGAATCTTACTCATGCTTCAAATTATATAAAATCGCCCTGCCTTATGCAAATAAGGATCATTTTCAATGCTTTTTCACCAGATGCCCTTATTTTGCGCTTTATTGAGAGAATCGCGTTTTTTTGATATATTGTTTTGAATCTACCGCTGATACAGTGTTTTGGCGGGATTTTTATAGGAGATAATCGTGAAACTTTGGGAAACTGGTGCTTACCTGATAAACGGAAAACTGGCTGCAGATGGCGGTAATGCTGCTGATGGTGCAAAAAAGACAATGGCTTATTCAATTTTGCAAAAACACAATACAAATTCTGATGCGGCAAAATTAAAAATCAAATTTGATAAAATTACTTCACACGATATTACTTATGTTGGAATTATTCAGACTGCCCGTGCTTCTGGTCTTGAAAAATTTCCTCTTCCTTATGTTTTGACAAACTGTCATAACTCGCTTTGTGCCGTTGGTGGTACAATCAACGAGGACGACCATATGTTCGGTCTGACTTGTGCCCAGAAATACGGTGGAATTTACGTTCCGCCTCACATGGCAGTAATTCATCAGTTTGCCCGCGAAATGCTTGCAGAATGTGGCGCAATGATTTTAGGTTCGGATTCTCATACACGTTACGGTGCATTGGGAACTATGGCCATTGGCGAAGGTGGCGGTGAACTTGCAAAGCAGCTTTTGAGCAAAACTTATGACGTTAATTATCCGGGAGTTGTTGCAGTTTATCTTACAGGTTCTCCAGTTCCAGGAGTTGGACCTCAGGACGTGGCACTTGCAATCATCAAGGCAGTTTTTAATAACGGTTATGTAAAAAATAAGGTCATGGAATTTATAGGACCAGGCGTTGCAAATCTTTCTGCAGATTTCCGTATTGGCGTTGACGTTATGACTACAGAAACTACTTGTCTTTCTTCAATCTGGAAAACTGATGAAAAAATCGAAGAATGGTATGCAATTCACGGTCGTCCTCAGGCTTACAAAGAATTAAATCCAGAAAACGGTGCTTATTATGACGGTGCAATTGAAATTAATCTTGATGAAATCCGTCCTATGATTGCCATGCCGTTCCATCCTTCTTGTGCATACACAATTGACGAAGTTAACGCAAATCTTATGGACATTCTGGAAGATACAGAAAAACGCGCTAAAGTTTCGTTCGGCGATAAAGTTAATTTTACTCTGAAAAATAAAGTGATTGACGGAAAACTTTATGTTGATCAGGGTGTAATTGCCGGTTGTGCAGGCGGTGGTTTTGAAAATATTTGTGCCGCTGCTGACATTTTAAAAGGCAAAGATACTGGCAACGGAAAATTCCTTTTGAACGTTTATCCTGCTTCTATGCCGGTTTACAAAGAATTGATGAATAACGGTGCATTCAGTGCTTTGGTTGATGCCGGCGCAATTATTAAGACTGCATTCTGTGGCCCGTGTTTTGGCGCCGGAGATACTCCTGCAAACGGAGCATTTTCTATCCGCCATTCAACCAGAAATTTCCCGAACCGCGAAGGCTCAAAAATCCAGAATGGTCAGCTCGCTTCTGTTGCACTTATGGATGCACGTTCAATTGCTGCAACTGCCGCTAACAAAGGATTCCTTACTGCCGCAACTGAATTTGACACAGAATTTTCCGGTAAAAAATACTTCTTTGATAAATCAATTTACGAAAAACGCGTTTATGATTCAAAAGGAGTTGCTCATCCGGAAGTTGAAATTCAGTTTGGTCCAAATATTAAAGACTGGCCGGAACAGAAAGCACTTGGCGATGACTTACTCGTAAAAGTTGTTTCTGAAATTCATGACCCGGTTACAACAACAGATGAACTTATACCGTCCGGCGAAACTTCATCTTTCCGCTCAAATCCTCTTGGACTTGCCGAATTTACTTTGAGCCGTAAAGATCCTGCTTACGTTGGTCGCGCAAAAGCTGTCCGTGATTTGTCTGATGACGTTAAATCAGAAATTAAAAATGCTGTGTCCGCTCTTGCAAAAAAAGATTCTGAACTTGGTAAAAAAGCTCAAAATGCGCAGACTGGTTCTACAATTTTTGCTGTAAAACCAGGTGACGGTTCAGCCCGTGAACAGGCCGCTTCTTGTCAGCGTGTACTTGGTGCTTCTGCAAATATCGCGAATGAATATGCAACAAAACGCTACCGTTCAAACCTCATTAACTGGGGAATGTTGCCGTTTATTTACAAAGATGGCGATAAGAATCTTCCGTTTGCAAATGGAGACTATGTATTTATTCCGGGCGTAAAAAAGATGATTGCAGAAAAACTTCCTGTAATTACCGCTTATGCCGTTCATTCTGATGGTTCTGTAAAAGATTTTGAACTTTCTGTAGGCGATTTGACAGATGACGAACGAAAAATCATTCTTGCCGGTTGTCTGATTAATTTTTACCGTGGATAAAAAAAATATTGCATAAATTTGCAAAAAACAGTAAGTTTTCTGTATATTTATACAATTTTCGGGGGAATAAAATGGCAAAAGATAAGGTTATTTTAGCTTATTCTGGTGGACTTGATACAACAGTTATCATTCCGTGGTTAAAAGAAAATTATAATTACGATGTAATTGCAGTTTGTATTGACGTTGGTCAGGGCGACGATTGGGCTGCAATTAAAAACAGGGCATTAAAAACCGGTGCCGCTGCCTGCTATGTAGTTGATGCACGCGAAGAATACATCACAGACTATATTTACCCGGCTCTTAAGGCAAATGCAGTTTACGAAGATGAATATCTTTTGGGAACTTCAACAGCTCGTCCTTTAATCGGAAAAATCCTGGTTGAATATGCACGTCAGGAAAAGGCCGTTGCAATTTGTCACGGTGCAACTGGTAAAGGAAACGACCAGGTTCGTTTTGAATTTGCAATCAAGGCATTTGCTCCAGACCTTAAAGTAATTGCCGCATGGCGTGATGACAAATGGAATATGGATAGCCGCGAAGCAGAAATCAAATTCCTCGAAGACCGCGGACTTGAAGTTCCAATGAAAAAAGACCAGTCATATTCTCGCGATGAAAATATCTGGCACCTTTCTCACGAAGGTCTTGAACTTGAAAAAACAGAAAACGAACCAAACTACAAGCATATGCTCAAAAATACCGTTGTTCCGGAAGAAGCTCCAAACGACGGCGAATATGTAACAATCGAATGGGAAAAAGGAATTCCAGTAAGCGTAAACGGCAAAAAACTTGCTCCGATTGATTTACTCAATACTTTGAACGAAATTGGCGGTAGAAACGGCGTTGGTCTTGTAGACATCTGCGAAAACCGCTTTGTTGGAATGAAATCTCGTGGCGTTTACGAAACACCGGGCGGATCAATTCTTTATTTTGCTCACAGAATGATGGATCATATCTGCCTTGACCGCGAAACTTATCACTACAAACAGCAGGTAAGCCTCAGAATGTCAGAACTGATTTACGAAGGCAAGTGGTTCACAACTCTCATGGATTCTTGTATGGCATTTATGGACAAGGCCGAAGAAAATGTTACCGGCTGGTCAAAAGTAAAAGTCGTAAAAGGTGCAATCCGTGGTGCAGGTTCTGGTTCAAAATACAGTCTTTACAACGAATCGATCGCGTCATTTACAACTGGTGAACTTTACAATCACAAAGATGCACAGGGCTTTATCACTCTTGCAGGACTCCCGCTCAAAGTTCGTGCCATGATGGAACAGAGCGTTGGCGAAGGTCAGGCAATTGTAGAAAGCAAAAATCTTAAAAAACGACCTGTAGAGTAATTTTTTATTATTACGGGCGCGCCCTTGCGGGTCGGGCTTTTCACAATTCCGGCATTCGCCTTCAAAGTCCTCGGCGCGCAAATTGCGCGCCTGCGGGCTTCCGCTTCGTTTTTTGAAAAAAACTTCGCGGTTGTTACAATCCCTCGCGCATTAGATAAAGACCGTATGTTCAAGAACAAAATTCTGAATGTACGGCCTTTTTTTATGCCCCGTGACTAAAAGTCAAAAATCAAATACTATCTTCCTATAAAAAAAATTATCTGGAGAAAATCCTATGGAAAAAGAACTGTCAAAATTAATGGGCTTTAGACCGGAAATCAAAGTTGTAGACGCAACACTCAGAGACGGTGGCCTTGTAAACGATTTTAATTTTACTGATGATTTTGTAAAAGCACTCTATAACACAAATGTAAAAGCCGGCGTTGATTATATGGAATTCGGTTATAAAGCGGATAAAACAATGTTCGACGTTAATAAATTCGGCAAATGGAAATTCTGCAATGACGAGGATATTCGCGCCGTTGTTGGCGAAAACAACACAGATTTAAAAATTGCCGTAATGGCAGACGTTGGCCGCTGCAATTACAAACAGGACATTATAAAAAAAGCGGACAGCCCTATAGATTTGATTCGGGTTGCCTGTTATATAAATCAAATTCCGGCTGCCATTGATGTTATAGAAGACTGCAAAAATAAAGGCTACGAAGTCAGTTGCAATATCATGGCAATTTCTAACGTTCAGGAAAGTAATGCAAAAGTTGCACTGGACGCTCTTTGTCATTCAAGTGTTGATGTTATTTACATTGTGGACAGTTTTGGTGCAATTTACCCAGAACAAATGAGCCGCATTGCAGATTTGTATATGTCGTACGGTTTAAAATATAAAAAAGAAATAGGAATTCACGCTCACGACAATCAAAAACTTGCATTTGCAAACACAATAGAAGCTTGTGGTGACGGTGTAAATTATCTTGATGCAACTTATGCTTCAATGGGTAGGGGCGCCGGCAACTGTGCAATGGAAAATTTAATCGGATTTTTAAAGAATCCTAAGTACCAGTTTTATCCGGTTGTACAATTCCTTGAAAATTACATGACGCCAATGAAAGAAAAAGCAACCTGGGGTTACGACGTTCAGTATCTTATGACCGGAGTTTTAAATCAGCATCCAAGAACGGCAATTTCGTTTACAAAAGAAAGCCGCAAAGATTATTCTAATTTTTACAAAGAAATTACCTCTCAAGAATAAAAATTATTACAAGACTGACTTAAAACTATCTATTGTAAAATGGCCCCCGAACTAAATCCGGGGTGACAAAATACATAGATTCCAGAATGTCACAGCGAATGTGTTTTAAAATCGGAATGACACTAGGATTCTGCTTATTAGGCAGTCCTTTTACCTTTCAGAAAATTATAACAATTCTTAATTGCAACTCATTCTTTATAGTGATAAAATCACGTGTTGAAAGATGTCTGATTTTAGCGAATTTCAAGGCATTTTTTTTAATCTTGTATATTATTTTTAATAGGAGACCCACAATGACTTACACAGCAGAAGTGGAACATATGTGTCCTTTAGCAAAAGGCGCATATCATGGTCCGGCACCTATTCCAGAGGAAGGTGAATGGATTAAGGCTAAGACTCAGGAAGATATTTCTGGTTTTACACATGGTATTGGTTGGTGTGCACCACAGCAGGGTGCATGTAAACTTTCTTTAAACGTTAAGAAAGGAATTATTGAAGAAGCACTTGTTGAAACAATCGGTTGTTCTGGTATGACACACTCAGCTGCTATGGCTGCAGAAATCCTTATTGGAAAAACAATCATTGAAGCTTTAAATACTGACCTTGTTTGCGATGCTATCAACACTGCAATGCGCGAACTTTTCTTACAGATTGTTTACGGTCGTACACAGTCTGCTTATTCTAAAGATGGTCTTAAAGTTGGTGCTTCTCTTGAAGATTTGGGAAAGAACCTCCGTTCACAGGTTGGAACTATGTTTGCAACTCGCAAAACTGGTCCTCGCTACCTTGAAATGACAGAAGGTTATGTTGAAACAATCGCTCTTGATAAAGACAATCAGATTATTGGTTATAACTGTATCAACTTTGGTAAATTGATGGACGCTCTTAAAGCTGGAAAACCTGCTGAAGAAGCAATCAAAGGTGCCCGCACTCACTATGGTCGTGTAACTGAAGATCAGGGTATGGTTAAGTTAATTGACCCTCGCAAAGAGTAAATCGTAGGAACGGAGGAAATAGATATGTCATTATTTGAAGATTATGAAGGCCGTATCCCACAGGTAAACAAGGCTTTAAAAGAATATGGTTTTGCAGAAGGCGAAGCAGGTTTGAACCAGGCTCGCGACCTTTGTAAAGCTCGTGGATTTGATCCTTATGAAATCTGCCAGTCAACTCAGCAGATTTGTTTTGAAGATGCAAAATGGGCTTACGTTTTGGGCTCTGCAATCGCAATTAAAGAAGCAGAAAAAACTGGTGATAAATCAGGTTCTACTGCCGCTGCAAATATCGGAAAAGGACTTCAGGCATTCTGTCTGCCAGGTTCTGTAGCCGATGACCGCAAAGTTGGTCTTGGTCACGGAAACTTGGGCGCTCGTCTTCTTTCTGAAGAAACACAGTGTTTTGCATTCCTCGCTGGTCACGAATCTTTTGCTGCTGCCGAAGGTGCAATTAAAATCGCTGCAAACGCAAACAAAGTTCGCAAGAACAAGCTCCGCGTTATTTTGAACGGTCTTGGAAAAGACGCTGCTCAGATTATCAGCCGTATCAACGGATTTACTTATGTAAAAACTGAATTTGATTACTTCAATGGTGAAGGTACTGATAAAGCACTCAAAGTTGTTGAAGAGATCCCTTACGGAAACAACCCAGAACGCCTCATCGTAAAATGCTACGGTGCAGATGACGTTCGCGAAGGTGTTGCAATTATGTGGCACGAAGATGTTGATGTTTCTATCACAGGAAACTCTACAAACCCAACACGTTTCCAGCACCCAGTTGCAGGTACTTACAAAAAGGAAAGATTACTTGCTGGTAAAAAATACTTCTCTGTAGCTTCTGGTGGTGGTACAGGTCGTACTTTGCACCCAGATAACATGGCTGCAGGTCCAGCTAGCTACGGCTTTACAGATACTTTGGGCCGTATGCACTCAGACGCTCAGTTTGCAGGTTCATCTTCAGTTCCAGCTCACGTCGAAATGATGGGATTTATGGGAATGGGAAACAACCCAATGGTAGGATGTACTGTTGCATGTGCAGTTGCCGTTGCAGGTTCTTTCTAAAAATTTTCGGTTAGCACTGTAGTTTAACCGGTACTTTATTATCTCCCGTTCATGTTTTTTGCATGGACGGGATTTTTTTTGCTCTAAAAACTCAAATCTGAATAATCAGATTTTTATTCGGATATTATAATCTGCAAACCTCTGTAAGTTCTTGAAAATGGCACTGTTAATAGTTAAAATTGAACTATGTTTGATGTAAAGGATACGGATTTTTTTGATCTTGAAGACGAAGCTTTTGATACAATTGTTGAAGATGATATTTCTTTTACGGGTTCTATAAAAATCAAAAAAACATTTTTAATTCGTGGCAAGGTTAACGGGTCAATTGATTCTGCTAGTGATCTTGTGATTGATACAAATTCTGTCGTAAATGCTGATATTAATGCGGAGCGGGTTTTGATTCGAGGTAAAGTAAAAGGCAACGTTATTGGCAGAAAGTTGATTTTTGTGACTTCTTCCGGCTCGCTTGAAGGGGACATTACTACAGAAAAAGTTGTTCTTGAACCGGGCTGTAATTTTGTGGGCAAATGCTCTATGGTAAAATAAGAAAAAGAGCGTGTAATAATGAAAAAAAACTGTTTGTATATTCTTTTTTGTTTGTTAATTTCAGGAAATATTTTTGGTCAGGCTGTAAAACAGGATGCACTTGTTTTGTATCATAACGGAAAGTACCGTGAATCTATTCAGGTTTGTGAACAGGAACTTCAGGAAAATCCTAACAGAATTGAAGCCTATGTTGTAATTTGCTGGAGTCTTGTAAAAAACAAACAGTATGCAGAAGCTGAAGAAAGGGCAACTCAGGGATTAAAAATTAGTCCTTATGAATTGCGTTTGATTGAAATTCTTGGCGAAGCCAGATATTACCTTGGAAAAAATAACGGCGCTCTGGAACAGTTCCAAAAATATGTTGCCTCGGCAAATGACAGTGCCCCGCGTCTTGGAACTGCCTATTATCTGATGGGTGAAATTTATATAAAGCAGGCAAGATATCAGCACGCGGACATCAGTTTGAGTTGTGCGGTAAAAAATGAACCGACAATTGATACCTGGTGGGTAAGACTTGGTTACGCGCGCGAAATGGCCGGAAATTATTATGAAGCACTTGAAGCTTATGAACAGGCCTTACTTTTAAATTCTTCTTCTTATGATGCAACTCAGGGACGTACACGAGTCAGGGCAAAACTTCAGTAATATGCTAAAAAATATCCATATTGAAACTTTAGGTTGCCGTTTAAATCAAATTGAAAGCGAAGCGACCGCCAGTTTTTTTATAGAAAAGGATTTTAAAGTCCTTATGGGTGGCCTAACTTCCGCGTCTGAAATTGATGAAGAGTGTCCGCTTGTCGTTATAAATACCTGCACAGTAACTCAAAAATCTGAACAAAAAGCACGGCGCCTTATCAGGCTGAGTTTAAAAAAATATCCTTGCGCGGCGGTTTTGGTGACCGGCTGTTATGCTCAGCTTTCTGAAAACGAAATTAAATCCATTGATTCAAGAATTTGCGTGCTCGGCGGGCAAATAAAAAGCAGAATTCAAGTTATACCTGATTTACTGAAAAAAGAAATTGAAAGCGGGACGTTTGACAGTCTTGTTTTTGCAAAAAAAGTAAACGAAATTGCTGATGTAAAGCCTGCAAAACTTAATTTTCCGGAAGATTCTTTTAAACTTGCGGCAAATACTTTTATTGCACATTCGCGCGCTTCGCTAAAAATTCAGGACGGCTGCAATTCCAATTGTTCGTATTGTGCAATTCATATGGCGCGCGGGCACAGTGTTTCTATTCCGGTGGAAACTGCGCTTGAAAGGGTTAAGACTCTGGAAGAAAATGGCCACAGTGAAGTAATAATTACGACCGTGAATATTGGCCAGTACAAAAGTGAATATAACGGAAAGATTTTTAATTTTACGCGTCTGCTTGATTTTTTGCTGAATAATACTAAAAAAATAAATTTCAGGATTTCCAGTTTGTATCCTGAAGTTGTTGATGATGAATTTTGCCAAATTATAAAAAATACGAGGGTAAGACCGCACTTTCATCTTTCTGTACAAAGCGGAAGTAACAGGATTTTAAAAGCAATGAACAGAGTTTATGATGCCCAGACCGTAGAAAATGCCTGCAAAAAATTGCGCGAAGCGCGGCCGGACTGTTTTCTTGCCTGCGATATTATTACGGGATTTCCTGGCGAAACTGATGATGACTTTTTGCAGACTTTTAATTTATGTAAAACATGTGATTTTTCGTGGATTCACGCTTTTCCGTATTCTGAACGTCCTGGAACGGTGGCCGCAACAATGAAAAACAAAGTGCCAAACGAAATTAGCGGTAAACGGGCGGCAACTTTAACCCAGTGGGTGAGCGAAAATAAAATTAATTATATTCAGAAATTTGTTGGAAAAGAATTGCCGGCAATAGTAGAAACAGTCCGTAAGCCACTTGGGCTGTCGCCACTTGCAAACGGAAGTCTTGTTTACCATGCCGTGACAGAAAATTTTATTCACTGCGAAATTAATTCAAAGCAGCCTTTGACTGTGAACAGGGAAGTGCGTTTAAAAATTGTAAAGCCTCTGACGGAACGCATTAAAAAAGGCGGCGAAACAGAGGCTTTAGCCGAGATTGTAAACGAAAATTATTCATAAACGGAAGTTGGATGACGGCAGTTGTTTAATAAATCTGCAACTTCTTCGGTTTTTACGCTGTAAAGAACATCAGATTTCTGGTCTTTTGATTCAAAAACCATGATAAAAACTTCCCCGCAGTCGTTGAACGTTACCGACTTTAATTTTCCGCCGCCGTTGTAGTCAACGTAAGGTGCCCCGTTTAATTCTTTTAATTTGTCATTCATGAGGGCAAAACCGTAAATTCTTAATGAACTTGGGCCTTTGTAAGTGAGTTTTTTCAAAAAATCCTGGTGAATATTAAACGTTACCTGAATTTCTGAAATGCCGGCGCCGCCTTCAAACAAATCGTTGGAAATTGTCCTGAATTTTTTTGATGTAAAATAGTCTGATAATTTTACAAGTGTAAGATCTTCTACTTTTTCTGTAGTCATTTTTTTTACCTCTCTGGGAATAAAACTTTAGTCTTTTGCGTAAGCGATTGGAGCAGGCGCGATAGCTGTTTCAACAGCTTGAGCGAAAGCCCGCAGGTGTGCAATTTGCGCGCCGAGGACTTTGGAGTGAATAGCGGAACTGCGCAAAGCGCGACCCGGTGCGCAAGATTTACTGTTTGTAAAAATTTTTACGCTAAGTTGCGCGCCGGGATACGCCCTATTCAGATTTAAGTTTCATTCCATAAAATACCGGATAAACCAGAACGTCGAAGTAATAATTTTCGAGGCTAGGGTCTATGAGGTTTGTGTTGTTGTTTGTAAACAGCGGGCAGATGACACATTCGTCGCTGACAAGGATTTTTTCTGCGGCCATAAGTTCAGTTTCGCGTTTTGCGGCGTCCATTTCTTTTGAAGAAGCTGACAAAAGGTCGTTGTATTCCTTGTTATACCACTTTACATCGTTCTGGGCATTGCCGTCTGAGTACATTAAAAGCCAGGTTGTAGGGTCGTTGTAGTCTGCATACCACTGATGTCGTGCAAGCTGGAGTTTGCCACTTCGGCGTTCGTCAACGTAAACTTCATATTCCATTGATTCAAGATTTACCGTAACGCCAAGTTGCTGCCACTGCTGTTGTAAAACCTGGGCAACGTCTGCTTCGTATGCTTGTGCCGGGTAGGTGTAAGTGATTGGAGGCAAGCCTTCTCCGTTTGGATAGCCGGCTTCGGCAAGGAGTTTTTTGGCTTCTTCCAGGTCTTCTTTTAAAAGTTCACCCTGCATTTTGCCCCATTCTGTGCCGTCTGCCTTTGATTTATAAAATCGTCCGACAAAAGTCGATGACGGTACACAAGAAATTCCTACGACGGTTGCAATGTCTACACGTTTTACGGCTTCGGCAAAGGCTTTTCGCACTCTTACATCATCAAAAGGCTTCATATTGATGTTGAAAAGAATGTAGTTTGTCTGCGGAATTTCTGCAAACTGCAAGTCTGGCTTTCCTTCATATTTTTCTGCAAGTGAAGAAGGGGCCCCGATAATTAAATTCAATTCGCCGGTCTGATATGCAGAGGCCTTGGCCTGATCGTCGTCCATGTACATATCTTTTAAGCTCAAAAGATTTACTTTGTCTGCATCATAGTAGTACGGATTTTTCTTGTAGACTACGTATTCGCCGGCCTTGCGTTCTGCAAAGTAATAAGGCCCGTTACAAAGGTTTTTACCTGGAGTCATATCCCAGTTTTCGTCTTCTTCCGTTGCATATTTGCAATTTGAAGGCATATAAACCGGGAGTTTGCACAAATCAAGGAAGTATGCGCACGGTTCTTTTAAAGTAATTATAAGAGTGTGGGCATCTGGAGTCTGAACGGCAAAATCATCAAGGCTGCCGTCGCCGTAGAATGCTTCGGAAGCGCCTTTAATTACGAACAGAAAATCAACGTACCACGAACCTTTATCCGGATTTAAGGCACGAATCATTGTGTTTTTAAAGTCGTATGAAGTTACATCAGAACCGTCTGACCATTTTGAATCTTCACGCAGGTGAAAAGTGTAAGTGCACAAATCATCGCTGATTTCCCATGATTTTGCGGTTGCCGGAAGAATTTTTCCGTCCTTATCATATTGAATTAAACCTTCAAGACAGTACTGCTGATATGTAAAATAAACGTAGGCAGCGGCACCGGCCGGGTCATATTCGCCGTTTTCAGGGTTGTTAGGTGTTGTAATTTCAAGAATTTCACCTTTTTCGTTTGTTTTGATTCTTGATTTTTTTTCACCGCAAGCAGTAAGTCCTGCCATTAAAGCAAGAGCGCAAACTGCAGAGCCAATAACCGTGACAATTCTTTTTTTTGTAAATTTCATAAAAACCCCCTTTTTATGTAACAAATGGTTATTTGTGCGATTCTCCAAAAATCTGGATTTGATTTTTGAGACCTCAATTAAAAACCGCATCTTCCGGCGTTTTGCCTTCTGCGCGGTATTTAGCCTGATTTTCTGGAGTGTAAAGG
Source organism: Anaerobutyricum sp. (assembly GCA_963638805.1). Classification (GTDB taxonomy): domain Bacteria; phylum Spirochaetota; class Spirochaetia; order Treponematales; family Treponemataceae; genus Treponema_D. Next base: position 21,597 of record CAVHTI010000021.1, read on the forward strand.
AAGCATGCAACTTTTCTTCCTTCAACATCATAAGTTTGCGGCTGAGTTGACTTGCATTTTTCTGATGCATAACGGCAGCGGGCCGCAAACGGACATCCCTTTGGCAGATTAATTGGACTTGGAACTTCGCCTTCAAGAATAATTCTCTGTTTTTTCTTTGCCAGTTCCGGATCTGCCACCGGAGACGCAGAAATGAGTGCCTTTGTGTACGGATGAAGCGGATGTTTGTAAACTTCATCAGATGTTCCGTACTCAACCATATTTCCAAGGTACATTACGCCAATTTTGTGACTGATGTGATGTACCATTTCCAAATCATGGGCAATAAAAAGATAGGAAAATCCTCGTTCGTGCTGAAGTTTTTCCAGAAGGTTTATTACCTGAGCCTGAATTGAAACGTCCAGCGCGGAAATTGGTTCGTCGCAGACAATAAATTCCGGGTTTAGCGCAAGCGCACGCGCAATCCCGATTCTTTGCCTCTGGCCTCCAGAAAATTCGTGCGGATAACGGCGGATATGATCTGGTTTTAATCCGACAGTTTCTATAAGATTCTGGACAATTCGTTTGCGTTCGGCAGGAGTTCCCATGTTGTGAATAATCATTGGCTCTTCAATAATTTCGCCGACCGTGAATCTTGGGTTTAACGAGGCATAAGGATCCTGAAAAATCATCTGCATTTTTTTGCGGTACGGCAGCATTTGTCTTCTTGAAAGATTGGTGATGTCAACACCGTCATAAATGATTTTTCCGGAAGTCGGTTCAACAATTTTCAAAATAGTGCGGCCCATTGACGATTTTCCGCATCCTGATTCTCCTACAATGCCAAGCGTTTCGCCTCTTTTTAAGGTAAAACTTACGTTATTTACAGCGTGAACGAACTTTTTTCCTCCAGCCGGGAAGAATTTGCAAAGATTTTGTACTTCAAGAATTGGTGTTAATTCCTCACTCATATTTCCTCCTTATAAAAACTCCGCGTTAGCGGCAGCACAGGGATGTGCTGAATAAGCCATTTTATAAAAATGGCAGTGAGAAAAATTACACGGATGTAATTTTTTTCACATCTCCTTATAAAAACTCCGCGTTAGCGGCAGCAACAGCCTAATCCTTATCTTCCGTTGGCCCGCCCGCAAGAACATCTTTGTAGCGGTCTGCGCAGTGCAGCCAGCATGCAGTCTTGTGCGTTGGACTAAACTGAGTAGAAAGCGGGCGGTGCAGGGTACAGATTTTCATTGCTTCGGAACAACGCGCCGCAAACGGACATTCATCGCCAATTTTCAACAAATCTGGCGGCGTTCCCGGAATAGGCTTGAGCGGTTCACGGTTATCAACGTTAGAATTGGCAATACTATTCAGCAAACCTTTGGTATACGGATGTTTTGCCTCGTAAAAAATTTCATTTACGGTGCCTTCTTCCATAATGTTGCCGCCGTACATAATGCTGATTCTGTCACAAAGCGAAGCAACAACTCCCAGGTCGTGAGTGATAATAATTACTCCCGCTCCGGATTTTTTAGTCAAATCCTTAATCAAATCAAGAATCTGTGCCTGGACTGTAACGTCAAGGGCGGTAGTCGGTTCATCGGCAATCAGCAGTTTAGGATTATTTGCAAGGGCAATCGCAATAATAATTCGCTGCCTCATACCTCCCGAAAATTCAAAAGGATAAGATTTCAGGCGGCTTTCTGGTTCCGGAATTCCAACCATTTTCATCAGTTCAATCGCCTTTGCCTTGGCAACTTTTTTGGAACACTTAGTGTGATAAATAATTCCTTCCGTAATCTGAGTTTCAATATTCACAATCGGGTTCAAAAACGACATAGGGTCCTGAAAAATCATACTGATTTCATTTCCGCGAATATCCTGCATCATTTTTTCATACTGTTTTTTTTCGGCCTTAGTCTGATACTTTGCCGGGCTAATGTCCCGACCATCAAAAGTGATTGTGCCTTCCGTAACTTTTCCGTTTGGCGCAAGCAAGCCCATAAGCGAAAGCATCCCAACCGACTTTCCCGAACCAGATTCTCCTACAATTCCCAGAACTTCGCCCTTTTCTACGTGATAGTCAATTTGTCTAATGGCCTTTACAATTCCACCTTGAGTTTTAAACTCCGTGGATAGCCCTTTTATTTCCAGTAAACTGCTCATTTTCACTTCCTTTTTTTGTTTTTTTATCCGGGCGTGCCTGCCTTTGGCAGACCGGGCTTTGCGGTGTTCCGCTGTTCGCTTCAAACCCGTCCGGCATTATTTTTTTCACAAGATAAAATCCTGTGATTTGCCGGCCGTGTTCGCCTGCGGCGCACCTCCAATCCCTCACGCGCAAAGCTTCAAAATAAAACTTTTAGCGTTTTCGCTTAGGATCCAGTGCACTTTCAAGACCTTCACCCAGAAAGTTAAAGGCAATAATTGTTATACAAATCGCAAGAATTGGCCAAATAACCTGAATCGGGTGAACCAAAATTACATCACGGGCATTTTCTGCAAGAGTTCCCCAGCTTGCCATCGGGGCGGAAATTCCAACTCCCAAAAAACTAAGCCAGGCTTCTGTAAAAATTGCCTGCGGAACCATCAGAGTAACCGTTACAATAACCGGTCCCATACAGTTAATTAAAAGATGCTTTAGTAAAATCCTTGAACTGCTTGCTCCAAGAACAAAAGCGGCCGTTGTAAATTCCTGTTCTTTTAAACTTTTTACTTCCTGTCTTACAATTCGTGCCATATCAATCCAGCACGTAATGGAAATTCCAAGCATCATACTTATTACGCTAGGTCCAAGCCAGAGCATAATCAAAACTATGTAAAGCATAGACGGAACAGAATAAATAATGTCTACAATTCTCATCATAACCATATCTACTTTTCCGCCCGCAAAACCTGCAATTCCGCCGTAAACTGTTCCTAAAAGAAGGTTTATTACCGCCGCAACGCACCCAATTCCAAGACTGATTCTTGCACCAAAAAGAATTCGCACAAAAATATCGCGGCCCATTTTGTCAGTTCCAAACCAGTGTGCAGCACTTGGCAGGGCGTTTCTGCAACTCATATCCTGCTGGTCATAAGAATACGGACAGAGCATTGGGCCAAAAATTGCCAGAAGAACCACTACAATCAAAATAATTCCGGAAACAAGAGCGCGTTTATTGTTCACAAAATCGTGCCAGACACTCTGCATAAAAGTGCGGCTTTCAATTGCAATAAATTCATCATTTTTTTCCGATTTATCAAGTTTTCTAAAAAGTTCTTCTTTTGATTCAACTAAAGTTTCACTCATAATTCAGCCTCGCTATTTGCTCTCTTAAAGTGATTTTCTGATTCTTGGATCTACAATCGCACAAATCACATCTGCAAGCAGGTTACAAAGAATAATTATTGCGCCAATAAAAATCGTAATTCCCATTACAACCGTGTAATCGTGGTTCATAATTGCAGTTACAAATTCACGGCCAATTCCCGGAATGGTAAAGATTCTTTCTATAGTAACGCTTCCCGTAAGTAAAAATGCTACGGTCGGGCCCATGTAAGTAATTACCGGCAGCATTGCATTTTTCAAAACATGGCGAAAAAGAATTGTGGTTTTGCTTATTCCTTTTGCCCTTGCCATTGTTATGTAATCCTGTTTGATAACTTCTTCATAACTGCTTTGTGTAAGGCGGGCAACGGCACTGATTGGGTACAAGCCCTGTGCCAAAACCGGCATTACATAGGCGGCCGGACTGTTTAGCCCCATCGTCGGGAACCATTTCAGGCAGACTCCAAAAAGCAGCATAATTAAAAGTGCTACCAAAAAGTTTGGAATACTGACTCCTAAGGTAATTCCTGTAAGCCACACGCCCTTAATCGTATTGCTTTTTGCCTTTGCCATTGCAATTCCTGCGCCAACGCCGGCAACCAGAACAAAAACAAAAGTCACAAGTCCAAGTTTTATGGTTGGCCACATTGTTTCTTTGATGATTGTAGAAACTTCAGTACCAACTTTTTTGTAAGAAGTTCCTAAATCTCCGTGGAGCAATCCCTTGCAGTAAAGAAGAAATTGTACAGGCGCAGGTTTGTCAAGATTGTATTTGGCTTCCATTTTGGCAAGAACGTCACCAGAAATATTCTTAGACTGAAGAGGACTTCCCGGCATCAGTTTTGTCATAAAGAATGTAATGGCAACAAGTACAAATAATGTAAGAACACCAATCAGAAGTCTTTTTATAATGTACTTTATCATCTTTACCTCCCCAAAAATTTTCAAAGAAAGTTCCAAAAACTAAAATTTTCAGAAAATTCTTCAAGTTAAAAAAAAAGCCGGCAAAGACTCTACTAAATGTAGCAGCGTCTTTGCCGGCCTTTTTGTATTTGTTCAGTACCTGGATTTTTGTTCCAAAACAAAAGATTCAGGATTTACATCTCATCTTGCAAAGTTTATAGCATTTTAAACTTGTTAAAGTCAACAAAGATTTTATATTTTTGGAAAATTTACAAAAACTCATATTGTTTCTTGTGCCTTTTATAGACTTTCTTTAATTTTTTTTACAAATAATTGACAAAATATGACCGGTTTTTCTATTTTATTTTAGAAATCTTACAAAATGGGATTTTTGAACTTACCTCTAAAAGTGATTTTTCAGAGGTTTTGTCGTAAAAATTTAAAAGTCAAACGTCAATGATGAGGAGGACTTATGAAAGTTGTTGTAATCCAGGAGGCAATAATTCAGCCTGATTTAACTGTAGAAGAACTTGAAGGCCACTGGCAAAAGTTAAAAGAAATAAAAGAAGTTACGGAACTGGAAATAAAAAAGCCGGCGGGCTATCCAACTTTAGAAGAACTTGACGATTTAATTGGCGATGCCGATGCCGTTTTTGGCGTTTGGATTAGCGATGATCTTATAAATGAGGAATTTCTTGCAAAACATCCGCATTTAAAGTACATTGCAACGCTCGGCCATGGTTTTGGAAAAATTGACCGTGAACTTTGCCACAAAAAAGGTGTTACCATAACAAATACAATTTACGGTGCCCAGACAATTGCAGAATATGCCTTTGCACTTTTGATGGAAACCTGCCACCACGTCACAAGTCATTCACAAGAAGTAAAAACTACGGACTGGACGCAACCGGAAGCCGCCGCAAAATTTGGTTATGTTCACACTCCGCAAATTGAACTTTTCGGCAAAACTTGCGGTGTACTGGGCCTAGGCGCAATCGGGTTTGCATTTGCAAAAATGGCAGCCGGTTTTGGAATGAAAGTTATATCTTACAGCCGTCATAAAAAAACTGGCGACGAATATAATTTTATTGAACAAGTCAGCCTTGATGAACTTCTTGAACGTTCAGACGTAATTTCAATTCACTGTCCTCATACTCCAGAAACGGAAAATCTTATAAATAAAGAGGCAATTTCAAAAATGAAAAACGGAGTAATTTTGATTAACACTGCACGAGGAAAAATCATTGACGAAGCGGCGCTTTACGAAGCTTTAAAGTCAGGAAAAATCTATGGAGCGGGCCTTGATGTCTTGCGCGAAGAACCCCCGACCGGCGACAATCCGCTTTTCCATCTTGATAACACACTGATTACCGCGCACATTGCATGGCTCACAAAAGAATCAAGAATCAGAGCCTGCGTCATGGCAATTGACAATTTTAAAGCTTACCTTTCTGGCAAGCCGGTCAGCGTAATCAGTTGATTTTTAATCTTAGTGTCATTTTAAAAGTAATGTCATCCTGAACTTGTTTCAGAATCCGAATGGCAACCAAAGGAGTTTCTTATGAACCAGGAACAAATTATTCAATTACAGCAAAAAGGACTTTATTTTGACAAAAAATATCTGATTCAGATGGTTTTACCGTTAATCGTGGAGCAAATTCTGGCCGTAATGGTTGGCATGGCAGATATGATAATGGTTTCTGGCGCCGGCGAAACGGCCGTGTCCGGAGTTTCACTCGTAAACACAATCAGTAATCTTTTGATTTACGTTTTTGAAGCGCTCGCGGCCGGCGGTGCAGTCGTTGCGGCTCAGGCTCTCGGTGCCAAAAAAAAGGAAACGGCAAAAATTGTTTCAAACCAGCTCATTTTAGTCTGCCTGATTAGTGCCGTGGTCATCACAATAATTTCGCTTACCTTGAATCATCAGATTTTAAACCTGATTTACGGTTCCGTAGAAAAAGAAGTTATGGACAACGCCGTAATTTATTTTTATATCACGGCCTGCTCATTTCCTTTTATGTCAATTTATTTTGGCGCAACCGCACTTTTCAGAAGCATGGGAAACACAAAACTTTCAATGTACGTTTCTGCCGTGATGAATGTCCTGAACATAATCGGAAACGCCGTTTTTGTTTTTGTTTTTCACATGGGCATTGCCGGCGTGGGACTTTCAACATTAATTTCCCGTGCAATTGCCGGCGTGGTCGTGCTTTTAATGCTCCGTAATCAAAAATACGACCTGCACATAGATAAATATTTTCGACTGGGTTTTGACTGGAACGTGATTAAAAAAATCCTGAAAATCGGAATTCCAAGTGGAATAGACAATGCAATGTTCCAGATTGGTAAACTTTTTACTCAGAGTTTAATTTCAAGTTTCGGAACCGCTTCCATTGCCGCAAATGCAACGGCCAGCACAATTGAACTTCTTGCCACAATTCCGTCCGTTGCAATGGGCCTTGCACTTACAACCGTCGTCGGCCAGTGCGTCGGTGCTGGCGACTACGATGCCGTAAAATATTATTCCAAAAAACTCATAAAATGGGCTTACATTCTGCTTTGGATAGAAAATATCGCGATAATTCTGCTTACCCCGACCATTGCCAGCTGGTACAACCTCACCGACGAAGGCTTCTACCTTGCAAAAAAACTTATGTGGTACCATTCCGTCTGCTGTATGATTATGTGGCCTGCCGCCTGGACCCTCCCGTCAATTCTGCGCGCATCCGGCGACGTAAAATTCGTTATGTTTTCGTCAATAATCATCATGTGGATTTTCCGAATCGCACTTGCATATCTTATTGGCGGATATTTCAAACTCGGCGTTTTTGGCGTCTGGATTGCCATGACAATCGACTGGCTTGCCCGATGCATCGTCAATATCATCAGACTCAAAGGTGGCAAATGGATGAAAAAAGCCGTAATTTAGCAAAATAGAGTAGGGGAAAGATGAAGGAGGGGAAAGCATTCCCCTCGCTACAGCCCTGCGGTCTTCCGCTACCCCTTCTAGCGGGCCTCAGACGCCGGCCCGCAACGCCCGCTTTTAAACGGTTTTGTAAAAATTACAAAAAAGTTATAAAAATTTTGTTTTGAAACATATAGAAAATTGTAAATTTTATAATTAGTATTCAGAAAGTTAATTTTTCAAATGAAAAATAATTGTTCAGCATCTCATCAATGCAAAAATCCAAAATCCAAGGAGAATAATTATGGAAAAATTTGATTTATTACGAGACACTTATAAAGCTTTACCAGACAGCAAAAGAGCTGCCCGCCAGCACGTCAGCAGCGACACTCCGCTTGATGTTTACAGATTAAACTATAACGAAAATCCTTACGGACCTTCTCCAAAAGTAATGGAAACAATAAAAGAAAATCTGCAGTTTGCAAATCTTTACCCGGACTGGTTTTCAATCGGTTTAAAACACGACTTAGCAGACTTATACGGACTTACAATCGACAATTTTTGCGTGGCTTCCGGTTCATCGGCTGTAATAGAAATGATAGGGCACGTTTTTCTTGAACAAAAGGACGAGGTAGTTCTTGGCGACCCGAGTTATGAATCATTCCGCGACACCGCTTATGCCTGCGGTGCAAAAGTTGTCACAGTCCCAATGAAAGACGATATGGGCTATGATCTTGACGCAATGCTTGCGGCCGTCACGCCAAAAACAAAAATCCTTGTAGTCTGCAATCCTAATAACCCAACGGGAACTTTTATTTCCTCTGCAGTGATGGAAGAATTCATCAAAAAAATTCCTGATCACGTAGTTACAATTATTGACGAGGCCTATCTTGAATTTGTCAGTGACGAAGGAACTTACAGTATGCTTGAACTTTTAAAGCAAAAAGATTTTGATAAACCGCTTTTGGTTTTAAAAACTTTTTCAAAGGCATACGGAATGGCAGGAATGCGTGTAGGTTATGCAATCGGCTGCCCGGAAATGATAGATTTACTCAACAAATCTGGAATTGCCTGGAACAATAATATTTTGGGCCAGAGAGCTGCAAGAACCGCAATCAAAGATCAGGAATATATAAAAGAAATTGCTGCAAAAAATGCTGTAGAACGCACAAGACTTACCGCCGAACTTAAAGCGCTGGGCTGTACAGTTTATGAATCAAAAACAAACTTCATTTTGTACAAATCTTCTGCGGATCCGGCATTTGTCGCAAAAACTATGAAAGAAAATAAAATCCTGATTGGCGCACCGTGTGGCTGTAACCGTGTAAGTATTGGAATTCCAGAAGCCAACGACAAATTTCTTGCCGTAATGAAAGAAATCTTAAAAAAATAAAATTCCAGTTTTTGAAAAATTTTGCGATTTTCCCCGGTTGTGAAAAATTTTTAATCATAACCGGGGATTTTTGTTGTAAATTTCGGCCGTGTTTCAATTCAAAAAATTAACTAAAATGCAAATCAAAATTAGAATTCCTCATAAAAATGGAGGTTTGTATGATTCAGGTAAGTGAAATTTTAAAACTTTCTCTTTTTAGTAATTTTAAAATCCTTTGTGGCAAAGAATATCTTTCTAACGAAGTCAGCACCGCAGTTGTTCTTGAATACGAAAGTTCCAGAATTCATTATTCTGGCTACGGTCCGGGATATTTTCCGCTTGTTTCATATTTTTTTGCAAAAACAAATCCGGACCTTGTGCTCGGCACGTTGAGAAATCTCATAGAAAAAAAAGTTTCTGCAATTGCTATAAAAATTTCCCCGGAAGAATTTATCCCGGCGGATATCATACATCTTGCAATCGAAAATCACGTGCCGTTGCTTACATTTTACGACGAATTTATGGAAGACCTGATTATAAATATCAACGAATCTATGAAAACCCGCTCGCAATATATTGTTTATGAACAGAAATTAAATCAGATTTTAAACGGAAATCCGTCTCCGGAAGAAGTTGAAAAAATTGCGTACGAAATAAATCCTGATTTTTGCCAGAATATTTTGAGCGCAAACATAATCACAAAAGAAGAATCAACAAATTTGCAGATTCACACATTTTTTGACAATTTAATGTACCGAAAATATCAGACAAACGGCCCGACCACTTACAAATTTGTAAAAAACGGCCACAATTTAATGCTCATTTTTTCATTTCAAGACAAAAAGGGCGAAGATTTTTCTGCCTACGAATACGTAAAAAAAATAATTTTGTCCGCAGGTTTTGTGCCAGATTCCTTTTATATTGGAATTTGCGAAGAATTTATGCCCGTTTACAAACTAAATTATTCGGTAAAAAAAGCACAATGCGCCGCAATCATTGCAAAATATCAAAATAAAAACTGCCTGCTTTACAAAGATTTAGGAATTTACCGATATGCCGTAAGTTTAGTTCAAAACCGAATGCTCAATGAAGAAATTGACCACCAGATTCAAATTTTAAAGGCTTATGACCAGAAACACGAAAGTTATCTTCTAAAAACTTTGATTTCGTTAGTAAAAAATAATTTTGACTACGTAAAAGCAAGTGAAGAATGTTACCAGCACACAAACACAATTCGCTACCGCCTCAAAAAAACAATAGAACTTCTGTCAATTCAAGAAGATACCGCCCAGGAAGAATTGTCACTTTTAATCCGCTGCTACCTTTTGCGTGAAATTTTTGTCACAAAACACATAGAATCAGGTAGCCAGTAAAATTATAAAGTGGAAATAATTTTGTCAGGAAGTTTTGATTCAACAGTTTTCTTTCAGAAGATATGATTTTGAAATTTCTTCATAAGAAACGTTTAATGCTTTACAGACTCTTTCAAAAACAGGATTGTGTATTATTTCATCTTCATTTGTAAAACAAGAGCTGTAAAGAACGTTGAAAAGACCTTTTTTGTATGCTAAGTTCCACAGAATATAGAATGTCGCCCAAAATACACAACCGTGCGTATCATTATCCCATTTAGAACTTTCCCTAGTAATAAGGTGTGCATATTCGTGCAATAACGTATCTAGCAGTCGTTTTTTGTTAAAATCATTCAATGGCAAAAATGCTCTTCTAAAAATTGTAATCTGAGAACCGTGAAGTGAATAATAAGCAACGTACTTGAATCGTTTTCGTTCTTTAATGGTTATGCAAAACGGTAACTTTGTAGGGTAGATACTTAACAGCCATTCGTGCATTTTGCGTTCTTCTTCGCTTTCAAGTTTTGCTTTTTCTACTGCTTCTTCATATATCCACCAGTCATTTTTATATGGGTCTGGATTTTGAAAGTCTACAGGACCGAACTCTTCATATTTTTTAATAATTTCCTCATCTGTGTATTTTCGTTTTCCCATTTCTATGCTCCTTATTTAAAAAATTTACCTATAGCAGCACCTGTAAGAACTGCACCTTTGGTTTTCTTTTCATCAAAACCGCAACCTTTTAACACGTCGGTGTCGTAAGGGTACTCTTCGTCAAAGATAATCTTTTTAAGTATTGCTGGGTGTATAACAGCACCCCAAAATATATTTACAGGTTCTATGTAAAGTCCAATGATTGCAAAAGCAAGACAATTTATTCCGAGAACATAAAGCAATAACAACTGAAACGGTATTGTACTAAAAAATATAAAACCAAGAATGAAATGGACTTTATAAATCTTGTGACGTTTAAACCATTCTTGCAACATTGCTTCGTCTGTGAAATATATAAT
>CAVHTI010000022.1:0-31984 GCA_963638805.1 Anaerobutyricum sp.
CAGTTAATCTGCCTTTCAAATATGGAAAACTTAAACGCCGTTTTTATAAATGACAAACTTCCGCAGGGCGAACGCCTTGAAAAACTGAACAAAATCGCCATTCAGCAGATGAAAGTCCTGGAAAATATTGATGACAGGAAGTTGCTAGTAGAAGAAAAAGCCGGAAAATAATAAATTCCCTATTATCCACACTCTCAATTACGGCCATTCCACATATCGTGGAAAGCACTATTCATAGGCAGTGGAAAGGCCTTTCCACAGTATGTGGATAATGGAAAATTCAATATAACGAAAAATCTTTTGCTATTTGCCGACAGAAGAAGAACTTTCTGCCGAACTAGACCGTAATCGTCGTTTTTTGGAAGAAAAGTACAATACAAAGAAATTAGGTCAGTAATTTAGGAATCTTCATTTCAGGCCATTTCAGTTGTCCTTTTCCCATCTTCCTTTTTCAAAATCTTTTTGACGATTATGGAACCTTCCATAAAAAATGTTTCAAGAAGGAATACAAAATAGCCAAGTCCTACAAAAGTTGACGCAGAAGCCCCTTTTATGAGGTAGTAAATCCCAAATCCGACGGCGCAGGCAAAAATCAGCGTTGTAACGGAAATAATCGGGATTAAATCAGCTTTATTTTTTGAAATCTTGTAATTTCTGAGGTTGTAAACGACAATCAAAATCAAATCATAAATTATAAAACCGTGCACAAAAATTATTGTTTTGGAAATGTGAACAATATTTGCCAGGTTCAAGAGCAAAATTATAAAAACTACCGCAACGTAAGCAATTGACGAAATACTGAAAATCTTTTCTTTCCGCTTAATCATTGATTTGTAAAACAAAAGTCCAAAGTAGGGCAGCAGACAAAATGAACCATACGAAAGTCCGTACCGCACGGAAGAACTTTGAAAAATCAGCTGAAAAAATGTCCCGTCCGAAAGTACCCACAATCCCATACTCAGCGAAAATCCACTCAAGGCAATTGCGCCGCTTCTGTAATTTTCAAGAATGTTTTTTCTGATTGCGAATGAAAAAAGTGCCAGCAAAAATGCCGTGATTAGGCACAAAAGACAGACGATTATGCTAGGTACTGAATTTCTTAAAATCCTTGAAACTATGAAATTTTCGTTGCAAAAGTAAAATTTCTGCAAATTCACTAATTTATTTTCGTTTGAAAGATTTTCGATTTTTATGCTGATTTTGTCGCCCTGTTTTACTCCGGAAAGTGGAATTGTCCGCCAGATTTCGCCGCTTTCCATTCCATATTTTTCAAGTGAAACTCTGCCTGTTTCTGATGCGAGCCGTGAATTTACATAAAGTTTTAAATTAAATCCTGTGTCATAAAATGCAAATGCGGTGCCGTAGTCCAAAGGTTTATCAACAATTCTTATGAGCGAAAGTTCTTCGCCCGGTTGAAGTATAAAACTTGATTTTGGATTTTTTGCATCGGATTGTGTAAAATGCCAGCCGTTTTCTAGTGATGGAGTGTCCAGTGGTGTTATTTTTACATTTTCGGAGGGCAGCAAAATCCCCAGCAGATATGCCATCACAATAAAAATAATTAAAAGAATCCCAACAAATTTGTGCAGTTTTTCCATATAAAAAAATCCGAAAACGTTGTATTATTGAAGGTATACGGAAATTTTCAATTTTTCCGAAGATTCCCGCAAATGTTTCTGTGATTATAGCACATTTAGGGCATCTCTAAAAATTCGTTTTGCAACTTTTAGAGGCTCCATAGAGAGATAACAAGGACGTTATTAATTGAAGTTACGACCCAATGATATTACAAAAATTTTCGCGACAATCTGCCTTGCTATGATTGTAATTTTTGCGGTTTTTCTTGTTTCGCAGCAAATTACAAGAAAGCGTAATCTTGCACAGACCGTTAATTACATTCACGAATTGTCCAAAACTACTTCCGGTCATGTTGGCGATGTTTTTGACAATTATCTTTCTTCAATAGAAACGAGCGCGGCAATTTACAGTGCTTCTTTGACTTCAGAAACTCCAGATCTTGAACTTTTAAAATCTTTACAGGACAAAATTCATTTTGATATTATCCGTTTTATTGGTGCAAGCGGTACGGATTATTCCAGCGACGGTGCGGAAGTTAATTGTCGGGACCGTGATTATTTTCAGAACGGAATGAAAGGCAACACTGGTATTGCGGAAATTCTGCATTCAAAAATAACTGGCGAAAAACTCGTTGGCTTTTATTCCCCGATTTATTTTAACAATCAGATTTGCGGTGTTCTTGTTGGTTTTTTGTCTGAACAAAGTATTTCAGAAATCCTAAAGGCTCAGGTTTTTGGGTATCCGGCAAATACTTATCTTTTTTGTTCGGATGGTGACGTAATTGGCCAGTATATTGCAAACGGAACTTTGTACATTGAACGTTTTGCGGATGTTCTTCGCTACGTAAAAACTGACGACAAATTTGCGCTTACCGGTGCCGTTGCTAATCAGTCAGAAACCGGCTTTACCTACGCGGATGTGACCGGAGATTCTACCGGTTATGTAACGCCAGTTCGCGGTACGCAGTGGGTTTTGCTCCAGCTTTATCCTTCCGGAATTACAAATCAGGTAATGAGCAATTCCATAAAGGATTCTGGCATTATTCTTGTGGCCCTTGTCATAATTTTTGGTGTCATGATTTTTATTTTGTTTCACCGTTACAGAAAATTCTTTCTTGAATATACAAAATCTGAACTTGATAAACAGCGTGAAAAAAGTGAAACAGAAATGAAACTTATTGTTTCTGCGGCGCGCACGGTTTATCCGTTCATCATGGAACAAAATCTGACTCAGGATTACGTAAAAGTCGAATATAACGACACCGGCCTTTACACTAACGAAAATCTTACGACAATTGATCAGACTCTTGAAAATATTGCGGAAACAATCACGGACGAAAATCAAAAACAGGAATATAAAAATCAGTTCAGCAGAAAGTCGCTTCTTTCGTCTTATGAAAACGGCATTCACACAATTTCAAATCAGGCACTGCAGCAGCATGCGGACGGACTTCACTGGGTAGAAACAAAAGTCATCATTCTTGAAAACGAAAGTGGCGGCGACATTTACAGCATTTCTATGATTCGTCCGATTGACGAGGAAGTTAATCAGCGGCAGGAACTTGAGCGCGCCAAAAACGAAGCGGACGCGGCAAACCGTGCAAAATCGTCGTTCCTTGCAAATATGTCTCACGAAATTCGTACTCCAATCAATGCAATTCTTGGTATGGACACGATGATTCTGCGCGAAACTAAGCAGGAAGAAATCAAAACTTATGCCAATGACGTTCAGATTGCGGGAAACACGCTTTTGGGCCTCATTAATGACATTCTTGATTTTTCAAAAATTGAATCCGGAAAAATGGAAATTGTCCCGGTTGATTATGACCTGGCCTCTTTAATTAATGATTTGATTAATATGGTGCGCCCAAAAGTTGACGAAAAGCACTTGAAATTTGAAGTCAGCGTAAATCCTGAAATTCCGGCGTTGCTTTTTGGTGATGAACGGCGCATAAAGCAAATTGCCCTGAATATTTTGAATAATGCCGTAAAATACACGGAAAAAGGTTTTGTCCGCTTTAAAGTTGATTTTGAAAAACAGGATGATGAAAATATAGTCTTGAAAATTTCAGTTTCGGATACAGGAATTGGAATTAAGCCGGAAAATCTTGAAAAAATCTGTTCGCCGTACGTCCGTTTTGATCAGCAGAAAAACGCCGGCATTGAAGGTACCGGACTTGGCCTTACAATCACAAAAACTCTTCTTGAAAGGATGAATTCCAAACTGAACGTTTCCAGCGTTTACGGCGAAGGTTCCGTTTTTTCTTTTGATATTGTCCAGCCGGTGCGTTCCACTAAAAAAATCGGGTCTTTTTCTGTGCGCGTCAGCCTGACCAAAAAAGAAAATGATAAGAAAATTTCCGTAGAGACTTTTCACGCTCCGGATGCAAAAATTCTCGTTGTTGATGACATTGAAATGAATATTCTTGTTGTGCGAAGTTTTTTAAAGCGAAATCGTATTCATATAGACAGTTGCCTTAGTGGCGCAGAAGCAATAGAAATGTCCCAAAAAACAAAATACGACATTATTCTTCTTGATTATATGATGCCTGAAATGAATGGAACGGAAACTCTTGAACTTTTGCGAGAACGTTGCGAATTAAATAAAGAAACTCCTGTGATTGTCCTTACGGCAAATGCAATGGCCGGCGCAAAAGAAGAATATCTTGCCAGCGGTTTTACGGATTATATTTCAAAGCCAATTGATGATGAAAATCTTGAGGCAATAATTAAAAATTATCTTCCGGCGTCAAAAATTCTTCCGGTGGAAGAGGATGAAGGCGACTCTCCGGAAAAATCTTCAAGTGAATTAAAAATGATTTCTAAAATTCCTGGAATTGACGTTGAAGAAGGTGTCAGGGCGGCTTCAAATCAGGAAGTTTATCTGAATGTCTGCTGGCTTTTTTATACAAGTGCGGACGAAAAAATTGCTCAGATAAAAAAATATGCCCAGGAAATGGATTTTAAAAATTACACGATTCAAGTTCATGCCCTAAAAAGTTCTGCGCGTCTGCTTGGTGCAATGGATTTTTCTCAGGAAGCGCTCGCGCTGGAAATGGCCGGCAAAGCACAGGACGGCGAAACTGTCACGACTTCAACTCAGTACGTTTTGAATGAATACGAACGGCTCAAAAATGAATTTGCCAAAGTTTTTGCAAAAAATCAGAAAAATAATACTGATGATTCGGGCCTTGAAGGGCTAGAAGAAGAAACTGAAGATTCTGGTCTTGAAATGATTGATGATGAAGCGGATTTTAACGATAATGCCGCGGAAAATTCCAGAATTGACAGCATAAAACTTGAATTAAAAGAACTTTTACAATCTCAAGATTATGAAAGTCTGAAGTTAATTTTTGAAAATCCTGAAACTTATAATTTAACGAAAATTTTTGATTCTTCAGAAAAATCAAAATTTGAAGAACTAAAAGAAGCAATAAACGCAGAAGACTGGAGTAAATTGTCTGAATTTTTAGACAGTTAAAGAGAAAATATGAATGAATCGCGAAAAATTTTGATTGTAGACGATAATTCTGTCAACCTGAAAATGGCAGAACAAGTTTTACAGGAATTTTCAAAGCCTGTACCGGTTACTTCCGGCAGGGAAGCTTTAAAATTTCTTGAAAAAAATATCCCGGATTTAATTTTACTGGACATCAGCATGCCGGACATGGACGGTTTTCAGGTAATGGAAAAAATCAAAGAAAATCCTAAAACGGCCTCTGTCATGGTAATTTTTTTAACGGCAAAAGATGATACAGATACGGAAGTAAAATGTCTGGAACTTGGTGCAATGGACTTTGTAAGAAAACCTTTTGTGCCAAAAGTTCTTGAAAACAGGGTAAAGCACGCTTTAGAAATTCTGGATTACCGTAGAAAACTGGAACGCGACAAAACCAGAAAAATTGAAACCATACAGCGCGAAGTAATTATGAGCATCGCAAATCTGATAGAAAACCGTGACGGCACAACCGGTCAGCACGTAAAGCGAACCAGTCGCTATGTTACTCAACTTGTTACTCTTATCCGCGAAAAAGGTTTGTATCCTGATATTTCAGAAGAGTATTATTACAACATCATAAAAGCGGCGCCACTTCACGATATTGGAAAAATCGCAATTCCAGACGCAATTTTGCAAAAAGGCAGCCAGCTTACACCCGAAGAAGCTGAAAAAATGAAAGAACATACCGTAATTGGCGGTGATATAATCATGTCAAATTTTTCTGGCATTGAAGATCCTGATTACGTAAAAGTTGCCGCCAATGTTGCCCGCTATCATCACGAACGCTGGGACGGTTCCGGTTATCCTCAGGGATTGAAGGGCAAGGAAATTCCTCTTGAAGCGCGAATTATGGCAATTGCAGATGTTTTTGACGCTTTAATTTCTGAGCGTTGTTACAAAGAGGCGTTTACACTGGACGGCGCGTTTGAAATTATGAAAGAATCTGCCGGCAAACAGTTTGACCCTGAGCTTCTGGATTTATTTTTTAGCGAACCTGAACAGATTGAACGGTTGGCGGCTGCGCTTTAATTTTGGGAGCCTCTAAAAATTGCAATTTTTAGAGATGCCCTTTTCTTTTTGGAGAGGAAATATGGCCTTGGAAAATCAAGTTTCTGAATCAGAAATCAAAATGAAACTTTTTGAAATTCTTTATGAACGTCTGAAAGTTATGGATTTTGTTTATTTTCCTCAAGAAAAAATAATTCAGTGTTCAAAACACAGTGCCGAAGTTCTGAATTTTTCTGAAATTATAAAAAACGTGCCGGAAAGTCTTGTAAATAATCTTGTTTACGCCCCTGATCGTGAAAAAGTTTTGCAAACTTACAGTGCAATTGCGCACGGCAAAGAAATTGTTTCCTGCGAATTCCGCGGAGTAAATGTTGTCAGACGATTTTATTGCGAAATGCGCGTCATCAAAAAAGATACGGACGGAAACGTTATTGCGGCGGCGGGAATTCTCCAGAAAATCATGGATGGAACGGAAGTCAGAACTTCGGAAAAGGTGAAAAGGCCCGCAAAGAAAAAGGACATAAAACTCCTCGTCGTTGATGACAACAAAGTGAATCTTCTTGTTGCCGGCGAAATTTTTAAACCTTACTGTTTTAATATTGATTTTGCCGAAAGTGGCGCGCAGGCTTTAGATTTTTGCCAAAAAACTCAATATGACGCAATTTTTATGGACTATATGATGCCAGAAATGGACGGAAAAGAAGCCATGGACGAAATCCGGAAAATGCCATGTTTTGAAAAAATTCCTGTTGTTGCCCTGTCCGCAAATGATGATTTTTCGTCAAATGGCAAAAACGGTTACAAAAATCTTGGATTTGACGCCTTTATTCCAAAGCCTCTGAACGCTGAAAATCTGAATAAGGTTCTTGAAGAAATCTTTCCGGGAAATCTCAGCGTAAAATTGCAAAAATCCCTGATAATTGTTCGGAAAAATCAAAAAAAAGATGAAAATACAACAGAAATAACGGCCGGAAATCCCGAAGAAGAAACAATTTCTGATTCCGTGGTTGAAGTTTCTGAAGATGTTTTGCGCCAGGTTTACAAAGACGGAATCAAAAAAATAAAAGATTTGCCCGAATATGTTGCCGCCGGAAATCTTGAACTTTACGCAATAGAAGTTCACGCCCTAAAAAGTGTTATGGCCGCAATCGGAAAAAATAAACTTTCGGCGCTCGCAAAACTTCACGAACAAAAAGCGAAATCCGGCGATTTGGACTTTATAAAAAACAATATTGACGATTTGCTCAAAGATTATTCTGCAATTATAAGTTCTCTTGGCGAAAGATTCGGGCTGGAAGAAGAAATTGAAGCCGAACTTCCCGCGTTCACAAAGGACGAATTTTATTCAAAAATCAAAAAACTTCAGAAAAATCTTGATGATTATGATTTGGACGAGTTAAAAAAGCTTTGCCGCGAAATGCAAAATCATAAATGCACGGATTTGCAGCGCGAATGTCTTGATTTTATTTATGATTGCGCAGATTCCTATGATTACGAAGGAACTGGCCAGAAAATTGCGGAATTGAACACCCTTGTTGAAAATTCTGAGCCAAAAATCCCGGAAAAATCGCTTTTAATCATTGATTTTCACGGTGGTTTAATTTCAAAGGCAGTTTACAATTATCTCAAAAATGAAATTCCGGTTTTTTATGAGGATAATCCTGATTCTTTACAAAACGAAAAAAAAGATTTTACAGACTTTTTGATTTTTATTTCTTCCCAAAATGAAAATTTGGACATTTTTTCAAAATTTCTTGAAAATAAAAAAGAAAATCTTGAAAAAATTAGTTTTGTTGGTGACCAGTCCGCAATAGAAAATTTCCGAAAAAATTACAATCTTACACAACCGCACAAGGATTTTTTACGGCCGGTAAACGCAAAATCCGTGGCAGAATATTTTATGGGAGCCTCTGAAAATTGCAATTTTTAGAGGCAACTTTACGCAAGAATTTTATGATAAAATGTCGGAGCAAAAATAAAAATTGAGGCACAAAATGCTGCAAGGAAACTAAAATGAAAAAAATCGAAATTGAAAATTTAAAAGAAAATCCTTTTACAATGATTGGCAAAGACTGGATGCTTATTACGGCAGAAAAAGACGGAAAAGTAAATACAATGACGGTTTCCTGGGGCGATTTTGGCGTTCTTTGGGGAAAAAATGTTGCAACCGTTTACATCAGAAATTCGCGGTATACAAAAGAATTTGTAGACAATGGCGAAAAATTTTCACTTTGCATTTTGCCGGAAAAATACCGAAAAGAACTTGCATATTGCGGTAAAGTTTCCGGCCGTGACGAAGACAAAGTTGCAAAATGCGGTTTTACCGTTGAACATCAAAACGGAGTGCCTTATTTTGAAGAAAGTCGCCTTGTTTTTACCTGCAAAAAACTTTATGCACAACAAATGTCAAAAGAATTTTTTACAGAAAACGGCCGTGAAAATATTTCAAAATTTTATTCTGATGATGACTGGCACGTTATGTACATTGCGGAAATTGAAGAAGTTTTGTCAAAAAACTAGATTTTGCGGGGACAAAAAATGAAAATTGAGTATGTAAATCCCTCTGATGCAAAAAGTTTGCTTGAAATTTATGCACCGTACGTAAAAAATACGGCAATTACTTTTGAATACGAGGTTCCGTCCGTTGAAGAATTTACGCAGCGGATTATAAATATTTCTCAAAAATATCCGTATATCAAGGCCGTTGATGATGATGGAAAAATTGCCGGTTATGCCTATGCCGGAACTTTTAAAGGCCGCCGTGCTTATGATTGGTCTGTAGAAACGACCGTTTATGTTCGCAAGGACGGTCGTCGTCAAGGGACTGGCCGTCTGCTTTACGAAGAACTTGAGCGCCTTTTAAAAAAAATCGGTATAACAAATATGAATGCCTGTGTTACATGTCCGCAAAATGATGATTCTGAAATTTCTAACCGCGACAGTATGCGTTTTCATGAAAAAATGGGCTTTACGCTCGTGGGAACTTTTCATTTTTCCGGTTATAAATTTGGACAGTGGTTCGATATGATTTGGATGGAAAAAATGATTGGCGACCATCTGCCCAAAATGCCGGATGTAAAATTTGGAAAGTGGAAAGACTAGGCCTACAATTCCTTAAAATACGGACAGATATTTTCATAATGTCCGTCTTTCATTCTAAAACCGCCTGGAATTGTTCCAAGTTGTTTAAAACCAAGCCGTTCATAAAGATGCCGTGCGTGAATGTTTGTTTCCACGACGGCATTAAACTGCAAAATCCTAAAACCTTCCGTTTTTGCCTGATTCAGACAGTCAGAAACAAGTTTTTCGCCAATGTGAAGGCCTCGTAAATCTTTGCGCACGGCATAACTTGCATTTGCAATGTGACCGCAACGCCCAACATTATTCGGATGTAAAATGTAAAGTCCCGCAATTTTTGATTTTTCCGCGTTATTTTTAAAGATTTCTGCAACGCCACAATAAGTTTGTGCCAAAAAAAACTTTTTTGCAGAATCAAGGTCAAGTAAATCTTCCTGAGGAAAGGCAACGCCGTCTTGTACAACTTCATTCCAGATGCTTGCCATTTGTTCAAGGTCAGTTTCTTTGTATTTTCTGAGTAAAATATTAGTGTCCATGGCGAATGTTATGAAAGATTTTGATTTATTTGTCAATTATTTATAAAGTTTCTGGAATTCTTCAAACGGAAGCGGTTTTGAATAATAATATCCCTGAATATTGTCACAGCCCAGATTTTTTAAGAATTCAATCTGTTCAATTGATTCAACGCCTTCTGCCGTAATCTGCATTCCCAAATCTTTTGAAAGTCCGATTGTGTGTTCCAGAAGTTTATCGCCACGGTAATCACCAATGTAGTCAATAAGACTTTTATCAATTTTGAGATTATCAAAATGAAAAGAATTCAGCGTAGAAAGGGAAGAGTAGCCCGTTCCAAAATCATCTATAAAAATCGGGAAACCTTCCTGATGGAAACGTTCCATTGTGTGAAGCACGTCCTCATTTGCAACGGCCGCGGTTTCTGTGATTTCTATAGGTACATATTTTGGCGAAATTCCAATATTTTGACTTATTTTTTTGTAACGGCGGACAATATCGCCAAAATAAATGCTTGCCCGCGAAAGATTTATTGAAATCGGAATTAATTTTTCACCATTGAGTTCGCGCTGCTTTTGCATTTTACAAACGGTAGTAAACACATACTCGTCCAAAGTTTTTATAAGCCCGTCAGATTCAAAAAGCGGTATGAATTTTATTGGCTGTAAAAAAGTATTGTCTTCGTTTTGCCAGCGAACCAACGCTTCCGCACCGGTCATTTTGTTTGTCACAGGATTGTACTTTGGTTGATACCAGACTTTAAATCTTCCTTTGTTCAAATCTGAGTTAAATTTATCTTCCAGAGATTTTTCAAAAAGAATCTTTTTTGTTTCTTCGTCGCTGTAAAAAACGTAATTCAAGTCTTTTAAAGTTTTTGCGCTGTGTTTTGCAACGGTTGTTTCGCTAAACGCTGATTCAATGTCCTTTTTTTCTGACCATTGAGTAACACCAAAGTAAGGAATGAGTTTTGGAATTTCAAGTTCGGTGGAAAGTTCAAGAAGGGCATAGGTAATCATTTTTGTAATTCTGATGACAGTTTTTTCAGAAATGCCCGGAAAATACATAACAAAGTGGTCCGCATTTACGTGACCGCACACCGCTTCGCCTTCGCAAAAATTATTGCAAACCTTCCAAATGTACTGAATTGTCTGATCGCCGCGTTCAACGCCACAAACTGTGTTAACAATTTTGAAATTTCTTATATCAAGAGAAATAAACGCGCCCGGTTTGTTTACGTTTTTTACTTTTTTCTTAAAACTGAGATAGTTATTTCCGCCGGTAACAGGGTCTACAAAGGCATATTGTTCCAGTTCGGCAGTTTTAAGCATGGTCATATCAGAAAAGCCCATAGAAATGTACTTCAGTTCATCGCCATCAGAAAGGTCTACAGCCTTCATTCTGCAGATTCTAAGTTCACCATTGCGTTCTATGCGGTAGTCGTGAATAAAAACGTCTTTATCTTTGAACAGTTTTTTCAGATTTTCTGTGGAAGTAAGGGAAAACATTTCCTTTTTTTCTGATTCTACAACGCAATGTTCAATATAAGATTTTATAGCCACTTCATAAGGAGGATTGTTTCTGAAAACCGCGCCAAATTCTTTTTCAATATCGCTACTAAGTCTTTGCGGGAAAATTTTATCTTTTTCTAAATCTACAAAATAAACGGAACTATAATCTGAACTTAAAGATTCAACTGCTTTGCCAACACGTACCTGATCATTTAACGGCTGAACAATTCCTATTGTTTTTTTGATTTTGTTATTTTCGTCAAGTTCTGACGCTACGATTGTAACACGTGAAAGATAACCGGTTTGTGTACGCAAGTTTGTACAAACATTAACCGAACCTTTGTCAATTTCTTCTGCAAGTTGTGAAAGTGCAATGTGATCGTCGGGGTGGATAAGAGCATCTGCAAGGGACTGTGGCATATTCTCAAAATGGTGTGGACACTTAAAAAAATCTGCGAAACCGTTTGAAGCTTCCATGATTTTTTCTTGTGGAAAATATGTAAATGTAAGAATGCCTACCTGTAAAAACGCCTTTTCTATTTCAGAATTAAGAATTTCACAAGATGATGTTTTTTCAAGTTCGTGTTCCATTTTTTAGTTTTGCAAAACCTCTGATAGCATCTCTCCCATAGGTAATATTTTAAGGCAAAACTCTGAATTTTACAAATTTAAATATTAATTTTTGTATTTTAAAGTTTTAGATTTTCATAATTTAATGATGATAAAATTTTTACGTTACATAACGGGCCGGCTATGGAGCACCGGTGAAGGCTTTTGCAAAAGCCGAAACCGAAGCCCGCAGGCGCGCTATTTGCGTGCCGAGGACTTTGAGCGTTAGCGAAGTGCGCAACAGCCGCGAAGCGATAAAATGCCCCATAAAAAATAAAATTAATTGTAAAAATCGTCACAAAAAGACTGAGTTTTTAAATTTTGTTTTAACATTATGGATTTATGCCGTTATAATGGTAAAGATGGAGGTGGTTATGGATTTGGAACATATTATCAAATCGCTGACTGACATCAGAACTTATTGCACAAACACTTCGCTTGATGATCTGGATGCTGCAATTGAGATTCTGAAAAAATTACAGTCTGACGGGGTAAAGGATCCTCTTAAGACAGATTTTAAAAAAATTGGTGGTACAAAGTAAATGGTTGGTACATTCTGGTCTCTGGTGCCGGCGATTGTGGCTATCGCGCTGGCTTTAATTACTCAGGAAGTTTATTCTTCTTTGTTTATTGGTGTTGTTATTGGTGCGGCTTTCTTTGCCGGTTCTAATGGCAGTGGTTTTTCGGGATTTTTGACTCAGACTTTTCAGGACGGTCTGGTAAAATCTATTGCAGACCCTTACAACATAGGTATATTGGTATTCCTTGTAATTCTTGGCGTTATTGTTGCTTTGATGAATAAGGCCGGTGGTTCTGCAGCTTTTGGTAACTGGGCAAAAAAACACATTAAGTCTAAGGTTGGCGCTCAGGTTGCAACAATTTGTCTTGGAATTTTGATTTTTATTGATGACTACTTCAATTGTCTGACGGTTGGTAGCGTTATGCGCCCGGTTACAGATAAATATAAGGTTAGTCGTCAGAAACTTGCTTATTTAATTGATGCTACAGCCGCTCCGATTTGTATTATTGCACCGATTTCTTCCTGGGCCGCAGCCGTTTCTGGATTTGTAACAGAAGGGGAAAACGGACTTGCGCTTTTCTGTAAAGCAATTCCTTATAACTATTATGCATTGTTTACAATTGTATTTATGTTTGTCTTGGCTTTTACAAAAACTGATTTTGGTTCAATGGCAAAGATGGAAGCAATGGTAGGCGAAATTACTGAAGATGAGGAAGAAGGCGAGGCAAAGAAAGGTACAGTATTTGACCTTGTATTCCCGATTGCAGTTTTAATTGTAACTTGTACTTTGGGTATGATTTATTCCGGCGGATTCTTTACAAAGGGCGGAGATACTTATCTGAACTTTATAATGGCTTTTGCCAGTAGTGATGCTTCGGTTGGACTGGTAATTGGTTCTTTTGCATCTTTGATTATTACAGTTGCCGTTTATATGATTCGCCGTGTTCTGCCGTTTAAAGAATGTATGACTTGCATTCCGGAAGGATTTAAGGCAATGGTTCCTGCAATCTTGATTCTTTGTCTTGCATGGACTCTTAAAACTATGACAGACAGTCTTGGCGCTAAAGAATTTGTTTCTGGCGTTGTTAGCGGTAGCGCTGCAGGATTTAAAAATATGTTGCCGGCAATCATTTTTATTATTGCCTGTGGACTTGCATTTGCAACTGGAACTTCATGGGGTACATTTGGTATTTTGATTCCAATTTGTATTGCAGTTTTTACCGATACTACAGATCCTTTAAGAATTATATCTATTTCTGCTTGTATGGCCGGTGCAGTTTGTGGAGATCACGTTTCTCCAATTTCTGACACGACAATTATGGCAAGTGCCGGCGCTCAGTGTAATCACGTTGAACATGTTTATACTCAGCTGCCTTACGCTATGGTTGTAGCGGCAATTTCATTTGTCTGCTACATTGTTGCCGGAATCGTAAAAAATCCGGTTGCACCGTTAATTACAGGTCTTGTAATCATGGCAGGATTTATTGTTGTAGTTAAGATTGTGCAGAAAAAGAAATCTGGTCAGGGCCAGGTTGTTGCATAAAGGGCATTTCTAAAAAATCATTTTCAATAAAGTTACAACTTTACAAAAAAAAACACGCCGGAGAAATAAAACTCCGGCGTGTTTTTTTTGGGAGTGGGAAGGGTGAGGTGGGGGAAACTTCGCGTCCCTTCCGCCTCATTCTACTCAAGAACAAACCACAAAGTCTGATAACTAGAATCCAGTGAAAATTCCGATGAATTTTCTTTTATTTTTTCAGTTTTGTTTCCTTCAAGGCCCGCTTTGTACAAAGTGTGACTTCCCGGAAGCGTGAAAGTGCACTTGCCACAAAGCGTTTTTGCCGGCCCGCGACCGAGAGTTGCCATGGTAGTGACTTTTTCAGGTTCGCGAATAATACCACTTGATTTATTTTTCTTGCCATAAATTTTCAGATTTTCGCCACGGTTACCACTCCAGCTGGAAGAAAAAATAATGTATGACGCGTCAGATTTTATTGCGGACAAGGCATAAAAATCATTTTTTTTAGGATTTAACACAGGCAGAAGATTGTTTTTCCAACTTTCAGGGAATTGTGGCAACTTTGCGGTGGAATCCAGAACAGAAATCGTCAGATTTTCGTTACAGACAATAAAAACTCCGGAATCTTCGTCCCAGTAAATTTGATTTGTCTGGTCAAATCCTTTAACTTTTTTGGAAGAAGAATCAAAATACGGCGACGGCAAAAGTGAAATTTCCGTGCCATATTCATCAAAATTATCAGGAGTTACGTCCTTCAAATTGACTCCAAGCTGATAAAATGCGGAACTTTCTGGGATAATTCCAAATTTTTCTGTGTTTCCAATGCTCCAGCCTGAAAATTTATACAAATTCTGCATTTCAATTTCGCGCGAAAGATTTATATACGCCTTAGTCGAAGCCGGCTCTAGTAGAAATTCACGGAAAATTCGTGCCGCAAACGGTGCCGCGCAACTTTTTACAGGATTATTTGACTGATCAAAATATCCCGTTATTTTCTGATTCTGACCGTTTGCAGTATAAGGCAGGGCAGAGCAGAAGGTAAAAATACAATCCCAGTCCTGGAATGCCGCAAAAGACGCAAACATCGGATACATTTCTGAAGAATATTGATTTGGGAAAGGATGATCATATTCAGTAACAGAAAAAGCTTTGCCGTAAACTCGCGATTTTGCAAGACTAAAGAGGGTATTGTTGCCATCAGCTTTTGTAAGACTGTAATTATTTACGTAATAATTGCCCATATCCCAGTCCGCTCCAGGAAATGCCGGGTGATTCCAATAGGCGTGAGAGTCAATAATATCAAAACAAGACTGAAGTGCCGCCGTAGAACAGCCCGCAGAAGTGCCCATAACAAGCGCTTTGGATTTCAGAGTGTCAGAAACAAAATTTTTCATAGAAATCCAGTAATTTTCTTCAGTTTCATACAAAAATGAAAGAATAAGATTTTTATAACTTGCCGGCAAAGTTTTATATTCTTCAAAATGAGGTAAGTGGACAGTTTTTTGATTTTTTGAAGATTTTTTACCAGATTTTACGACTTCAACATTTCCGCCTTCAAAAACCTGAAGGTCTTTAAAGTAAAAAGTTGTGCCGGCAGAAAGTCCCATATTGCTAAAATTAAGCCTGAGATTGTCGTCAGTGGAAATATTTTGCACGGTATAAGAATATTCTGTCCACCCAATGGTAGACTGAATATCAGTTGACCAGCCGGCAGATTGCCACGGAGAGTGGGCCTGCATCAAAGAAACATTGATTTTTGCCGATTTTGAAGATTTTACTGCAAATTTGATTGTGTAAATTTTATTATCAGTAAAGCTGAGGTTTGGACAATTGTATTGAATATGCCAGCCTTCCGTTCCATTTTGAACAACTTTAATAGAACTTACATTTCCGTCCTTTTTCAGTACCGCTTTTGCGCCACCGTGATTTTCCATATTCCACGAAGAATTTTTATCAACAAGAAAATCAGAAACATCCGCAGATTTATTATAAACCTCAGAAAGAGAAGTGTAATTCTGACTATTTTTTTCAAGCCAGACATTCCATTTATCTTCCAGTTCCTGCCAGTAATTTCCCTTGTAATCTTCAAGCCAGCCGGCAAGATAGCCCATCAAAAGTCCGTTTTCGTTATTTATTTCAACAATGGCAACCGCAGGATCATCTTTATAACTTGTTTTAGTATAAGGATTTACGTGATTTAATAAAAACTCCGCCCAATCCTGCTGCAATTGTCTGGCATTTTCGTCCCAAAATCCCAGACAGTGACGACTCTTCCAATCGGAAACTTCGTTAATTTCATCAGAATAACCGTCTGCACTAGAAATATCCCGACCAGTAAGCAAATTCAAATTAGAATAAATGCCGTTCTGCTTTAATTGAGCAAAAAAATAGTCAAAATCATCAAGGCGCGCTTCATTTACAACCCATTTGCCAGAACCGTCCTTTCGCAAAAAGCAATTAGTCCAGTTTGCATCAGTGTGATGAAAGCGAATGCAGTTGTACCCCTGATTTGCCAGCGCCTTTGCCGAAAATTCCGCCTGCTTGTGACTAGTCGGAAATTCAGACAAATTTGTTCCAAAAATCCTGATTCGTTTGCCGTCCGCTTCAAGATGACCGTCCGCAGAAACAATAATTCTGTCCTTTTCTGTAATCGGAGAGTTCAAATATGCCGCAGAAATCTCGCTATCCGCCTGTAATTTGTAATGATTAAACGAAAAAGCCCCGTCAACACCCTGGCAAAACGCCCCCGAAGACACAAAAATCCCTGAAAATAGAAAAGCTAAAAATGTAGATTTGTTCATAAAGACAATTTTAGTTCAGATTCTTGCAAATGCAATTTTTTTTATATTTTTTGGGCCAAATGCCACGCGTTTAACGGCGTTTGCGCACTTCGCTAATCGCTCAAAATCCTCAGGCACGCAAATGGCGTGCCTTCCGGGTTTCTGTTTCGGCTGTTGAAACAGCCTTCACAGGTGCTCCAATGCCGGGCCGGTGCAGTGTAAAGTGTAAAATGGCGTGGGGGAATTCTAATTTTTCATTTTTTCAATAGTACATTCGTGTTTTTTAGTTTTTTCGTCGTAATTGATTCCAACTAAAAGAACATCGCCAGAAAGTTTTTTAACAATTTCTGGATAATTCTTCTGTTTAATTTGATTCAAAGCCCCATCAGAAGTTTTATTCCATTTCAGTTCAATAATCATTGCAGGCTTATCTGAAGTCTTTTTTGGAATATAAACAATATCTGCATACCCCTTACCAGAAGGTAATTCCTGAATTTCCACATAATCATCAACAGCCGCAATGTATGAAAAGCGGATTGTGCTACGTAAAGCCTGTTCGTTATTGTAAAAGGTTGGGGAAGTCGCTTGTAAATGAACCTTTTCAATAGCAGTTGCGACTTCTTCGGCATCTTCATCAATCGTGTGTTCAATAAGTTCGTTAGAAGTTGCCACCATTTTTGCGAGTTCTTTATGAGAGCCATTTTTTACGGCACGGACAAATTCTCTTCTAACTTCTTCATTTGGAATGCGAACGGTAGACTTATCAAAATCAAAAGAAAGGTAACCTAAATGGACAAGAAGCGTCAAAACGTCATCTTTTGATTGAATTGTGACTAAATCGTTTTGGAAAGTTTCAGAATCAATAGGGACTTCCTCACCAGAAAGTAATTGAATTATGGCCTGCTGAATTCCATCAAAATCCATATCAATATAAATTTTTAGAGATTCATAAGTTTCTGAACGGGTCCAATAACTTGCATACTGGCCACTCGCCATACATCGCATTATTGAATTCGGATTATAAATTGATTTTACATTTACAAAAGAATATCCGTCATACCAACTTTTGGCTTTTTCAAAATCCCGACCGTGTTTTTTACAAAGTTTTTTTACTTCGTCTTCTGTAAAACCAGTGTATTCAGCAAACATTTCTGGATTGAGCATTGTGTATTCCCGGAAATTTGTTAAAGCAGATTCCGTTCCATATTTTTTTATAGGAAGAATCCCGGTCATGTAGGCAAGTGCAAACATTTTATCTGTAACTGGAGTTTTAAAAAGAGAGCGGAGTAGAATTACATAGTTCTTTTGAATTTCAGTATTGTTCTTTGCTTCTCGGAAAATAGCGTCCCATTCGTCAATAATGATGATAAATTTTGTTTGATATTGCTGGGTAGTTGACGCAATAACTCGAGCTAACGAATTTGATGCTTCTGCTTTCGGATATACTTCAAGGAGTTCTTTAATAACTTCTTCCTGCATATAAGTAAGGATATTTTGAATATCATCACAAGTCGAAGTAAACCACGTCATATCAAGATAAATTACGGGATATTTGTTCAAATTCTGCTCAAAAGTCGGATCTTTTGCAATTTTAAGATTTTTAAAAAGATTTCTGGAATCACAACTTTTGTCGTAATAAGCACACAGCATTTGTGCAAGCATAGATTTTCCAAAACGGCGTGGGCGACTAATGCATACAAGTTTATCATCAGAATTAATCCGCTTGTTAAATTCAGAAATAATTTGAGATTTATCTACAAATTCACTAATTAAATATTTTTGAAAAGCGTCATTTCCAACGTTTGTGTAAATACCCATAACACTAAATATAGCATGAATTTCTTAAAAATTACAGAAAACAAGTCGTTTTATATTTTTTGGGCCAAATGCCGCGCGTTTAACGGCGTTTACGCACTTCGCTAATCGCTCAAAATCCTCAGGCACGCAAATGGCGTGCCTTCCGGGTTTCTGTTTCGGCTGTTGAAACAGCCTTCACAGGTGCTCCAATGCCGGGCCGGTGCAGTGTAAAAGTGAAAAATGGCGTGGGGGAATAAAAATTACTTGGCAAACTTACCTGTGTAATAAATCAAAAATCTGGTCGACAGAACATACATTATACAAAGTTGTACAGTCCCCAGATTTTTGTAATTTCAGAGGATTTTTCCGTGATTTTTCCTCCAAAATTACAATTTATTTTCTTACGTGAATCGAGTTTTCAGATTCCAGTTGTTTTAAAATTTTATAAAGTTCAGGGAATTGTTTTTCTATTAGGAGTGGTTTTCCGTCTGTGCCCAAAAAACAATGGCTGCTGGTTCCTGTGCTGACAAGTTCACCGTCAACTTTCATTTCGTAGCAGAGAAAAAGTTTTACGGCGGTGAGTTTTTCAACTCCTGTGTAAAGTACAATTGTTTGCGGAAATGTCGTGCTTTTTTTGTAATTGCACGTAACAGAAAGTGTCGGCGAGATTATTCCAGATGCCTCAATTTTATCGTATCCCCAGCCAATTTGATCCAGAAAATCTACGCGGGCCTCTTCCATATATCTGATGTAATTTGAATGATGTGTCACAGACATTTTATCTGTTTCGTAATAATTAATTTTATGTGAATAAGGTTTTATTTCCTGCATATTTTTCCTTCTCAAAAATCAGCCTGATTTTACTTAATATCAGAAGAAATTGCTTCTGCGTTTTCTGCTTCCAAAGAATCCGTAATTTTTTCTGAATTGGCATTATTCTGAGCCTGTGCATCGGAATTTTCCGTTTTATTTAAACTTGCACTCGATTTTTCAGGCATTTTTTTAACACCAAAAGCTTTTTTCATCAAAAGTGGAACTGTCATAGAAGAAACAATAATCAACAAAATTACTGCCGTAAAATACTGATTTTCTATAAGGTCGTTTGATAATCCTTTTGTGGCAACAATCAAAGCAACTTCGCCACGAACCATCATTCCAATTCCGATTTGTGTTGATTCGCGCCAGGTATATCCCATGATTTTTGAAATTCCGCCACAACCGATGACTTTTGAAATACATCCCACAATTACGAACGCAATTGAAAACCACAAAAGTGACATATTCATTCCGGATAAATCCGTTTTTAGGCCAATTCCGGCAAAGAAAATCGGACTGAAAATCATATAAGAATTAATGTCAATTTTTGATTCAAGGTAAGAAGCATCGTGAAGATTGCAAAATACAATTCCTGCGATGTAAGCGCCTGTAATGTCGGCAATTCCAAAGAATTTTTCGGCGGCATAAGCAAAAATCAGGGCAATTCCCAGTGCATAAATTGGAATTCTGTGTGTATGCGGATGTCGTTTGTCGTACCAGGTAAAAAGTTTAAAGAGAAGATAGCCAACAACTACGGCAAAAACAAAAAACAGAATAGTTTTTACAAAAACAATCAGGATTTCTTTTGCTCCGCCGTTTCCGTTTGCAAATCCAAGAACTACCGTCAAAACAATCATGCCAATTACATCATCAATGATTGCCGCATTAACGATTGCCTGCCCTACTTCAGTTTTCAGTTTTCCCAGTTCTTTTAAAACCGCAACAGAAATACTTACGGAAGTTGCCGTCAAAATTGTACCGATGTAAACACATTTCATAATGTGAGTTTTCATATTCGGCGAAGAATCGCTCTGTAAAAAAATAAAGCCAAGGATTGTACCCAAAACTAACGGAACAAAAACGCCACTGCAGGCAATCGCAACCGCTTTTCCGCCAGATTTTGCCATGGACTTTAAATTTGTTCCAACTCCGGCCGAAAACATAATCAAAATTACACCGATTTCAGAAAGATATGAAATAAAATGATTTGTTTTATCGTAAAGTACGTTAGGATCTGTACCGCCATAATTGCGGAACCACGGAATAAATCTGAGCAAAAGCCCGGCAACAATCATTCCTGCAACTTCAGGAATTCCAATTTTTCTTGATAAAACGCCAAAATATTTGGCAACGATAAGAATAATACCAATAGACAGCAAAATGTGAAGAATAATCTCTGTATCTTCAACGACATTCATAAAATCAGCCCCTATAATTGATAGAAGAAGATTATAATGTTTTTTTAATATTAGACAATATAGAGGAAACCGTTTAAAATTAGGCTCAATAGGGAGGAAATTCACCTCCTGTGTACTGCCCCGCGCTAACTAACGCGGAGTTTTTATAAGGAGATTTTATGAAAAAATTGATTTCCATTCTTTTTATGACCGCGATTATTGCGGGAAATTCTGTAGTTTTTGCAAAAGATGAGGCGCCCGTCCCTCTTGTTTCTGTTCAGTCCTTGAATCAACTGCCTGTAGAAAGTTTAAAAAAACTTGTGATTAATCTACCTTCGGACAATTTGAATCTTCATCAGTCGGAAGATACAGAATCCGTGAATATTGTGATTACCGTGGAATCAAATTATGCGGAAGGTTGCCCTCAATATTTGCCTTCCAAAGACGGAAAAACTCTGACAATTGAACAAAAAACGAACGTAAAAAAAATGAACGGTCGAATCAGTTCCGTTGATCTTTCGGTTCCTGCTGGATTTTCTTTCCAGGAAATTTCAATTACGGGCGGAAAAAATGATGTTTCAATCAGTGGAATTATTGCACAAAGTCTTACAATAAAAGGAGTTACAGGACAAATCAATCTAAAGGATTTAAATGCCACTACCCTTTCTGTTGACGCATCGCTTGGAAAATTTACAGCAGAAAAAATTTTATCATCAAAAAAATTTGACTTGAAATATTCAAATGCCGATTTAAATCTGACTGCCGTTGATGCCGCTGACCTGTTTTTTGATTTAAGTCTTGGAAATAATACAAATCTTTATCTTGATAATATTCACGCGAGCGGCAATCTTTCCGTTACTGCAAGAAAAAATGGACGCGCCCAGTGCACAAATATTTCGGCTTCTACCGCAACTTTTGAAAACGAAAAAGGCGGAACAATGGAAGTTGCCTTTAAACAGATTCCTGCTTCCGGTTTGCAGTTAAAAACTTCCGGAAATATGAATGTAACCTTCCCAGAAAAATCAATTTTGTGGACAAGTGGGTCTGTGGATAAAAAAGCGCACTTTAAATCTGATTTTACGGAAGATTCAATTGGTCCAAATCTGAATTTTGAAGTTAAAGGCGACGGAAATCTGATTTTGACGGTTGCAAAATAATTATTTTTGCTGAGTATTGCACCAGATTTTTTGTTGTGATATTTTATTTGACATACCGGGGTGCCGATTTTTGATTTAAAAATCCGGCTGAGATTATACCCGCAGAACCTTGCACGAGGTTCCAACCTGATCCGGATAATGCCGGCGGAGGAAGATATGTTCAAATCATCTTCTATTTTAAAAAACATTACATTTTCTATTATTGGTTTGACAGTTTTTACTGGCTGTTCAAAAAAGACTTCTGATGCGCGCTCCAAAGAAGTTGTCATTTACACTTACGACAGTTTTGTGAACGAATGGGGACCTGGCGCAGAAATTCAGGAAAAATTCCAGAAAAAAACAGGTTATAACGTTACCTGGGTTGATTGTGGCGACGGAGTTCAGGTTTTGAGCCGTGCCATTCTTGAAAAAAACAATGTCCAGGCTGATATTATCCTTGGACTTGATAACAATATTGCAAAAAAAGCCTACGATGCAGATATTTTGACTTCTTACAAACCCGCCGATGCCGAAAAACTGATTGATAAAGACGTTATTGCGCAACTTGGCGATAAATGGCTGCTCACTCCTTATGATTACAGTCATTTTGCGATGATTTATGATACTCAGTCAAATGTTCCGTGCCCAAAAAGTCTTGAAGATTTAACGAATTCGGTTTATCAAAAGAAAATAATCCTGATGGATCCGCGCACTTCTACTCCGGGACTGGGATTTGTTGCGTGGACAGTTGCAGTTTACGGTGACAAAGTTCTTGATTACTGGAAAGCTTTAAAACCAAATATTTTGACAATGGCGCCTGGCTGGAGTTCCGGCTACGGACTTTTTAAAAAAGGTGAAGCGCCGTTAGTAATCAGTTATACGACAAGTCCTGCAAGTCACGTGGAATATGACAATACCGACCGCTATATTGCCGCAATTTTTGAGCAGGGCCATACAATGCAAGTTGAAGGCGCCGGAATCCTTAAAAATGCCCCGAATAAAAAAGGTGCACAGGCCTTTATGGATTTTCTTATTTCAACAGAAGCCCAGGAAGTTTTGCCATTAACCCAGTGGATGAATCCTGTGAACAAAACAGTAAATTTGCCGGAAAGTTATAAAGTTGCCGCTCCAATTCCTGCAAAAACGCTTTCTGCAGATCCTGATGTTACGGATAAAGCTGTAGAAGAAATAATGAAAATTCTTGAATAAATATGATTCATATTTTTAAGGTTGCCGGTTTTACATTTTTACAGGCAGCCGTTTCAACTTTAATGGCACTCGCAATTGGACTTCCTGCCGCGTTTTTTTGTGGCAGACGGAAGTTTCATTTTCAAAAAATTTTGATGTCACTTTCCGTTGTGCCCTTTTGCGTGCCTTCGCTCATAATTGCTCTTGGATATGTGAGTTTTCTTGGAATAAACGGCGCGCTAAATCAGTTTTTAAGTTTCATTTTTGGATTTTCTGAACCGCCCGTAAAAATTCTTTATTCTGTTGCGGGCCTCATAATTGCGCAGGGATTTTATAATTTTCCGCTCATAATGAAAAATGTCGCGTCTGCGTGGGAACAACTGCCGTCAGAACCTGCAGAAAGTGCAAAACTTTTGGGCGCAGGAAAATTCAGAATTTTTAGAACAGTGACAATTTTTCAGCTTTTACCGGCAATTTCGTCGGCAAGCCTTTTAGTTTTTATTTACTGTTTTTTGAGTTTTATTCTGGTTTTGCTTTTTGGCGGAATCGGGAATTCAACGCTGGAAGTTGAAATTTACAAAGCGGCGCGGGCAAGTTTGAATTTCAAAGAAGCGGGAATTCTTGCCATTACAGAAACTCTGATTTTGTGCGTCGTCACCGCAATTTATTGCATTATTGAACAAAAATCATCAGAAAAAAACAAAGGATTAAAGTCAAAATTAAACGAAAAAACTCCCCTATCCGGATTTTGCGAAATTTCAATTTTTATAATTCTCATTTTGATTATTTTGATTTTTTTTATTGCTCCGCTTTTGGGAATTGCCGTGAACGCTTTTACTTCCAGTCGCCGCGGAAGTTACGGTTTTACGCTTGAAACTTTTAAGAAAGTCGTAAAAATGAGGAGTTTTTTGCCTTCAGTAAAAACTACAATTTTAACGGCAACCGGCACCGGACTTTTTTGTACAATCATAGGATTTTTGTACGCCACATTTTTTAGATTTAGCGAAAATAAACTCTCAAAAGGCGGAAAAATCATTTTAAAAACCCTGCCAATGATTCCAATGTGCATTTCCAGCGTTGTTGCCGGAATGATTATTATGATGATTGTGCATAGAGGTAACGGACTTTGCCTGATAATTGCCCAGGTTGCGCTTTCGTGGCCGCTTGCGTTTAAAATTATCAGTCCGAATATGGAAAAAATCACCGCGGAAACTCTTGATTCTGCGAAACTACTTTCTAAAAACAAAATTGACCTTATTTTCAGGATTATTATTCCGCAAAATAAAAAAAGTCTTGTGAGTGCGTTCGGATTTTGCTTTGCCGTGAGCGCCGGCGACACTACTCTGCCCTTAGTTCTTGCAATCCCGAATTTTAATACACTGTCGCTATTTACTTACAGACTTGCTTCTTCGTACAGATTTAACGAGGCCTGCGCTGCCGGTTTGATTTTAGCAATTTTGTGCGCTTTAATTTTTGGATTTAGCACGGAATTTCAAAAGGAAAGAATATGAAATATTTTACAGCCGAAAATTTAAAACAGAATTTTGATTCCATTGATATTGATGTTTCTTTTGAATGTGAAGAAAAAACTATGACTTGCATTGTTGGCCCAAGCGGAAGCGGAAAATCCACGGTTTTGCGCCTTATTTCCGGGTTAAATAAACCTTGCGCGGAACAAAAACTGATTCTTGACGGCAAAAATATAAATTCCCTGCCACCAGAAAAGCGCGGAATTGGAATGGTTTTTCAAAGTCACAGCCTTTTTAACCATTTGCGAGTTGAAGATAACGTTGCTTACGGCCTTGTTTCAAAAGGAATGAAGAAGAAAGAAGCACGCAAAGTTGCAGTAGAATTCTTAAAATCTTTTGAACTGGAAGGTTTTGAAAAACGGTGGCCGGAAACTTTGTCCGGTGGCGAAGCGCAAAGAGTTGCACTTGCAAGAACGTTGATTACAAAACCAAAACTTGTACTTTTTGACGAACCCCTTTCTGCACTGGACGCTCCGTTGCGCAAAAAACTTGCCGCGCTCATCAAAAAATTGCAAAAAGACTTTGGATTTACCGGAATTATGGTAACGCACGACATAAACGAAGCAAAAACCGTCAGCGACAAAATAATTTTGATGAAAAACGGAAAAATTTTCTGGGACGGTAAAACTGACGATTTTGACGAAACTTTACTTGAAAATTAATATTCTGGACTTTTTGCGTAAAGGATTGTAGCAACCGCGAAGTTTTTTTTCAGAAAAACGAAGCGGAAGCCCGCAGGCGGGCAATTTGCGCGCCGAGGACTTTGTAGGCGAAAGCCGGAATTGCGGAAAGCCTGACCGGCGGGCAATTTTTGTGAAAAATTAAAATTTTTTGAAACACGCCCGCCTTGCAAAATTCTAGGTATTGCCCGCCGGATACGCCCATATTAAAAAAAATCAACGGATTTTTGAAAGAATGACCAGCAAAGTGCCGTTTTTTACGCTGATTTTTACGGATTTCTGGTCGGTCCAGTCGTTGCTTTGGCCAAGTGGAAAGTCGTTTTTTAGACTGATGTCCCGGACGCTGTATTTTGCGCCCTGGATTGTGACACCGGTGCAGACGTCGGCGGAAAAAACTGACAGACTGTAACCACTTTTCTTTGGAATTTCCAGTTCTGAGTTAGAAAACGCGTAAATAATTTCGTTGCGGCCGTAAATTTCCACTTTTGAGCTGTGGCGGGCCGCAAAAATTGCCGTTTGAAGATTTGAAATTGTGTGGTCAAGGCGATTTCCGAGCGCGCAGACAATAGAAATCTGGGAAAAACCTTTTTGAATTGCCGACTTTACCGCAAGCATTGTGTCAGTGTCGTCCTTTTCTTTAGGAAAA
Organism: Anaerobutyricum sp.; assembly: GCA_963638805.1. Classification (GTDB taxonomy): domain Bacteria; phylum Spirochaetota; class Spirochaetia; order Treponematales; family Treponemataceae; genus Treponema_D. The sequence continues at coordinate 25,801 of CAVHTI010000022.1, forward strand.
GTTTGAATTTCTTTGGCGTGAGATTTTGCATTAACCAAAAGCTTTGGGTTTTTAACTGAATCAAAATCACCGAGCACAAGATTAAAATTCACGTTTCGGTCAAGGCCGTATTCAAAACCTTGGTCGCAGCCAATTATAAAATCAAAATCATCAAAAAAAGCGTCGGGAAACTGCTCAAGACAATTTTCGCCGCCGGAAATAATCAGACATTTTTTCATATTTTACCAGGTGATTTTTGAACCTAAACAAAATTGCAGGTCATAAACCATATCTTTTGTAACGTTTCCTTTGTTCCAGACAAAAATATTATCTGCCGAGGCATAAAAACTTAGCCAGGAATAAAGCTGATAGCCACCTTCAAAAGATGCGCGGAACAAATGCTGAACACTGTCTTTATCTGTAACGGTGCCGGTTTTGTCCTCAGTTGAAGGCGAAAGATCTGCTTTTCCGGTGATTTTGTCTTCGTTAAGATAATTCACGGTCATAATTCCGTGCGCCATGTAAAAGACTTCAGCACTGCAGTACCAGTTATTTTTATCCTGATATTTTGCTTTTAGCGTACCCGTAATGCAATCGCCACCGTATTTATAGCCAAGACACTGATTCAAATAGTGAATTTCATAATTGTTTTTGTTGTTGAAATATCTTAAATCGCCGTAAAAACTGACGCCGTACTGTCCTGTTGTGGAATTATATTTTTCGCGCAAATATAAATAAGGGTCGGTATAAACTCCTTCCGCCGCGAAGGTCAAAAAACCGTTAAAAATCGGCTGAATTCCTTTTATGCCAAGCAAAAATCCCATTTTATTCGGTCTCCACCATGAGGAAGACGAAGTTGTGTCACCGGGAACGACAAGGTCATCAATGGCAACTTGGCCGTAAAGGTTCAGGCGTTTTGTAATTGCAAAATCCACGTCAATGTTCATTATGGAATTGGCATTGCCACGAATATAATAATTGTGGAAAATTCCTGCGGGATTGAATACGGAAACATCAAGACTACCGTCCGCGGTCTGATACATAATGCTTTCTGAAAGAATTACGTCCAGGCGGTCGCTGAAAAAACGGCCTTCTAGACGGTGATTTAAGTACATTTTTAATCCGCTGATAACATCATTTTGATTGAGTTTTTCTTCTTCTTCAGATTCTGAATAATAATGAGGATAAAAAATTGCCACCGCAGAAAATTTAAATTTATCAAAAAAAGTGGCAAACCTTATGTGATTATCGTAAATTTGATTTCCACCGAGAGTGAGATTTCCGCTTTCGCCGTTTCCAAACCGGATTTTGTCACGTCCAAACGAAAGACTCCAGTGACTTCCGCCAAAAGCCATAATTGCGCGCGTTGGAAAATTAATGCTGATTAATGGCAGGTTTTGTGGCGTAATTCCCGGAAAATTTGACATAAATTGCGGGGTATAAAAAGAATCAAAAGGAACGTATTGTAACGGAAGTTTTAAGTCAATATAAAAATGTTTTGCAAGCAATAATGAAAAATCAATATCAAGAAAATCGGCGCGCTCTTCAAAGCCCTTTGCCCAGTCCGTTTCTGAAGTAAAATCCGTTTTGTTTGTATGAACGTAAATTTCAGGATTTGCGGCAAGATTTAAATCAATGGCGAGGTCGTTTTCCAAAATAAATTTGGGATTTTTATAAAGACTTGAATAAACCTTATCATAAAGGGAATTCAAATTTTCCGTGTTCAGCGCTTCTTCCCCGTCAAGTTTGGAAAGCATCAGTTTCATTTCGTCTGTGTTCCAAGGCCCGGTAGACGACGGTAGCGCATGGCCGGTGGCAATAAAAAGATAACGGAGGATTTTTATTTCTTCACAGTCAACGCTCCAGATTTTCTGGTCATTTGTGAAAGTTTTTTCCTGCGCGGTAATAAGAGAAAAATCAAAGAACAATGTAAAAAGTATAAAAAAAACTGACAGATTTTTTTTCATATCTGTCAGTTTAGTGCATTATAAATTAATATGCAAAATGTGAACTATTCACTATCAGAATTGCTGTCTGTATTACCTCCAGACAACATTGATGTTATAAAATCTTTGAGTTCAACAGTCTGAGAATCAATTTTAGTTCCATTTACATCATAAATTGTAAATGTCAGGTTTCCTTTCAGGTATTCCAAAAGATTTACTGTTTCTTCAACGTTATTTAAAGAAGAATCATCAAGATTAACTTTTGCGTTGCCATTTACTACAAGGATTCCGGCAGTGTTGTCTACTAAGAAACTTGCTGTAATACCTGCGTCTGCAGAAACATTCAATGAACCAGAATAAATAACAGAGACATCAGTATCTGTGTCAGTATTTGTATCAGTACCATCTGTGTCAGTATCTGTATCAGTGTTTATACTTGTAGTAAGTTTTGTTGTTTGTACAACGTCCATGTTACCAGCAACTGATGCGGAAGCATAAACCTGTTTTAAAACAGAATCTTTTGCAACTTTGTCTGCGGCTTTTTCAAGATCAACTTTTAAGCTTACGCTGGCATCTACATCACCTTTAACTCCAATTGTTTGACATGGAACTTTATCATCAATATCAAAAGAAGCCTTTAATGAAAGGTCTGCATTGTAAATTTTTGCTTCAACTCCATTTTCTTTATCATCAAGAATTGAAATTTCGTCTAAGTTAATATTAAGTGACTCAGAACCAGTGTCTGAAGCAAGGAGGTCTTCCATACCTTCAGAGAATTCTTCGCAATCAGCAATAACGCCTTTGATATCCTCATTTGCCATAGCGGCTTCGCCAATGCTGTTATAAATGCTACCAAATGCAGTCGACAAATTTTCATCAGCCTGTAAAGCAGCAACAAGAGAAGCAAGAAGAGTTTGTGTTCCTTCTTTTTCCGGTGCTTTATAATCATCAGATTTCAAATCATCAGAAACTTCTACAGAAGAAGAACTAGCTTCCGGTGCCTTTGAAGAAGCGTCATTGCTGCCAGTATGACAAGCAATAAGACTGAATGCAAGAAGAGAACATGCAACAAGTGGTAAAATTTTTTTCATAAAATCCCCCATAAGTCCAAACTTTTTGAACTTAAACTTTTGTTTTCCGCCCTTTTGTGACGGACTTTTTTTTAATTAACCCGCAACGCAGGTTCTAAAGATTTTTAATCTTCTGTAAACCTTAACACATAATACACTTTGTGTCATTTTAAAAAGACTATTCTTTTACGTAACGCATTATATCATCATAAATTGCGCGGTAACCTTCTTCTTTGATGTGCATTCCTTCAATTGTGAATTCTGCTTTTAATCTGCCCTGCTCATCTTTTAAATTCTTGTTAATGTCGATATACCGCTGATTGTGTTTTTCCGCCAGTTTTTTTACTTCCTCGTTGGCAAGAGCAATTTTTTCGTTATTGCGGATTTTTAGGCACGGTTTCATTTCTTCAGAAGCGGCCTCGTAATTCACAGGATAATAAGCCATCAGATAAATCTTAACGCCGGGCACTTTTTCTTCAATTGTGGTAAGAATTTTGTCGTAATGGTCCATCACCTGACTCACCGGAATACTCGACCAGCTTAAATCATTTGTTCCAATGTTTATAAAAACTTTGGACGGCTGCAAATCTGTAACACAAACGTCCAGAACCTGCATCATTTCGTCAGTAATAAAACCACCAACCCCGCGATTATAAATTATGATCGGCTCCCCTTTTTCCTTCAAAAATTTTTCAATCGGGAACATTTCCATCAGCGATGAACCGGCAAAAACGACCTGTCCTTTCTTTGCACTTTTATTTAATTCACGGAAACGTTCAACTTTCATTTCTTTATCTGTCATAATTTTCCTCATACAAAATAAAGGGCACCGCTAAAATAGAGATGCCCTCAAAATTTATTCAAAATTTACAAAATTTCACGAATTTTTCGCTATATCAACAATCATATCCGCAGTTTTTTCAATTCCGCAGAGCGAAGAATTAATCAGCATATCGTAGTGGGAACGATTGCCCCAGGTGCGTTCCGTAAAAGTGTTGTAGTGATTTGCGCGGCGTTTATCAATCAGTTTTATCTGTTTTTCGGCAGTGTCGGCATCAAGACCGTAATTTTCTACTGCACGGCGAACTTTATCCTTCATATCAGCGTAAATAAAAATGTTGAGCAAATCATTTTTGTCAATTTCTTCACAATGACGCAGAATATAATCCGAACAACGACCAACAATTACGCAAGGTCCTTTTTTGGCAAGCTCAATAATAACCTTGCGCTGAGCGTTAAAAACCTGATCCGCAAGCGGCGCATTGCCAGCCGAAGAATAGGCACCGCCAGACATTCCCGGAGAAGCAAAACTAGCCCCCAAAAGCAGATTATAAACCCAGCCACTGGAAATTTTCTGTTCATTTTCCTTGATAAAATCCGCAGAAAGCCCAGAATTTTTCGCAGCCATATCTATAATTTCATAATCATAAAAAGGAACGTTCAATTTTTCGGCAACAAGTTTACCAATCGTGCGTCCCCCAGACCCATATTCACGACCAATTGTAATTATCTTTTTCATAAGTACCCCCATAAAAAGTCAAACTACATATATTTTACATCAGATTTTTAAAACAGGCAGAAAATATTTTGTAAAATTCGGGCGTGCCCCTTCGGGTCGCTATGTCCGCCCTTCGCTAACGCTCATCGTCCTCACTCCGCTACGCTCCGTTGCGGTCGACTGCTACGCAGGGGCTCCCAGCGCTCACGCATTTTCAGGCAAAGAAAATTAAAACAAATCAAGCATACTGTCCAAATAAAGCGCTTCGCGCACGTGAATCTGATATTCGGGTTTTGTCAAATAATACAGCAAAAATTCCAGCAAAATAGCAGAACCAAGACCGCGACCTTCAATCTTAAAATTTGAAAATCCGTGGGGAATGTAAAAATCCTGAATATCATGCAAACCAATAAACGAAGGATTTTTCATTGCCAAAGAAAATTTGTAACCGCGATTTCCACCTGGAGCCTTGCAAATATGTTCAGCCCCCGCTTCCCCCAGATTTTTGCGGCTTACACTTTCATAGCAGATTTTACGGTCACTACAACCAGTCCAGCAACATTCATTGCACAAAAATTCAACTTTACCTTTTTGATTAGGCGTTAAACTGTCTAAATTTTCATACATTTTATTAAGACGAAAATCGGGAACGACGAATTTAAACTCCGCACGGTTGAGTTCCTTTTCAAAATCATCAAACTTTGTAAGCACTTTTGTTGTAGAAGAAACAAAGTAAAATTGCGGATAATTTTGCCGGAGGTATTCCAAAAGCAAATCAGAATTAACAATTACACCACTTTGAACTTTTGCTGTCTGAAAAATTTTACACAGCGAATTGCATTTTTTGTCAGCAAGGTGCTCTTTTTTCAAGAGAGAATTGCTGAAAGTCAGCCGTGCAGAAATCCCGTAAGATTGCAGCAAGTCAAAGACCGCTTCCGGATTTGCCCTGCCATTTTCCACACGCCCACCGCCCCAAAGGCAGTCCTCCGGTGAACCGTAAATTGACGCAATATCACACCAGTCATAAAAATATTCCCGATGTTCCGCAAAAACTGGCAGAAAAAGGCTGTAAAAATCATAAAACTCAAAAAGTCCCGGCAAGTGAAAATGTGCAATTTTGTTCATTTCTTCCATTATACAGGGGGATTAGAGAAAAATTTACATTTTATGAATAAGATTTTTCAAATTTTCCATTCTACTGATTTTCCCCCGCCTCCGCGGGCGCTTTTAGGGTATACCCTAAAAGCAAGTTGACAGACTTGCTTTTACCGGCGAAGTACTGTTACTTCGTAACAGCTTTCGCCGGTAAAAATTTAGCGTTAACAAATCTTAATTTATGGAGGAAACTACGTATATCAATAATGGACGATTTAAGAATAACTCAAATACAAGATTGATTTTCGAATCATTTATTAAATGATTTTACAAAAAGAATGGAGAAAGAATTATGACAGTGAACAAAAAAATTATTGATTTTTTGTTTAAGAATGATGTTATACAAACAAAAAATCCAAGTACGCGTGATGTAGCAAATGCTATTGTTGGAATATATGAAGCTCTTGCTGAACTTATTAATAAACCTTTCCCATATCCCGAAGCAATGATGAATGCTATAAGAGCTAGAATTGAGAGGAGTTTTGGACTGATACAATAAAAGTACAGTGCCTAAATTGCCGAAAATATAGGAGAAA
>CAVHTI010000023.1:0-4097 GCA_963638805.1 Anaerobutyricum sp.
ATTCACAGCTTTTTTTTCGGTAAGATTTAACGTGATTCAATGCCTAAACTTGCTTTTCCCATATTTCTAAGTTATAATTTTTAAAAGTTTAATTTTATAATTATAAGTTTTTAACGGAGGATCAAAGTGAAAAAACTACTTTCAGTGGTTTGTTCTGCCCTTCTCGCCTCTCTGTTCTTTATTTCCTGTTCAGATTCAACGAATTCTTCATTAAGTTTTCAACTTCCATCAGCTTTGTTATTTAATACAACTGACGGACAAACATCAGAATCTGAATACGAATTAAAAATGAACTTTACCGGCGATGTAATCGAAGAATATTCCTACAAATTTTCATCATCAGATTTAAAAAATAACCAAACTTACACAATACAAGACCTTCAGTCTGGTTCAGAAATCCAGATTACCGCTTCAATTTATTCTGCAACGAACCAGATCAAGCTTTACGAAACAGAAAGCCCCGCAAAAGTGGTCCTGCAACCCGGCACAAACAGTGCAACCCTGGTACTTACCCGTTGCACAGACTCGGCTGGCATAGACATTGCAGACATTACAGACTTTACAATAAAAGCCGCATACACAGCACTCGATGGTTCAACCGTCACAATCACATCAGCGGATAGCGAAATAAAAATCCCGAATTATAACACGGACATCACGTTCACTATTGAATCAAAATTCGCAGAACTGTTGTCATACAAATGGTACTTTAACGTTGGTAACACTGACGGAGCAGAACCAATTTCAACAGACGCTTCCTGCACAATAAATTTAGCAACAAATGAATTAGTTAATGCAAATGATCTAAACACATTAACTTGTATTATTGCTGCCGGCAGTTTTTCAACAGCCGTCGACATTAGTTTTTACGCTTCAGAAACTACAACTTCTGAAGATTAGAATCTGCAAAATAAATTTTATCAATCATTTTTAAAAGAAGAGTAAAAAATGAAGAAAAAAATTGTTTTATGCGTTGCTCTCACCGCGCTGATAGCAACATTCTTTGGATGTTCAAATATGTTGAACACGACAGTTTCTAATGACTCAGTTGTCAGCGAAATGCCAATCCAGATTTCTCTTGCAAAAGAAGCCGGAAGATATGTAAAGGCTGTAGAAGACTGGAGTATTGCCAGCAATGTTTATGCTTGGAAAGTTAAATTTACAGAAGAATCAACTGGCGCAACAGAAATTGGTTATTGGGATAACAATTACACAATAACTCATGACGAAAAAGAAACAATCACGGTTGTATATAACTCAGAAACAAAGACATTTGGTATGTCAAAAGTTGCAACCGGAACTTACACACTGGAAATTATGAGTACTAGCACTAGCGATACCTTTACAGTCTATGGAAAAACAACAGGTTTTGTAATTGATTCAGGAAAAACAAATTCAAAGACTATGTTTGTTGACCTTAAACGGGAAACAACAGGAAACCTTTCATTAAGTTTTCCATTTAGCGGTAACATTACTTCAACTGACATCAATGGAAAACTTAAGGCAGTACTTACACCTTTAACAGGCGACGGAGATACTAAAGAATACACAGCAAGTACAGAGGAAAGCGCAGAATTTAAAGCGACTTTGGATGATTCTTCAAATGTAACAGATCTTGAGCTTAAAGTTTCTTCTTTGAATTCCGGCTTTTATAAACTGTCATTTACAGATTTAAACACTGATACTAAATATAAATACTGGGTTTCTTCTGATTGTCAGGTTATTGAAATTGCAGACGATACTACAACAACAGAATCCGTATCACTAAACCGCTCTACAGAAAAGAATTATTTTGCAACAAATAATAGTGCTAACGTTGGCTATAACGGTTTGTCAGCTAGTTCACCAGACGAAATCAACGAATTGTTAACAAGCTTCACGACAGAACTTCCAAAAAATTCTTACATTAACGTTTACATGGATTCTTCTGTTCCGGTAATTGAAGCAAGCACAATTAAAACATTGCAGACTTCACTCGGTAATAACACAGACTATGAGATAGCGATTACAGTTTACCAGTCTCAAAGTTCTTCAATTGTCCCTTCTCTTATTATTGAAACAGCCATTTCTGATTCTACAACAACAGTAAACACTTATATCCATGGTGATGTAGCAATAAAAGCAGCAGATGATGTTACAGACGTTACAGTAACAAAAATTGGTAATATTACATCAATCAATGACTTTACAGACATTAACGCTAAACTTGTAGACGGAGCCACTATTACAACAACAGAAATTACTGGCATGGGCGACTATAAACTGTATCTTTCTGCAGAAACTAGCGCCGGTGTTGATAATCTTAGTGCTTATACCGCTAGCCCAATGCTTACAATCAGCAATGATGAAAGCAGCACCGCAAGCACTTTTGTTGAAATTAAATCTGATAAGTACAAGGCACGCTTTGATACAACTAGCACAGACGCAGGTACTGTAACTTCTGTTTATGCACAACTTGTAGGCTCTGGCGAAACTTCTATTACAGAGTTTGCAGCAAGTGCCTCTATTGCAGCAACTGCTTCTGATGCAACAACAACAAACTACACAACAGGAGCCGTAATTCCTTACAGTTCCGACGCAGTTACATTCTCATTAAGTGGTGTTACTTCTGAAATTACAGCATACAGCTGGCTCTTGAATAGCAATACAGTTGGTTCAGACAGTACAATGTCGTTAATTCCGACTAAATCAAAATACGTTGACCTTGATGGAACAAACACAGTTTCGCTTAGCGTCCAGATTAACGGCACATGGTATCTTACAGAATTTACATTTACATTCAGCTCAACAGATTATTCTCGTGCAGTGTATATAACTACTGATTCTTATGATAGTCCTAATGGCTTTTATGAAGCTGATTATGCAAATGCTTCTTCTGGTACATCATTAGATTTAACTGTAAGCAATAGTAGTCCAGCATTTACATTTGATAATTCACAGAATCTTTGGATTGTAAAGAAAGTTTCTAGTGATAGTTCATATTATTTACAACTTATAAAACAGACTAAAGTGATTTCTAGTAGTAGTTTTAAAAACACTACTTTACAATGTGCTCTTACAGGTATTACTTTTACCAACTTAAACGACATTGATATTACCTATGACACTAAAAACAAACTTATTTATGTTCTTGCAACAGAGTCAACTACTACTGACAGTACAACGACATATACTACTAAAATTTATGCATTTGATCCTACAACTCTTACAGCATCAACAACAAATACAGATAGTAATGTAACTATTGATACATCAACTTGGTCTGATATTTTAACTGCTGCAGGTATTACTACTAGCGTTGATTTTACAAAAATTGCCGTAAATGACACAACTGTATACCTTGCAGATGCAGCATACAATGTATTTAAATTAACAAACTTTACAACAACTGCTACACCAACTTTTGTAAAAAATCTTGCAACAGAATTAAGTATTTCAGATGACCTTACCCTTACAGATATGCAGATTGGTGATGGTTTTGGTAACGATACAGAAAATCTTTATGTTTTGATGAGACAGCATAGTAAAGACATAAACCCTACGAGTGATAAAACTTACTATAGCCGAGGAGCGTTGTGTAAGATTGATTCTACAAATACTGTTACTTCTTATGGTTTTAGTACAACAACTACAGCAGATACAATACATACTTCTAAAACTATAAATTTCTATACACCTAGTGAATCTTCTACGACAGAATTTTATGGTCCTCGTTACTTTGCAGCAATATGTCCTAAAAAGCTTGTAATTGCAGATGATGGTTTCTATTACACAAATACAGAAGATAATGGTTCACTTACAAATAAGGATGGCTTCTTAGAATTTGATATTAATGCAACAGAAAATCAATTAAGTAGAACTTCTGCAGAAGTAGAGATCAGTATTCCTAATTCAACAGATTATACTAAAACTAATTATAACTAACCTTTGTGTCATCCTGAATTTATTTCAGGGTGACATATTTTTTTACTTTTTATGTTCAAAAAAGAAAAGATTTTAATTTCAGTTTGTATTCCTGTTTTTAATACGCAAAACTTTTTACTTGCCTGCCTCGAAAGCGTTGCTGCTCAAGATTTTCCCGGCACGGAAATTGTCAT
>CAVHTI010000023.1:4809-30729 GCA_963638805.1 Anaerobutyricum sp.
GAAGTCATAAAATTCAGTGCCCGCTACTACGCAAAAAGCAATCTCAAGCAAATGCTGGACAACGTAATCCCCGAATTAAAGGACGCCGCCCGCGCCGAACTTTGCGAATGGTGGGGTCAAGGCATGATTGACGCCGCAGAAAAAGAATTGCAGGAAAAAAAGTAAGAACGTTAATTTTACACACAAACCGTTGGATTTTTCTTGACAATTTCAGAAAGTAAAAATAACATAAAACTTATGGATTTGAGAACAGTTTTAACAACAGACACAGTAAACCTTCATCTTAAAGGTACAACAAAAGAAGAAATTGTAGACGAAATGCTGGACGTTTTATACAAGGCAGGCAAAGTAACTGATAAGGTTGCTGCCCGGGAATGCGTATTAGACCGTGAAAGAAAAATGTCTACAGGAATGAAGCACGGAATTGCAATTCCTCACGGAAAAACTGATACAGTAACAGATTTAGTTGCTTGTATTGGTATTTCAGATAATCCGGTTGATTTTGATTCCCTTGACCAGGAACCTTGCCGTATTTTCATTATGACACTTTCACCAGTAAACAAAACTGGTCCACACCTTCAGTTCCTCGCTGAAGTAAGTCTCTTGTTCAAGAGCCCAGAAAAACGTCAGGAAATTTTAAACACACAGGATAAAGCTGAAGTTATTAAAATTCTTACTGAATAGTAAAAATTGCTTCAGAAAAATCATAGCCTTTGAGTCAGTCCCTCAAAGGCTTTTTTATTTTAACGGCACTTTCAACAATATTGAAAATAAAATCGTAAAATGTTTTAATATTTTCAAAATCAAAATGAGGCTGTCATGAAACTTGATCCTGTTTTTTACGTAAAAGAAAATAAATTATACAAAATTGCGGATAATTCCCCGTTTGACACAAAAAATCTTTTAAAAATCAACGTAAAATGGTCTGAAGTAGAAATCGCGGACGAACAGTACAACGAAGAACTGCTTGCGTCTTTGCGCGAACAGCTCAAAAATCTTGAATCAGAAGGAAAATTTGCCGTAATCGTGCCAGAAGTTGACCGCCCTTTAGAAACTCCCGAACAGCTGGAACTTTTTGTAAACGCTTTTAATCACACGGCACGGCGCATAAAGGATTGTGTCAGCGTCGCCGGCTTTGAACTTGCGCCTCAGCTTTTAAAAATGGGCAGTGTCGCTGTAACTCAATTCCGCGAAACTCTTGCCATAAAGCACGCCCAGTACGTTTATTTTGCCACAGAAACGACAGCAGAACTCACGGACGACGTTGTAAAATATTAATCTGATTGTAGCGCGCACTTTTTATACATCAAAACGTAAAAATCTGTCACGCGCGTCAAATTATTACAAAAAACTGTAAAAAACCGCAACGTTTTCATAATTTTCGTTAAATTTTCTAAAAAAAATCGTTTTTTTCATCAAATTCACTTGTCAATTTTTTTTGTTTGTGCAATTATCTAGTCAATTAATTTTTGAATTGATTGTGGAGAGTTTACCAATGCAGATGAAAAATGAAACTAATTCGGTTTCAAATCTCTGGTTTTTCGCATTTTTTTCAAGTCTCATACTTGCAGGCATTGCCCTCTCCGTTTATTTCTTCCTGCCAGAAAATGAACCAGTAATCACAGAAACAGAACCGGCCGTTGCTTCTACTGAAGAAGAAAATCAGGAATCCCTTTTTGACGAAAATCTTATTAATCCTCTTTTTCAGGATCTTTATGCCGAATATAAACTTGCGTCTGCTAACGACAGCGATTTAGGCCTTAAACTTTACCGCCAGCCGCTCAGTCGTGCCGCAGTTGAATGGTTTTACTTCCAGATTGCCGGTAACAAAGAGGTTTCTGACGCAATTCTTGAAGCCGCAGACAATAACAACATTCCACTGGCACTTGCTTTTTCGCTTGCTCACACAGAAAGCAATTACAATGTCAAAGCCGTTCACAAAAATTCAAATGACACTATTGACCGCGGCCTTTTTCAGCTGAACAGCAATTCTTTTACAAAATTAACTGAAGAAGATTTTTTTAATCCTCAAATCAGTTCTAAATATGGTATGTCGCACTTGCGCTTTTGCATAGACACTGCCGGAAATGAAGTTGCCGGACTTGCAATGTATAACGCAGGTACAAACAAGGTTCGTTCCAATAAAACACCTCAGGTAACACTGAATTACGTTGGAAGCATCCTTGAATATCAGAAAATGCTTGATGAACTTTTTGAAGATCAGGTAGCTGTTTATTTTGAAACACAGATAATACCGCAAATGACAGTTGCCTATGCTGACATCAGGCGTTAGTTAATCAGCCTCCTAATTTTTGGCGGAACCGTTTTTTTTAGTTTTTACGGTTCCGCTTTTTTTTTAACTTTTTTTTCAGGGCAAATGCTCCGCTACGCTCCGCACCGGGCTTTTCAGAGTTCCGGCTTTCGCCTTCAAACTTTTGCAATTTTATGTCCCGCTGATAATATAGTGTCTTCCAGCCCCCTATAAATTTCTTTGTAAAACGGCAAAAGTTCGTGCTACGCACGCTCTTACAATCCCTTTTGCATTCACCAACTGCAAGTTTCACGCAAATCACAAAAATTTTGTCTCACAAGTGGCAACACAAGGACTCTACACTAAAAACATCTTCAAAACATGGGAGGAATTCAGCACCTCCTGTGCTGCCGCTAACGCGGTGTTTTTCAAGGAGCAACTATGAATAATGCAATAATGTTAGAAGCAACAGAACTTGATATGCTAAACGGTGGAAGCTGGGGCTACAATACTTATCACAACGAAAAAGCCTACAAGGACGCCGGCATCAAAACTGAGTGGACCCCGTGGTACAATCCGTTCCAAACAGACAAATTTTACTTTAAAGGCAAACAAATAACTAAAGATCTGGCCGCAAAAATTGTGTTTTTTAAGCACGCAACAGGAATGAATCCTTCTGCCTGGACATTTTGTGACATAGTTCAATATGCCGAAAATCACAAGCAGGAATTTGAAACTGACATTGAAGAATCAAACTACTAAAAATCAGGGCTGTGAAAAATAAAATCACGGCCCTTTAAAATGCTCTTTTGTAGTCTTTAGTGTTAAAACTTTAACAATAAATTGATTTTTTCCCTGAAATTCCGTAGAATTCTCCTGTTTTTTGTATTTATTACAATAAAACGTCATTGAATTTGATATTTTGGAAACCTATAATGAGCACAATTAAATTACCAGATGCAACCAGAAAAAGACTTGTACAGTTATTAAATATTCTAAAGAGCTGCACAGCGCCTAAAATAACATCAGTTGACATAAGTGCTTCCTCTGGCTGGAAAAGTTCACTTATACGTCATGATTTATGGTTGATTGGTTTTAAGAAGGGAATCTCAAACGGGTACAATGTTCAGGAACTTAAAGAAGCTGTTGAAAATGTACTTGAAATTGAGTCTCCAGACATATCAAATCCAAATAATAGCAAAGATGCTGTAAGCCTTCTGGCGGATTGTGATTATGTTGGAGCTGCACGTTACAATGTCTGCATAACCGGTCTTGGCCGTTTAGGTGCAGCGTTACTTGATAATAATCTGGTTTATGACAGTCCATTTGTTATAAAGGCCGGGTTTGATTCAAATCTTAACCGTGTAGAAATTCTCCGTTCAACTTTTCCTCTTTATCCCGCATCCGAAATGGATTTTGTGATAAAAAGGGAAAAAATAAAGTACGCAATTCTGACTGTTGCAGACAAAGATGCTCAAAATATGGCAGAACGTCTTGTAAAAGCCGGAATCAAAGGAATCGTCAATATGACAAACGTTGTACTGAAAATTCCGGAAGGCATAAAAGTGGAAAATCTTTCTATTTTGAATGCCCTGCGTTTTATTATTTAGGACAATAAAAATCAAATTTTTTGAGGAGTTATAAATGTCACGTGTTTACAATTTTAGTGCAGGTCCATCTTGCTTGCCTGAAGAAGTTTTAAAAGAATGTGCTGCAGAAATGCTTGATTACAATGGAACTGGCCAGTCTGTTATGGAAATGAGCCACCGTTCAAAAGCATTTGAACCAATTATCCAGGATGCGGAAGCTATGGTTCGCAAATTGATGAATGTTCCGGAGAATTACAAAGTGCTCTTCTTACAGGGCGGTGGTTCAACTCAGTTTGCAATGGTTGCAGAAAATCTTGGAATTCATACAGGAAAAGCCGCTTACATTGAAACTGGTGTCTGGGCTAAAAAAGCAGCTGCCGAAGCAAAACATCTTGGCGTTGATGTAACAACCGTGGCATCTTCAAAAGACAAGGGATATTCTTACATTCCTCGTGTTGAAAAAATTGAAGGCGACTATGATTACGCTTACATTTGTTTTAACAACACAATCATGGGAACTCACTACGAATATATCCCTGATACTGGAAAAATTCCTCTTGTTGCAGATATTTCTTCTTGTGTTTTGAGCGAAGAACTTGATGTTTCAAAATTTGGACTTTTGTTTGCAGGCGCTCAAAAAAACCTTGCACCAGCAGGCGTTACCCTCGTAATTATCCGCGAAGATTTAATTCCGGAACCAGAAGCTTGCCGCGCTGGAACTCCAACAATGCATATGTACAAAACTCACTCTGATAACGGTTCTATGTACAATACTCCTCCGTGCTATACAATTTACGTTTTGGACAAAGTTCTTCACTGGATTGAAAAAAATGGCGGTGCAAAAGGTATTCATAAACTGAACGTAGAAAAAGCTGATTATCTTTACAATTATCTTGATAACAATGATTTTTATCACGCTACCGCACAAAAAGGCAGCCGTTCACTTATGAACGTTCCTTTCCTCACAAAATATTCTACAGGCGCAACAGATGACGTTTCCGTAGCAAAAGAAAAGGAAATCAATGATAAATTTGTAAAAGAAGCCAGCGTTGCAGGCCTTGTAAACCTCAAAGGTCACAGACTTGTTGGCGGTATGCGTGCTTCAATTTACAATGCAATGACACTTGACGGCGTAAAAGCTCTTGTTGAGTTCATGAAAAAATTTGCAAAAGAAAACGCTTAATTGACTTTCAATTGACTTTTTATAGGAGAAAAAAATGTCTTTCAAAGTACAGACTTTAAATAAAATTGCGGCAGTTGGTCTTAATGTTCTTGACCGCGATAATTACGAAGTTGCTTCTGATATGAACAATCCAGATGCTTATCTTGTTCGTTCTGCAGATATGCACGAAATGAAAATTTCTGACACAGTAAAGGCAGTTGCCCGCGCCGGTGCCGGAACAAACAATATTCCAATTCCTGAACTTACAGAAAAAGGAGTTGTAGTTTTTAATACTCCGGGTGCAAATGCAAATGCCGTAAAAGAACTTGTAATGCTCGCGCTGTTACTTTCCAGCCGCCCTGTCATTGATGCAAACAAATGGGCAAATGGCCTTGCAGGCAAAGGCGACGAAATCCCTGATCTTGCAGAAAAAGGAAAATCACAGTTTGTAGGCCCAGAATTAAAAGGCAAAACACTCGGCGTTATCGGACTTGGCGCAATCGGAGCAATGGTTGCAAACCTCGCGCTCAAATTTGGCATGGACGTTGTAGGTTACGACCCATTTCTTTCTGTTAAGGCTGCCCTCGCCCTTGATCACAACGTAAAAATTGCAGAAACTTTGGACACCGTTTATGCAAAGTCAGATTACATCACAATTCACGTTCCTCAGACAAACGACACAAAAGGAATGATTAACTCAACTGCAATAAAAGCAATGAAAGACGGTGTGCGCCTCATAAACATTGCGCGCGGTGGACTTGTAAACAACGCAGACGTTCTTGAAGCCCTGAACAGTGGCAAAATCAAATGTATGATTACAGACTTTGCCTCAGAAGAACTTTTGAACAATCCAAAAGTAATTGTTATGCCTCACCTTGGCGCTTCAACTCCGGAAGCAGAAGACAATTGTGCAGTTATGGCTGCCAACGAACTTAAAGACTTCCTGGAAAAAGGAATTATCGTTAACTCTGTAAACTTTCCAAAAACAACTACAGACAACCCAATTCCTACCGGTGGTACTCGTCTTTGCATCAGCCATCAGAATGTTCCGGATATTATTTCAAAATTCACTACAATTCTTGGCGAAGCAAAACTGAACATTGCAGCGTTCATAAATCAGGCCCGCGGAGACATTGCTTACAACATTATTGACGTGGACGGCAAGGTCAGCGACGAAATTATCAAAAAACTTGAAGCTTGCGACACTGTAAAACGCGTCCGCCCGATTTTTAATTAGTTAAAACCGCATAAATTATTTTTTTAGAGCAGAGCTCCGGGATTTTTTCCGGGGCTTTTTTTTATTTTCAGGGCGCATTTTGGTAAACCAAAACTACGTTCGCTTTGCTCACTACCGAGTTTTGTTTCCAATCTTCTTTTATTGGAGAACAAAACATCGCAGGCTTTCCGCAATTCCGGCATTCGCCTCCAAACCCGCACGGCAAAAACTTTTTGCAAAAAATAAAAAATCCGTAAAGACATTATTTTCTGTCCTCACGGATTTTTTTTGTCCAAGCCGTGCGTGTTCGCCTTACGGCGTTGCTCCAATCCTTTGCGCGCGAAGCACAAATGTTAATTTTTTGTTCAATCAGTCAAATTTTATTGTACCAACGACTGTGTCCTCGTCATCAGATTTTTTTGCAAACCGCGGACTATCAGAATCAGAAAGAACTTGCGCAGAAGTTTTAAGATTTTTTTTCTCGGAAGTTTCGCTCTTTTTTGTTGCTCGTGTTTTTGGCGAAGCCAGGAATGCAAAAAGACTTCCGCAAAGCCCGCCGGCAAAACAAACGGCAATTTTTAACGCAATTTCCCCGGAAGTAAAAACATTCACTAAAATTTCTTTGCCATCCGTAGAAAGCGCAGACTGCTTTACAGATTTCATTTCAAAAATCAAAAATAAAATATAAAGAATAAAAACTGCAAAAAATGAAAACGGCACTTTCTTTTTGGAAAAAGAAATAAATGCATTCAAAAAAATCAGCATAAAAACAACAGAAAGAGGGCCTTGCAACGGCATTTTACAGAAACAGGCGTTCAAAACCCCAGAAAAAAGCGAAGAAACAATCATCATAATTCCAATAATCACGGAACCATAATATTCTTCAATCTGCGGACCAAGCAAAAGCACAAAAAGTAAATTTGCAAACAAAGAAGTCCAACCGGCAGCCCCCAGAAAATAAAAAATCAATTTTACGTAAGAAGCAAAATTCTTTAAATCAAAAGGCATTGTACCGCCAGCAGAAGTCGGAGAGGCCAAAAAATAATTATCAAGATTGCCTTTGAATGCCGCAGAATTCAAAATACACAAAAAAATGCTAAGAAAAACAAAAGTCAGCGTGATTGGCGCGTCATAAGAAAATTTAAAAGGTAACTTCAGACTTATTTTAATTTTTTTCTTCATGCTCAAAATTATACACCATCAGTCAAAAATATGTTATATTTACGTTATGAGTGACTTAATCAATAGCGGAGAGACTTCTGGCGAAGGTTTTGCAGAAGATACAACCTTTAAACTGCCTCCGGAAAAAAAAGTTATTTTTTACAATGACGATTACACGACCATGGAATTTGTAACGGACGTTTTAATTTCGATTTTTGACAAATCGTCTGTAGAAGCAGAAAAACTTATGCTCCAGGTTCACGAATCAGGTTCTGCAATTGTCGGAACTTACACTTACGATATTGCGGTTTCACGGGCAAATCTTACAAAAACCATTGCGCGCAAAAACGGTTTTCCTTTGAGGGTAGAAATTGAGTAATTCAGACAAAGGCACTGTGCGACAAATGCGGGTCAGTCCCGAACTCACAAAAATTCTTTCAATAGCACTCACTCTTGCAAAACAGTCAAATCATCAGTTTTTTACTCCCGAACACGTGCTTGCAACTGCACTAAAAGATGAATTTGTTGAACATTTACTTTATGACAGTGGCGCGGATTATAATCACCTGCAAATTGACGTTGCCGAGTACATTCAAACAAAAATCCCGGTTATTTCAAAAAACACAATTCCGTCCCTCATAAAAATGCCGGTAGAATCTGCGGGATTCCAGGCAATGATGAACAGAGCGGTTTTTCACTGCATTTCTGCAGAAAACGACATGATTGACATCACAGACATTCTTGTGAGCATGTATGAAGAAAGTGAAAATTATTGCTCGTACTTTTTAAAATCAAACGGCGTTGATAAACTCAGACTTTTGGAAAATATTTCTAAATTTAGACCGGCAAATAAAAAAAGACGTCAAAATAATCCGTCTGTGGATTCTGATTCTGAATTTGACCCGCAGTCAGAAAGAGGTCCGAACAATAAGGGCGGATTAAAGCGTTTTACCGTAAATATGACCGAAATGGCCCAGAAAGGCGAATATGACCTGCTTGTAGGCCGCGAAACAGAAATTGAACGGACAATTCAGGTTTTATGCCGCCGTACAAAAAATAATCCGCTGCACGTTGGCGATGCCGGCGTCGGAAAAACTGCAATCACGCAGGGGCTTGCCCAGCGCATTGTCAAAGGTCTTGTCCCGGATATTTTAAAAGGATACACAATTTATTCTCTTGATTTGGGACTTTTGCTGGCAGGTTCAAAATTTCGCGGCGATTTTGAAGAAAGGCTCACGTCTATCATTGATGAATTAAAGCAAAAAAAGAAAACTATCCTCTTTATTGATGAAATTCATATGATTATGGGCGCCGGAACAAACGGAAACACGACAATGGACGCCGCAAATCTTTTAAAACCTGTGCTCAGTTCCGGAAAAGTAAAATTTATTGGCTCTACGACCTACGAAGAATATTCAAAGAATTTTGAAAAAGACCGTGCCCTTGCGCGCCGTTTCCAGAAAATTGACATTGTTGAACCGACCGCTCAAGAAACTATAGAAATTCTGAACGGTCTTTTGCCAAAATACGAAAAATTCCACAACGTAAATTATACCAAAGGCGCCGTAGAAGCTGCCGTCAAACTTTCTGTGCAATATATGGCGGACCGCAGACTTCCGGACAAGGCGATTGATATTATTGACGAAGCCGGCTCTTACATGCACATTATGAAAAACGGCGGATTTAAAGGCCTTCTGAACGTAAACAAACCTGCCCCTGAACTTCCGGATTTAAATTTTCAGACGGAAATTCAAAATCCTGATTCAGAAAATAATGAAAATACTGCCACTGATTCTCAAAATCAGATTGTCCCAGTTGAAAAAACAGTTCACGCAACAGTAACGCCGGCCGTTATTCAAAAAATTACCGCAAAAATTGCAAAACTCCCGATTGATACTGTCCAGAAAAACGAAAAAGAAGCGCTCAAAAATATTGAAAACACAATGATGGCGGATATTTTTGGACAGGAAAGGGCCGTTGAAATACTTGGCAAGGCAGTAAAAAGAGCCCGCGCCGGTTTTAGAAATCCTGAAAAGCCGGAAGCGTGCTATCTTTTTGTCGGTCCAACCGGTTGTGGCAAGACAGAACTTGCAAAAACTCTTTCAAAAATCCTGAACGAACCACTTTTGCGCTACGATATGAGTGAATATCAGGAAAAGCACACCGTCAGCCGCCTTGTTGGTTCCCCGCCGGGCTACGTTGGATTTGAAGAAGGCGGCCAGCTCACAACTGACGTGCGAAAAAATCCTCATTCCGTAATTCTTTTTGATGAAATTGAAAAGGCCCACCCGGATATTTACAACGTGCTGCTTCAAGTCATGGATTATGGCCAGTTAACCGACAATCAGGGGCGTAAAGCTGATTTCCGTTCCTGCATAATTATTATGACCAGCAATGCCGGTGCCCGCGATATTGAACGTCCGGGAATTGGTTTTGGAACTCAAAGTTTTGAAAGTGCCGAAGCAACGCTGACAGAAGCCGTTAACAAAGAATTCCCGCCGGAATTCAGAAACAGACTGGACGCCGTCATTCCGTTCAATTATCTTGATATGGAAGTTGCAAAAATGATTTGTCGTAAAGAAATCAAAAAACTTTCAGAACGCATGAAAGCCAAAAAAGTCCTTCTGAATGTTTCTGATGACTGCGTGTCTTATCTTACGGAGCAAGGCTATTCAAAGGAATTTGGCGGAAGAAATATTGCAAGAATTATTGACGATAAACTTGCAAATGCTTTAGTCGATGAAGTTTTGTTCGGAAAACTTGAAAAAGGCGGTTCTGTAACGGCAGAAATAAAAAACAATCAGATTTGTTTTACTTACGGAAAACTCTAAAATTTTCAGTTTTTAAAACTGATTTTGAAAATGGGAAATAAAAATGAATCTTTCTGAATATTCTAAAGAAATTTATAATCGCTACGGCGTTGTTACACGCGCAAAAAATTGTTTTTTGTACACTAAAAAAGGCATTCGTTTAACAGACTTGTTTTTGGAAAACGGCCGTGCAATTTTAGGCTGGCAGGGCGGAGCGGCTTTTACCTATTTCAAAAATAATTTGAGCCGCGGAATTACAGGTTCTTACATTACGGAAGATTATCCGCGCGTACAAAAAGCGGTCGGTGAACTTTTAGACGGTCCGCAAAAAAATAATACCAGAACGCGCCAGATTTTTTATTTTTCTTCACGCGCGTCTGCAATAAAGGCCGCCATTCTCTTTTCTCCGGAAAATACATCTTTTTACCGTCCGTGGTCGCCTGAAAAAATCAACTGGCAGGACGTAGATTGCGTTGTATTTGCGCCTCCTCTTCCCTGGACTGATAATCTTTTTATACTTGCCGTAAAAACTTCTGTTTCTGACGTGCAAACTCCCGCTGATTCAGAAAAAATTCCGTTTCCGCTTGAATCTGCCGTGGCACGTTCAATTTACGATTTGATTGAAGCTCAGAAAATCCGGGAAGAAAAAGACTGGTTTATTTATGACCCAGTGCTCACAAAATACTGGACAAGAAAAGGCCCTTACCTTTATCCAAAAATCCCGGCCGAAAAATATAACGATTTTGTTCTTCATTGCATGGATTGCGGAATCTGCATAAATCCTGACTACAACAATCCGTCAATTGTCCCTTACGGTGCAGACAAAGGTGTATTTTCAAAACTCAAAAACTCACCTTTTCTATTCTGATTCCGACAATTAATTAGAGTAATTTATGAATTCAGAACTTTTACTGTTTATAATCAAACTTGCCGCAGGCGGAATTGTGAGTTTTCTTGCAATTCTTCTTATGTCAAAAACCCGTGAACCCGGCTGGATGTTTATGGTCGGCGGATTTCTCTTATCTTATGCCGCGCTGGTTTTTCAATTAATGGAACATCTTGGCATTTTTACGTCATCAAGATTCACAGTTTTTGGAATTCCAATTTCAAGCCTTATCTGCGTAATCTTGCCTGCCGTGTTTTTTATTGTTGCGTTTATCATGATGCTTTGCAAAAAATAAAACCGCGCGTTAACTCGGTGTTTTATAGGAGTTGAGATGACAGAATTAGATGAATATTGGAACAAATTTTTAAAAGAAACCGGCAGAGATCCTGAAGAAAAATGTGCCGGCGATCTTTTTTTTGAAGCAAAAGGTTTTGTCGGCGACGAACTGGTTTCTCTTGTGCTTGGTGGCAAAAAAACAGCATTTTTTTCAAGTTATGCCAGTTACGAAATTGACATGGAACCGCTGCCAGTTTCCGGTGAACTTTACATTGTTCTTGACCGCGCCGGAAATCCTCGTTGTGTAATAGAACTTGACAGCGTAAACATTCTGCCTTTTAATGAAATTACCTGGGGAATGGCTCAAAAAGAAGGCGAAGACGAAAATCTACAGCAATGGCGCGAAAAAAAGCAGGAAAGTCTTGAAGATGAAGGCGACATTCTGGGATTTACTTTCAGCCCAGATATAAAACTTGTTTTCCAGGTTTTTCACGTAGTTTACAGATAATTTACAGATAAAATTTTCTTGCACATAATTAACAATCGGAGGTTAAATTTTATGTCAAAAACACATTTATCACTTGGCAGATTAATTCTGCAGCTCGCACTCGGTTTATTCCTTGCAATTTCAGGAATCTGGGTTTTGGCCGGCTTTGGCAACTGGAGTTGGGTCAGCGGTGGTGACGCCGGTGCCGCAGCAATCAAATCAATCATTCAAAACCGCACATTAGAAAACATTTTAGTCATTTCTTACGGCGTAGTTGAATTAATTGCGGGCATTTTCCTCATTCTTTCGCTCTTTATTGGCGACGTTTTCGGTACATTCGGCAACGTTCTTCACATCATCATCATGATTGTCTGGATTGTAGCTATCGTCCTCATCGATTTTCTTTCAAGTTCAAGCGGAATCAGCCTTTTGCGCAATTCATTCCTCAAGTGGCTTTATCAGGTCGCAACTCATTTAATTATTCTTGGCGCCTTGATTTATCTTAAAGATTAGAATTCGGGCGTATCCCTGCGGGCCGGGCTTTCCACAATTCCGGCTTCGCCTACAAAGTCCTCGCGGCACAAATAGTGCCGCTGTGGGCTTCCGCTTCGTTTTTTGAAAAAAACTTCGCGGTTGTTACAATCCCTTACGCGCCAGGCACCATAAAATTATTCTTCGTCAATGAAAAAAATCACTTTTGTCATTTTATTTTTACTTTTATTCACCACGGCATTTTCAAAAGAACGCCTTTTTACATTTCAGGCCGGAATTTCAACTGGCGGGGCCGTTTATTCAGATTCAGAAACTCAAGAAAATGATAAATCCGTCGGAAATTTTCTTCCGTTTAATTTTGGGGCAACCCTTGAACTAAACATAAATGCAGCCCCAGAAGTAAGTTTTTTTGCCGGCAGCGATTTATTTATGACTTTCAACGCCGAAAGTCCGCTTTATTCAAATCATATAAATGTTTTGTTTCCGTTTGGAATAAAAATTTATCCGCATCTTAACGGTTTATGTTTTGGAATTTCTTACGCGCCATCTTACAGACAAAATTATTTTAACTTAAAAGATTCTGTTCAAAATCAAAGCGTTTCTGGCTGGGGCAACGGATTAAAATTACTTTTGGAATATAATTTTTCAAAAAATAAAGATTTTGCAAACTATCCGGTTCTCGGGTTTGCGTGGCATTACAGTCCAAGAAAAAATAACTGCCACGACTACCTTTTTTCATTTTACGTAAAAGCAAATTTCTAAAAAAAAGGGGCTGTCTTAAAACTAATGTCATGCTGAATTTATTTCAGCATCTACATTATATCTAGTGTATAGATTCCAAAACGTCACCCTGAACTTGTTTCAGGGTCGGAATGACACTACACACTAAACTTATTAGACAGCCTCTTTCTTATTGTTTACACACTAAAACTAGCGGGCATATTCAATAATTCTTGTTTCACGAATCATTGTAAGTCTGATTCTTCCAGGATATCGCAAATCAGTTTCAATCTGTTTTGCAATATTCTTTGCCAAATCCTTAACATCACTGTCAGGAATTTTTTCGTTATTAACAAGAATTCTTAATTCCCTACCGGCCTGAATTGCGTACGCTTTTTCAACACCAGGGAACGCTTCTGCAATAGCTTCAAGATTTTCAAGACGTTTAACGTAATTGTCCATTGTTTCACGTCGTGCGCCAGGTCTTGCAGCAGAAATTGCATCAGCAATCTGAACAATTACAGCTTCAATCGTTTCAGAAGGAACATCGTTGTGGTGAGCCGCAATTGCGTTAACAACTTTTGCATCCTCGCCCATTTTACGAGCCATTTCTGCACCAACTTCTGCGTGGTTCTGATCACTGTCAGCTTCCGCACCCTTACCAATATCGTGAAGGATTGCGGCACGCTTTGCAAGTTCACGGTCAGCACCAATTTCTGCAGCAATCATAGAAGCCGCGTGTGCAACTTCTTTTGAATGTGTAAGAACGTTCTGTCCATAACTTGTTCTAAAGTAAAGACGACCTAATGCTCTTACGCCTTCCTGATTCATGTTGTGAATTCCAAGGTCAAATAAAGCACGTTCGCCTTCTTCATAAATCTTGTTCTGAATTTCGTGAGTAACTTTCTGGACAATTTCTTCAATACGTGCCGGATGAATACGGCCGTCAGAAATTAATCTTTCAAGTGACTGTTTTGCAATTTCCTTACGAACAGGGTCAAAACAAGAAATAACAACTGCTTCCGGAGTGTCGTCAATAATAATATCAACACCGGTCAATGTTTCCAGCGTTCGGATGTTTCGGCCTTCACGACCAATAATGCGCCCTTTCATTTCATCACTTGGCAAAGAAACTGTGGTAACGGTAATGTCACTTGTAGTTTCTGCAGCAATTCTCTGAATTGTCGTAATTAAAACATCTTTTGCCTTTTTTTCTGCAGTAAGTTGTGCTTCCTGTTCAATCTTGTTAATCAGTGCCTGTGCATCGTGGCGGGCTTCGTTTTCAAGATTTTTGATGATTAAATCTTTTGCTTCCTGTGCAGAAAGTCCTGAAATGTGTTCCAGTTCCGTTCTGTACTGCTCTTCCTGTTTGGCAAGAGCTTCTTCGCGTTTTTGCATTGCAGACTTTGCAGAAGCAAGTTCTTTTTCACTTTTTTCAAAATCTGCTGCTCTTTGATCCAAAAGTTCTTCTTTTTTGTTTACTTTTGATTCATAGCGCTGAACTTCCGCCCTGCGCTCTCTGTTTTCCTTTTCCTGCTGATTTCTTTCCCGAATGAGCTCATCTTTTGCATTTAACAAAATTTCTTTTTTTTGTGCTTCAGCCTCTCTAATAGCTTCCTGTTTTACACGTTCAGCTTTCTGTTCTGAAGAAGTTAACTGAAATCTGGCATAAATCCAGCGAATAATCCATCCAAGAACAATTCCAACAACAGGAAGAAGAATGTACAAGACAATCTGTAATATTGTCATAATTCAACTCCTATTTTAAAAATGTAGAAAATGTTCCGTTAAATGATAACAAAACTATACACTTTTTGTCAAATTAAAATATAATATGGGCAAAAGAGGTATTTTAATTGCTGAAAAAAATCATTGCCTTTTTTAAGGCTCTCAACAAAAATTCAAAACCTGGCGAAATTGCCAGCGCCGTCTGCCTGGGAATGATTCTGGGCTTTTTGCCAAAAAATAATCTTTTGTGGTACATTCTGACCGTTGCATTTCTGTTTTTGAGGATAAATAAGGGTGGTCTTGCAATTTTTACTCTGCTTTTTTCAATTCTGGCGCCGGTTCTGGACCCGCTTTTTGACAATTTTGGTTACTGGATTTTAAATCTTTCGTTTATGGAAAAAGTTTTTTCGGGATTTTTAAACATTCCTTTGATGAGCTTTACAAAAATCAACAATTCAATTGTCTGCGGTTCACTTGTTTTTTCTTTGATTCTTTTTGCGCCACTTTATTTTCTTGCAAAACTTTTTGTAAAAGTCTGGAGAACGGTTCTTGCTCCAAAAATCAGAAAAACAAAAATCGTAAAAGTCATTTCTACCTTCCCGCTGATAAAAAAAATCGGGGCATTGGGCGCATCTTTAAAATAGAATTTTCAGGAAATAAATTATGAAAAAAACTGACAAATCAAATACCACGGAAATCGCAAAATCTGAGTCAAAAGAAATTGTAAAAAAATCAAAAAAAACTGACACAAAGGGAAAAGTTCCGCGAATTCTTACAAAAAAATACACTGAAAAAAAATTAAATCACAAATTTTACAAAAAAATTTACATTCCGGACGATAAAAAATTTCTGGAATCATATTTTGTTCAATGTGAAGAAAAATCAAAAAAGGGCGAAATCCTTTATTCTGTTCCAAAAACTACAAAACTTTCAAAAAAAGACGGAAAACGCCTGAAATTAATCTGCAAAGAAATCAAAAAACAGAAATTCGGAATAAAACTTGCGCCACTTATTGCAATCGTGGTGTTTGTATGCGCAATCTGCGTTACCGTAACTTTGACCAAAAATATAATTTTGCGTGCGGTCATCACAAATTCCTGTGAATCAATTTTTCAGGCAAAAACTGACATTGATTATTTGAATTTAAAATTTTCTGATTCGTCATTTACTTTAAAAGGCCTGCAAATTGCAAACAAAGACGAACCAATGAAAAATTTAATCCAGATTGATTCTATCGTCCTGGATTTTGAATTTTCTCAACTTTTAAAAGGTCGCGTAATTGCCGATGAGCTTTCGGTAAACGGAGTTGCAACAAATACTGACAGAAAAACTTCCGGAGATTTGACGGCAAAACGTCTTGCAAAACTTGAAAAAAAACGCGCAAAACAAGCTGCAAAGGCGGCAAAGAAAAATAATTCTGAATTTATGAAAAATCTTAAGTCAAAATCGGACGCGGCACTGAACGTTCTTACGGAATCTGTGACGGGCCTTTTTGACAAATACAATCCTCAGACAATTGCAGAAAACTGTTATAACCAGCTTCAAACTCCGGATGTTGCAAAGGATGTACAGTCAAAAGCCGGCGAAATGATAAAAAAATATCAGGACGTTCCAAAGGAACTGGAAGAAGAAATTAAAAAAGTTCAGGCAACCTGCGAAGCCGCTTCTAAAATTAACCTTGAAGAACTTAAATCTGATCCTGTAAAAATCAAGGAAGCCGTTACAACTCTTACGGAAGCCTACAATTTAATTCAGGAAATTAAAACTAAAACTGAACAGAAAATCACTATGGTTCAGGACGACACTACCACTGTAAAGGAAATTTCTTCTGATTTGCAAACTGCAATCAAACATGACCAGAATGTTGTTTCTGAGCAGATAAGTGACCTTACTTCTGTAAGTCTTGATGATTTAAAGAATTACGTAACAGACACCTTTAATAATGTTGGCTATGCCGTTCTTGGAAAATACTATCCGTATGCGGTTAAAGCTGTAAATTATCTGATTGAACTGAAAAATACTAACAAATCAAAAGAGAAAAAAACTAAGGTTAAGACGGAAACTTCCACAATTACAGAAAGAGCTTCCGGTCGGACGGTGCATTTTGCTACGGAAAGTGCTCCAAAAGTCTGGATTAAGAAAATTTCCGGTTCCGGGGTAAATTTTGATTTTACCGGCGCTGACATTTCTACAGATATGGATAAAAGTGGAAAACCTGCGACAGTTTTGCTGAATATGGAAATAAATAAAATTCACCACAAAGGCAATTTTGTAATTGATACCCGTTCTTATTCTGAATCTCCGCTTGTTAATCTTGATTACGAGTGTGCCGGCCTACCGGTAAGTTATCCGGCAAGTAATTTTGGTGATTATCCGGGAGTTCCAGGACTTGAGTCTGCGGATGCAAATCTTGCGCTCAATTTTAAAGTTTACGA
Organism: Anaerobutyricum sp.; assembly: GCA_963638805.1. Lineage (GTDB taxonomy): Bacteria > Spirochaetota > Spirochaetia > Treponematales > Treponemataceae > Treponema_D. Next base: position 22,023 of record CAVHTI010000023.1, read on the forward strand.
AAATCAGGGATTTGAAATTGGCGGTTCTGGAAATCTTAACAATATGAGTTTGACGGCAAATTCTTTTGAACCTGAGTTTATTTTTAATCTTTTGGAAAATACTTTGAGCGGAATAAACAGTGTAAAACTTGGAATTACAGCCGGTTACACAAGTGATGACGGCGTAATAATGAAGCTGACGACAGATGCTGACAAAAAATTTATGAATTCCTTTAGTCTTGCGTTAAAAAATTCTATGGCGGACGTTCTTGCCGACGCAAAACAAAAGATTTCTGAAAAAATTTCTGAATATTCTGCAGAGGCTTCTGAAAAAATCGGGGACTTTAACGAAATTTCCAGTAAGGTTACGGAATATTCTGATTACATAACTTCGCTTTCTGGAAAACTTGAAGAAAAGAAGGCCGAGGCCGTAAAAATGCTTTCTGACTCGGCAAAATCTAAAGTGGACGAGGCAACCAGTTCTGCGGTGAATTCTGCAGGTTCTGCGCTGAAAGGTTTATTAAAAGGCAAAAAATAAAACCTGGACACTCTGCGCCAAGGATTGGAGTGGCGCGCGAATGCGCGAACACGGCCGGCAAATCTGTTGATTTTTATTTTTTTTGATGAAAATTGACGATTTTACCGGCAGTTTTTTTTAACGCCTGTTTTTTTATGCCGGCCGGGTTTGAAGCGAACAGCGGAACCACGGAAAGCCTGGTGCTGAAGTGCGGTTTTAAACTTCATTTTGTGATAAAAACGATATTCCGCACGAAAGCAGGCGCCCTGATGAAAATCCTACATATTAAAGTCTTTGCCGAGGTAAATTTCGCGGGCAAGTTCGGACTGGAGGATTTCGTCTTTTGAGCCCTGAATCATAATCTGGCCCTGGTTGATAATTATGGCGCGATCGGTAATTTCGAGCGTGTCGCGGACGTTGTGGTCGGTAATCAGAACGCCAATTCCGCGCTTTGCAAGAAGTCGGATAATTCCCTTGATATCCGCAACGGCAATCGGGTCAATTCCGGCGAACGGTTCGTCAAGCAAGAGGAATTTCGGTTCCATGGCAAGCGAGCGGGCAATTTCTGTACGGCGACGTTCACCACCGGAAAGTGTATAGGCCTTCTGCTTTCTGATTCTGCCGATGGAAAATTCGTCGATGAGGCTTTCGAGTTTTTCTTTTTTCTGTTTATAAGTGAGGTCGCGGCGAGTTTCCAGAATTGACCAGATATTTTCTTCGACGGTGAATTTTCTGAAAACTGACGGTTCCTGTGGCAGATAAGCAATGCCAAGGCGCGCGCGTTTGTACATCGGGAGTTTTGTGATGCATTTATCGTCAAGGAAAACGTCGCCCTGCGTTGGACGGTAAAATCCTACGACCATGTAGAAAGTGGTGGTTTTTCCCGCGCCGTTCGGCCCCAAAAGTCCAAGAACTTCGCCAACGTGCATTGTGAGTTCAACGCCCCGCACAACTTTTTTGCGTCCAAACTGTTTGTAAAGGCTGGAAACGTGCAGAACGTGGTCGCCAGGCTGCAATGCGGTACCGTTAGTTGCCGGTGTGGCACTAGTTTCCAGTGCGTCGCCGGTGGTTGCCGGTGTACCGCTAGTTTCCGGTGCGTCGCTGGTAGTTGCCGGTGTGGCACTAGTTTCCAGTGCGTCGCCGGTGGTTGCCGGTGTGGCACTAGTTTCCGGTGCGTCGCTGGTAGTTGCCAGTGTGGCGCTAGTTTCCGTTGCGTCGCTGGTAGTTGCCGGTGTACCGTCAGTTTCCGGTGCGTCGCCGTTAGTTGCCGGTGTGGCGCTAGTTTCCGGTGCGTCGCTGGTGGTTGCCGGTGTACCGCTAGTTTCCGGTGCGCCGCTGGTGGTTGCCGATGTGGCACTAATTTCCGTATTTTTATTTTTTTTGAAAAGTCCAAACATATTTTTTCCTGTTTTATTCTGATTTTTCTGAAGTTTCAGTTTTTGGCTGAAAATTTTCATTTACGGGGCGTTTTTCACCCGACTCCGATTCTGGTGGAGGATTTTCTGTTTGCGGTGCGGACGGGGCATTTTCGTCGGACGGTGGAGTTTCCTGATTTTGTGTATCATCAGATTTTTGTTCTGTAATTGAACCTTTTACGTTGCCATCAAGAGTGATATCCTGAGTTTCAAGATTCAAAGTAATCATCTGAGCGCGAAAAGTATCCTGGCCCTGTTTTACCTGTGCATTTCCGGAAAGTTCCAAAAGCTGCTTATTTTGCTGATAAACTGCATAAGACGCGGTACAAACGTTATTTTTTTGAGTCAGATTCACTTTTATCTGAAGAATTGCAAGTCCTGTTGCCTGATTATATTCAATTACCTGGGCATTTGCTTTTACGTCGTTGGCATTATCCGTCAGATTTACGTTGCCGGTAAGGGTTGCAATATTTGTTGTGCGGTCAAACGAAAGTGATTCACAATCAAAATCCATTTTACTTTCTATGCTTGAACCGCTGACTTTTCCTTCCGCTTTTATAAAACGATAATTATCGCCACTTAATTCTATGGAGTCGGCTTTTATTTCTATTGAGGAAGTTTTTATGTAGGCATCACCTTCAAGAATGGTTGCGGTGTCACTGCCACCGGTTTTGCCTGACATAATCTGCGCAGAAAACGTGATTTTTTCCGCAAAAGTTGCCGCAATACAGAAGAATCCGGTCGTAAAAATCAAAATCAGTTTTTTAATCTTATTCTTCATCAGTTTCAATTTCTCCCGAAACATTTCCGTTAAAAGTAAAGGATTTGCTAACTCCGCTGGCAGAAAATCCTGTGCCGGAAATTATTGTTCCGTCCTTTTGAATATAAACCGTGTCATTTACGTCGCCGGTAAGCTGTTCGGATTTTGAATTCCACTTTAGGCGGTCAGCGGTAAATTTTGTATTTTCAGAATTAGCGTTCACTTCAATTCCGTCAAAAAGTTCATAAAGTTCTTTGTCTGTGTCCGCAAAAAGATAACCGCAGGAACCTTCGCTGTCAGTTTCGCCATTTTCGTTGTAGGATTTGAAATTTACGCCCTTTGCATAAGTTGAATTTGAATTTTTATATTGTTCAATATTTTCTGCTTCAACTTCCGATAAAAGTTTTTTGTCCTGATAGCGCGAAAGTTTTGTGTTTTGAAAAATAAATTCCGGAATCACATCTTCTACGACCGGCGCTTGATCAAATTTTACGGAACATCCGGCAAAAAAAAGAGGAACAAAAATCAAAATCTGAATTTTCAAGAATTTATTTTTCATCTGCTTTGATTTTATCAGAATTCTGGTATTTCTTTCAATTTTTTATAAACCCCGTCATAACTGTGCGACTGTGGCCGAAGTCCTAAAATTCGTTCATTTTCGGCGGTTAACTGAAGTTTTATCATTTGTTTAAAAACGTTCATTAGCGGTTCGGGGTCTACAGATTTATCGACGACATCAATTGTCTGCATTTCTTTTATCAGATAATAACAGGATTCTATTGTTGACACACATTCAGGGCGCGGTTCGTGTTTAAAAGTAAAAATTGAACGATAATCGCCGTAAAAAGAAAGGCGCGGAAGTTCAAGCAAAAACGGATTGTGTTCTATCATTTTTTTTGAGCAAAACCACGTGGCATCAAGAATCAGAACGAGGAGTTTTTTACTTCCCAGAGTTTGTGCAAAACCTTCTTTTTTGGCATTCCAGGCATTTTCGCCGGGATAAAGCATAACCGGAAAATATTGTTCGTCACTAAGTAACTGCTGAAGTCGTGTATTTTCTGCAAAATCAAGTCCGACAATAATTTCTGAATCTTTTAAAGAAATATGCGAAAGATTGCCCGTCCCAGTGCGCTGCCTTTTGGCCTCCTTTGGATGCATCAAAAAAACAAATTTTATTCCCGAATCAATTTCGCGGGTATATTTGCAAAGGCACACGGAAAGCGGTTTAAAACATCTGAAACATCGTTCACTCATATTTTCTCCCCAAAAAATGGTATGGTCAGCGGATTATTCTTCGTACGGCAAAGTTCCTTCTGGAACAAATTCCCCGGCAATAGCGCTAATCATTGCTTCCATTGTAAAATCACAGCGCCAACTATAGCCAACAAGAATTGTATCTGCCCAATCAAGACTTTCCGTAAGCACCGGCGACATTGTAGAAATGATGATTATTTTTTTTCCGTATTTTCGCAGACTTTCCACAACTTTTTTATGATTTTCGCTTGAAACGCAAAAAATGATTGTATCGTAATTTCTGATTATTGCCGGAAGATTATCAATATCCCACTGAGTTTCGTTTGGCCCGATGTCATATTTGTAATGAAATTCCCCAGCATTTGGAAAACGCAACTTTCCGGCCGTGAAAAATGAAGTCAGAGAACCAGCAAGTAATATTTTTTCGGAATTTTCAGAAGAAAGTGGCACAGCACTGCCCTGTTTTGTAATCGTGATTGAACGGCAGGCTTGTTCAAGAAAAAACTCCTCGCCTTCTTTATCAGGCACCTGTTCATCAATTGTGTCAGGATCCGGGTAAAGTGGCGCGCAATTTGGATTTTCCTTAAAATATTCAAGTTTTGCTTTTATAACGCGGTAGGCGGCATCTTTTACGCGCGCTCTGAATTCTTCATCTTCTGTCATTGCCTCAAGATTTTTTGTCCACAAGGCTTCGTTTAGTTTTGCAGTTTGAGAAGAAAGCACAATATCATTTCCGGCCTGAATTGCAAGTTTAAAGGCATTAGAAAGAGTGTTCGCGTAACTTGTTGCCCCGACCATCGTGATGTCGTCCGTAATAATCAAACCTTCGTAGCCCAACTGATTTCTGAGAAGATCCGTCAGAAAATATTTTGAAAGGGATGCCGGAACTCCGCCTGATTCAATTTGAGGAAAAGTCAGATGACCGGACATTACCGCCGGCACTTTTTCTTTTATCAGATAATAATAAGGTTCAAGTTCACGATTTTTAAAGGTCTCAAAATCAACGTCAATTACAGGAAGTTTTCCGTGAGAATCTATACTTGTGTCGCCATGCCCCGGAAAATGTTTTACCGTTGGAATTACGCCCGCCGCAAGACTTCCTGAACAAAATGCACTGCCCAAAATTCCGGCCTTGTCGCCATCATCACCAAAAGAACGCGTACCAATAATTGATGACTGATGATTTGTAAAAAGATCCACCGTCGGTGCAAAATTCATATTTATTCCAAGCGCACGAATTTCTTTTGAAATGTAATATGCGCTGTACCAGGAATCAGCCGGATAGCCAGACGCCCCGATTGCCATATTTCCCGGCGTAATGGAAGTGTCGCCCTTTACGTGACGAATCCAGCCACCTTCCTGATCAGTTGCAACAAACAGAGGAATTTTAAATCTTCCCTGAGACGCTTTTTGCTGCAAAGAACTCACAGATTTTGCGACAAGATGAATGTCGTCCGTGTTCCAGCCAAAAACCTTAACACTGCCAAGGCCACGTTCAACCCATTGATACAAAAGCTCCGGAGGTTCTGCGCCAGCCCAGCCAAACATAAACGTCTGGGACAAAAGTTCCGCGTCCGTCATTTGATCCGTGATTTCGCGGGCAAGTTCTTCATTTTCCATTTTTGTCCAGAAATTTACGCTCTGAGCAAAAAGTGGAACACAAAAAAATCCTGAAAAAAATACAAAAAATCTTAAAAAATTCTTAAATCTTGAAATCATTTTATTTTCTGAATAATTCACAAACTGTATGAGCGGCAACGGCACCATCATTAACGGCGGTAACAACCTGCCTGAATGATTTTGAACGAATGTCTCCGGCTGCAAAAAGGCCCGGCATTGAAGTTTCCATCTTTTCGTCAGTCACAATATAACCGTTTTCATCTTTTTTTAGGATTTCAACAAGATTATTTTGAGGAATCATTCCCGTAAAAATAAAAACTGCATCGGCCGGTTCTTCAAAAATCTGCCCTGATTTTACATTTTGCAAGGTTAGACTTTGAACTTTTGAACTTCCGTTTATTGATTTTACAACCGTGTCAAAAACTGGAACAACGCCTTTTGCAAGCATTTTATCAGAAACAGCTTTTTGCGCCCTGAAAGAATCCCGCCGGTGAATAATTTTTACGTCATTTGAAATTGTGGAAAGATAAATTGCTTCGCTGCACGCAGAATCGCCGCCGCCAACTACAAAAATTTTCTTGTTTTTGAAAAATGGACCGTCACAAACGGCGCAATAAGAAACGCCTCGGCCGGTAAATTCTTTTTCGCCGGGAATTCCCAGATTTTTATGAACTGCGCCAGTCGCAAGGCAAACGTAAGGCGCTTTATACAAATTTTTTGAAGTTGAAACAACAAATTCGCTGCCGGTTTTATCTATGGAAGTTACATTTGCAATTACGATTTTTGCACCAAAAGATTCGGCCTGACTTTTCATTTTTTTCATAAAATCAGCGCCGTTTACCAAAGGAAAAACTCCCGGATAATTTTCTAATTCTGAAATTTGAAGCACCTGAGTACTGCCAGAATCAAGCACAAGAGTTTTTAATCCCCCGCGCGCCGCATATTGTGCCCCGGCAAGTCCCGCTGGCCCCGCCCCGATGATTATGTAGTCATAATTTTGAATGTCCATACTGATTTTAGTATAACAAATACAGGCAATTTAATCTTCATTTTGAATCTGACAAAAAAAAGGCGCCTCCGTTTTTCAGAGACGCCCTTAAAATTATGCAGCGTAATCAACAAGTTTTCTTGCTCTTGTAGGATGCTGAAGTCTTACAATTGCGTGTTTTTCAATCTGACGGATTCTTTCCTTTGTGAGATTACATTCATCGCCAACTTCTTTTAATGACATTGGTTTTGAACCGTTCAGACCGTATCTCATTCTGATGACTTTTGCCTCGCCAGGTCTGAGAGTTGAAAGTACTTTTTCAATATCTTCTGCCATAGCTTTAGTCATAATCAATTCATCAGGGCGGTCATTTAATTCATCTTCCTGGAAATCTGCAACTGAAGTATGTTCGCTGTCTTTTGAATTAATTTCTGCATCAAGAGAAACCATTTCACGACTGATATTTACCATTTCGCGAACGTGAGAAGCATCCATGTGAAGCATTTTTGCAACTTCTTCAAATTCTTCCTGTTCAGTTTTTTTGCCGTGAATAGTTTTGCGGGCATGTTCAATCTGGACAAGTTCATTTGCACGGTTCAACGGCAGACGGATTGCACGGCTCTTTTCGCAAATTGCCTTCAAAATGCTCTGACGAATCCACCAGACAGCATAAGAAATAAAATGATAACCTTTTGAAACATCAAATTTTTCTATTGCGGTAAGAAGTCCAATATTTCCTTCGCTAATCAAATCTGTAAGATCCAGACCGTGATTCTGATATTTTTTTGCAACATTAATAACAAATCGGAGATTTGATTTTACAATTTTGTCTTTTGCATTCTGATCACCTTTCTGTGCTTTTAAAGCAAGTTCGGTTTCTTCTTCGTGGGAAAGTAATGGAATCTTTTTTACTTCGTTAAGATACATTCCAAGGATTTCATCATCATAATTCATTTTCAAGCCTCCGTATAATTAAATGCTTTATACACTATATTTAGCAAATAACGTGCCAAGTTTGAAAATTTCATATTTTTTTGATTTTTTTTATTTTTTAACATTTTTTTATTGCCGATTTTGATTTTTATGATTATATACAGCGTCATTTTTTTGATTTTTTGACTCAATTGTATTTTTTCTAAAAAAATCCGTGTCATTTTGATACATCAGAATTTTTCGTGTTATAAAATGAGTCATTTTGACGCGCTACCTTTGAAAATTCCAAATCTTAAAAATTATTTATGCTGTATTAAAATGTATGGTACAATAAAATATTGTAAATTTTACAACGACTACAATTTTTCAGGAGGATTCATAAAGATGGCAGAAAACAAATATGGGAAAATTGAGTGGTATCACTACCTGATGTTGATTTTAGTTTACATTGCTCCTTACTTTGAAACGTATCCAATGTCTATTACATCTGGACTTTTTACAAAAGAGGAAGCGTATTTTCTTTTTTTCAAAAGCCCAATTATCGGGGTTATTTTTATTTCTCTGATTGTTGGAACCATTATGACTGTGATTCTTGCAAAAATCGTAAAGGGTTACAACGGAACTCCGGAAAGTGCTGATTATGTTTCTAAAAAATTCAAACTGATTCTTGTTTTAGATATTATTCTTCCGCTTTGTATAACAGGAATTTTCAACGGATTTATTGCCTGTTTTGTTGTAAATGCAAACAAAATACAGCTTGCAGGATTTCACGAAAAAAATCCGAATCTCTCTATAATGTTGTTTTTTGTTGGCTGTATTTTTCAGGCATCACTTGCGTTTTATGTAATTGCAACTCGTTTGTGGGAATCACGAATTCCTCATATTCCGTTTCGTAAAGAAACAATTTCCATTGATTATTCTCAAAGAAATATGATGACTCTTATGTTTGCGCTTTTTGGAACACTCGCAGTTTTGAGTTCAATTATTTTAGTTCCAGAAAATGCTGCGGAAGGTTCTTCAAGTCTTATGAAAAAACTTCTTCCTAACATTATTTATTCTGCGATTTACTTTTTTGTAGTCGTGGCATTGCTTATAAACGATGTTAAAACCTGTTTGAGGCAGATTTCTTCCATTTCGACTTCGCTTACAGAAAAAAATTATGCGATTGAGGACGTTCCGCCTTATAACCGCAGCGAATTAGGCTTGATTATTCAGGAATTGAACCGAATGAAGCGCAATAT